>DASYBQ010000061.1:0-39769 GCA_036500625.1 Pseudonocardia sp. | reverse complement strand
TTGCCATTTCCGGGGCGTGGGCAGACTCGTAGGCGTCGCCAGCATGTTTCATGGTCCGCGATCATCGGAAGATGTGAGCCTTCGAACTGATTCCGGTCAACCCCCGTTATTTCTTCCTCTTGAGTGCTGGGGCAATCAATTACAGACCGAGTGATGTCGGGCGCGAGGGCTGCCGGCTCCGATGCTGGTTGATCAATACTGGGTTTCACCTGGGCCATAGCCGTCAGTCAAACGGTTGCTTAGCAGCGCAACTAGAGCGAAGATGCCGCACCCGTGCGGCGAAAATGCCGCATCGACCCCACCGGAACTGCACCGCTGGGTACGCTCACGGTTCTTATGATCACCGTCGACGGTCAGGAGGGCACTGGCAGTGCGCCGCAAGCGAGTGCGACTGAGCCAAGCACGTAAGAACGCTGGCCTGACGCAGGAGGAGCTCGCCTATCGGCTGCGGGTTGAGCGCTCGACCGTCGGCCGTTGGGAATCTGGAGAGACCGAGCCATCGGCCTGGTTACGACCCAAGCTGGCCAAGCTCCTCGGTGTGAAGAGTGCGGAGCTCGGTGAGTTATTGGTGGCCCAGTCTGAGGTGCATCACTGCAGCGCAGTGCGGTCCGTACCACCGCCTCTGGCCGAGCGCGACCACTTCACCCTCGCGTTGGAGGACGCCGGCCGCTATCTGGATGACACGGTTGCCGGGTACTTCGAACGCCAGCTTGATGTCTGTGTCGCCGATGACGGCACCCACGGACCGACCAGGACACTTCCGGCTGTTCTCGGTGTCGTGAAGGTTGTCGAACAGCACGCCCGCCAGGTCAAGTCGGCTGTTCGACGCCGACTTCTGACCGTAGGTGCGCGCGGAGCTGAGTTCGCGGGTTGGCTGTATCGGGATGCCAATCAACCGGACCTGGCTTTGTACTGGCGGGACAGGGCCGTCGAATGGGCGCAGGAAGCCGGTGACTGGTCGATGCAGGGCTACATCCTGCTGAAGAAAAGTCAATCAGCTTGGGATGGTCGCGACGCTGTGAGGATGTTAACCCTGGCTCAGGCTGGACCATGGACGCTTTCACCGTTGGTGCGCGCCGAAGCGGCCAACGCAAGAGCTCGTGCGCGTGTGCGGTTTGCTCGAGCCCTGGCGGTCTCGGCCAGCTGTCCGGGAACTTCGTGCCGCCGTCGCGGTCTCTAATGTGTGCTGATCCATTCCGCGGTGGCCTCGATGACGAAGGCTTGCCACTGTTGACTCCTCGGCTGGGCGTAGGTTGGATCGTCGTGGACGGCGAAGCCGTGTTGCGCACCGTCGATCTCGATCAGCTTCGTCTCACCGGCGATCTGGCCATCTGCCTGTCGTGAGGACTCCACCGGAATAAATGTGTCCTCGGCGCCATGGACGATCAGGGTTGGAGTCGTGATCCGAGACAGTGCTCGCTCGGGTCGTAGGTAGAAGACCTCGTTGAGGAGTGCTCGGCTCAACTTGAAGGTGGGGGAATGAGCCAGATAGCCGTTGGCGGACAGTTCCCGTGCGGCGGTGTCGTCGAGTTGGTCATCGTGCCAGTACGGCTTGTCGTCAATGAAGCGCTTCTTATAGTTCAGCAGCGGGTTGAACATGACCAGGCTGGCCAGCGCGCCTTGCTGCTCGGCCGCGTAGTAGCCGCAGACGCCGCCGCTGAAGCTTGCACCCAGAAGCGATACACGGCCAGCGCCGGTCTGCCCCCGGATTACACCGAGCGCACCGCTGACATCGGCCAGAATGCCGGCGAGGGTGAGATCCTCCTGACGTCCTTCACTCTCACCATGACCGCGAAGATCAAACCGTAGCGAGGCGACGCCGGAGGTCGCAAGCCCGTCCGCCAGCCTGGTGAAGAAACCCGCTTCGTCACGAGTCACCCCGCCGCCGTGGACGAGGACCACCGCGCGATCGGTTTCCTGTTCGGGCTGGACAAGCGTGCCAGCGAGGTGCAGGCCATCGCGGGTGCGAACGGTCAGGTTCCGCTGTGGCATCAGCGAGTCTCCTTCGGAGCGGCGTCGCAGTTATCCTGCCAGTCGATCTCTCCGGTGGTGACGTGCTGAACGGCACGGCAGCCACGGCTTCGGCCCGGGCGTCACCCGTCGCCGACTCTCCCGCGCGGATGCCGCCAGCTCAGCCCGCCGCGCTGCGTGACTCCTCGGGTCGCGCCGCGCGGTGTCGCGAGCGCTCAGGGCGAGTTCAGGCCGCGCTCAAGGCGCGCAGGCGCTGCTTGAGGTTGCCGTCCTTGTTGGCCGCGTCGTGCGCATGGTCGGGCTCGGTCGCATCGGCGATGCCGACCCCGTTGAGCACGCCGAACATCCGGACCAGGAAGGCGACGGCCAGCTCGTCGCGGTCCACCGGCCGCAGTTCCGGGTTGGCGGCCAGTTCGATGGCACGATCCAGCCAGGCCGCGTCGCCGTGCAGCCCGGCGGTCTGCGCGGCAGACATCAACCGGCGGCGGATCGTCGCCGGCGGCTGCCCGCACAGCTCGACCAGCTCCGCGCGCCGCAGCGGGAACGCCGTGCCGTGCTCCCGCAGATAGGTGAGCTCCAACGCGTAGCCGTGCCCGTAGCCGCAGTACTCACACCCGTTGACCAGTGAGATGGCCGTGGCCAGTAGGTGGACGCGGACCGCACCGAACCGGGCCAGCAGCCGCTCGTAGCGCGGCAGGTTCCAGAGGAACCAGCCCAACGCCCGGACCGGCCCCATCCGGTGCACCAGCGGCGCCATCAACCGGGCCGGAAACCCCCAGCGCATCCGGGTGATCCCCTGCAGAACGGCGGTGGCACCCCGTTCCATGTCGGATCCCATGGACGCGCCCCTTCGGCATAGCAGAGCAATGATCCTAGCGCTTTGTCGGTGGGATGGGCCAGCGATCGGGCGGCCGGGCGCGGTGCTGGTCGGCGGTGGCCCGGGCTTACCTGAAGACCATGGTCTTGTTGCCCTGCACCAGGACTCGGTCTTCCAGGTGCCATCGCAGGCCTCTGGCGAGCACCAGCTTCTCCACGTCGCGGCCGAGGCGGACCATGTCGTTGATGGTGTCGCCGTGGTCGATCCGGATCACGTCCTGCTCGATGATCGGCCCGGCGTCCAGGTCGGCGGTCACGTAGTGGCAGGTGGCGCCGATCAGCTTGACGCCCCGCGCGTGCGCCTGGTGGTAGGGGCGGGCGCCGACGAACGAGGGCAGGAAGCTGTGGTGGATGTTGATCGCCCGCCCGGCCCACGCCTCGCACAGCCGGGCCGGCACGATCTGCATGAACCGGGCCAGCACCACCGCGTGCGGCTGGTGCTTGTCCACCAGCGCGGCCACCTCGTCGAAGGCGGCCGCCCGGTCGTCGGGCGCGGCGGCGGGCCCGGGGAACGGGACGTGCGAGAACGGCAGGCCGTGCGCTTCGACCATGCCGCGCAGCGCGTCGTTGTTGCCGATCACCCCGACGATCTGGCCGGGTAGCTCACCGCTGCTGGCCCGGCCGAGCAGCTCGTGCAGACAGTGCCCCTCCTTGGTCACCAGCACCACGACGCGCTTGGTCTCGCCGGTGTCGGTGACCTGCCACTCGGCCTGGTCCGAGAGTGCCTCGGCGACCGGGGCGAACCGGGCGCGCAGCTCGTCGGCTTCGAACGCCACCGAGTCGGCCGGGATCACCTGGCGGGTGAAGAACCAGCCGGTGTAGGAGTCGGTGTGGTAGGCCGCCTCGGTGATCCAGCCGCCGGCCTCGGCAAGGAAGCTGGAGATGGTGGCCACGATCCCGGTCCTGTCGGGGCAGCTGAACGTGATGACGTAACGCCGTTCACCGTTGAGGTCCACGCCGGCTCATGCTGCCACCAGCCAGGTGGCGGGCGAACGGCCAGGGTGGTCGCGCGTCCGGGTCTACTTGTGTCTACTTGCGCTCGGCCAGCCATTCCTTGGTGAACTCGGCCTCGCGCCTCATCAGCTTGACGACCTGCTCGGCGACCACCGACTCGACCTTGCCGCCGACGATCGGCACATCCACCTTCGCCTCGCCGTCGATGTCCAGCTCGCTGCTTTCCCCGTCCCCGCTGATCGCCAGCGCGCCGCCGATGGTGCCGGGCGCGCCCTTCACCCGCGCGGTGACGTTGCCCTCGTAGCGACCGTCCTCGGCCCTGTGCCAGGTCTCGGTGCGCTCGATGACCAGGTCGCCGTGCAGCACCTTCTGCACTATCTCCGGCAGGTAGGACTTGCTGACGCCCTGGCGCAGCGTGTACTTCGCGCCGTTACCGTCGCTGCTGTGCTCCAGCAGCGCGGCGTTGCCTCCGCCGATGGAGTCCAGCCGCGCCTGCAGGTACTCGCGGTCCACCACGGTGGCATAGAGCTGCTCAGCAGTGGCGTCGTAGCGAGACTTGTACTGGATCGGGCGCGGCATTGCTGGAGGCTACCGTTACCCGGCGTGAGAAGCAGAGCAGAGATCGCGCCGGTGGTGTCGCTGGCCGAGCTGACCACGCTGCGCCTCGGCGGGCCGGCCGGCAGATTGGTGCGCGCAGACTCGGACGCGTCGGTGGTCGAGACGGTGCGCGCGGCCGACCGGGACGGTGCGCCGCTGCTGCTGGTCGGCGGCGGGTCCAACCTGGTGGTCGCCGACGCGGGCGTGCCAGGCACGACGGTGCAGGTGTGCACCACCGGCCGCGAGGTCCGGCCAGGTGAGCCCGGCACCGCGCTGCTCACCGTGGCGGCGGGGGAGGACTGGGACACCGTGGTCGCCGACACGCTGGACCGGGGGCTGACCGGGTTGGAGTGCCTGTCCGGCATCCCGGGGCGGGCCGGCGCGGTGCCGGTGCAGAACGTCGGGGCGTACGGCGTGGAGATCGCCGAGCTGCTGGTCGACGTGGACCTCTACGACCGGCGTGCCGGCGTGCTGCGCGAGCACGTGCCGGCCGCCGCGCTGCGGCTGGGCTACCGAACCAGCGCGCTCAAGGGCACCGACGACGCCGTGGTGCTGCGCATCCGGCTGGTGCTGTCCGCCGACCCGTCCGGGCTCGGCGGGCCGATCCGCTACGCCGAGCTGGCCGGGATGCTGGGTGTCGAGCTGGGCGGGCGCGCGCCGGCCGCCGAGGTGCGGGATGCCGTGCTGGCGCTGCGCCGGGCCAAGGGCATGGTGCTGGCGCCCGACGACCACGACACGTGGAGCGCCGGCTCGTTCTTCACCAACCCGGTACTGGCCGCCGACGCACTGCCCGCCGCGCTGGCCGGGGTCCAGATGCCGAGCTGGCCGCAACCGGACGGCCGGGTGAAGCTGTCCGCCGCCTGGCTGATCTCCCACGCCGGGTTCGAGCGCGGCCACCCGGGACCCGGCGGGCGGGTGTCGCTGTCGCACCGGCACAGCCTGGCCTTGACCAACCGGGGCGCGGGGACAACCGAGGATCTGTTGGCTCTGGCCAGGCAGGTTCGCGACGGCGTGCGCTCGGCATTCGGCGTGGAGCTGACCCCGGAGCCGGTGCTGGTGGGATGTTCCGTGTGATCACCCCGACGGACCGGGCACACTGGGCGAGTGGGTATTGCGCGAATCCTGCTGGCGATAGCGGTGGTCCTGGTCGGTGGCGGCGGCGTAGTCACCGCGACCAGTGTCGAGGACGAGGACGAACGTTTCGCGTTGCCGACGGTGATCGCATCCCCGCCGAGGGTCACGGTGAGCTACCAGCCGGGGCCGGGAGCGGCGCCGGTCACCCCCACCAGCTCGGTCGGCGTGCGTGCCACCGACGGCGAGCTGCGCGAGGTGACGCTCACCCCCGCCGGTGGCGCCCCGTTGCGTGCCACGTTGTCGCCGGACCGGCGTAGCGCCACGGTGGCCGGGCCGCTGGACTACGCCACCGACTACACCTGGAGCGGGGTGGCCGCCGACTCCGACGGCAAGACGGTTCCGGTGGCCGGCGGCTTCGAAACGGTGCGCCCGGCCAAGCAGGTCCGCGGCACGCTGAACCTGCGCGACGGCCGCACGGTCGGCATCGCCGCGCCGATCCAGCTGCAGTTCAACGGGCACGTCGAGGACCGGGCCGCGGTGGAGCGCGCGCTCGAGGTGAAGACCTCGGTGCCCACCGAGGGTGCCTGGGGCTGGCTGCGGGACGAGGGCGGCGGCTCCCGGGTGCACTGGCGGCCCAAGCAGTACTGGACACCGGGCACCGAGGTCGTCGTGTCGGCGAAGCTGTTCGGCGTCGACTACGGCGGCGGGGCGTGGGGCGCGTCCGACGTGAGCAGCACGATCGCCGTCGGCCGTGCACAGATCACCAAGGCCGACGTGCACAGCCACCAGCTGGTGGTGCTGCGGGACGGCGCGCAGGTGGCCAGCTACCCGGCCAGCTACGGCCTTGACTCCGACCCCGACCGCAACACCCGCTCCGGCATCCACGTGATCACCGAGAAGTTCACCGACAAGCGGATGCGCAGCGAGCGGTACGACTACGACGTGATGGAGAAATGGGCGGTGCGGATGAGCAACAACGGCGAGTTCATCCACGCCAACCCGGCCACCACCGGCGTGCAGGGCAGCTCCAACGTCAGCCACGGCTGCGTGAACCTGTCCACCGAGGACGCCAAGGCCTACTACGACTCGGCGATGTACGGCGACCCGGTCGAGGTCACCGGCTCCGGGGTGAACCTGTCCGCCCGGGACGGCGACATCTGGGTCTGGACCCTCGACTGGCCCCAGTGGAAGTCCATGTCCGCCCTCGACTGACCGAACGCCGACCGGGGGTCGTGAGTGCTGAGGATCGTCATAGCGTTACTGAACACTCACGAGTTGTCCGCAGGTGTCGAGTCCGGGTGCTTCTGTGCGGTTACTGGCGGCGGTGGGCGCGGGAGGCGGAGGCCTGGTCGCGGGGTTTGAGCACGATGGTGTCCAGGTTGACGTGCGGCGGGCGGCTGGCCGCGAAGCCGATCACCTCGGCGACGTCCCGCGCGGTCAGCGGGGTCAGCCCGGCGTACACCTGGTCCGCCTTCGCCGCGTCGCCGTCGAAACGGACCAGGGAGAACTCGGTCTCCACCAGGCCGGGCGCGATCTCGGTCAGCCGGATGGGCTGGCCGAGCAGCTCGCCGCGCAGCGTGCGGTGCAGCATCGCCTGGGCGTGTTTGGCCCCGGTGTAGCCGGCCCCGTTGTCGTAGGGCTCCAGCGCGGCCACCGAGGTCACCGTGATGATGTGCCCGTCACCGGATTCGACCAGCGCCGGCAGCAGTCCCTTGGTCAGGCGCAGCGTGCCAATCACGTTGGTCTCCCACATCCACCGCCACTGTTCCTCGTCGGCATCGGCCACCGGCGCCAAGCCCTTCGCGCCACCGGCATTGTTCACTAGCAGCCGGGCCCCCAGCTCGGCTGTGTAGTCAACGAAGCCGCGCACCGAGTCGCGGTCGGTGACGTCCAGCGGCAGCGCCGTACCGTCGATCTCGGCGGCGATCTTCTCGGTCAGCTCGGTGCGCCGGGCGCCGAGCACCACGTGGAAGCCCTGGTTGGCCAGTTGGCGGGCGGTTGCCGCGCCGATACCTGAGCTTGCCCCGGTCACCACGGCCACCGGGCGGTCGTTACTGGTAGTCACGGGATCCGACCTTAGCGCCCGCTCCCGATCGGTGCGTTGGGTAACCTCGTGCTATCAAGACCAGGTGAGGGGTCAGTGGGTCGGCAGCTCCGGCATGTGTTCGGTCATCAGCAGGACGGCGCTGCCGAGGCGGGTGTGCCTGGTCTCGGTGCACACCTCCCCGCTGGAGCAGCCCGGCACCGGCGACGCGGGCGGCATGAACGTCTACATCGAGCAGACCGCGTCGCGGATGGCCGAGCGCGGGGTGGCGGTGGAGATCTTCACCAGGGCCACCTCCTCGGAGCAGCAGCCGACCGTCGAGCTGGCGCCGGGGGTCACCGTGCGGCACGTGGTGGCCGGTCCGTTCGAGGGGTTGAGCAAGGACGAGCTGCCCAGCCAACTGTGCGCGTTCACCGCTGGTGTGCTGCGCACCGAGGCACTGCACGAGCCCGGCTACTACGACGTGGTGCACTCGCACTACTGGCTGTCCGGCCAGGCCGGCTGGCTGGCAAGGGACCGCTGGGGGGTGCCGCTGGTGCACAGCGCGCACACCCTGGCCAAGGTGAAGAACGCGCTGCTGGCCGAGGGTGACACGCCGGAGCCGAAGGCCCGGGTGATCGGCGAGGAGCAGGTGGTCGCCGAGGCGGACCGGCTGGTGGCGAACACCGAGGCGGAGAGTGCCCAACTGGTCGAGTTGTACGGGGCGGACCGTCGCCGGACGGTGACCATCCCGCCCGGGGTGGACCTGACCCGGTTCGTGCCCGGCAACCGCGCCGCCGCACGCCGCGAGCTGAACCTGCCGCCGGACGCCGTGGTCCTCGCGTTCGTCGGGCGCATCCAGCCGCTGAAGGCGCCGGACGTGTTGCTGTACGCCGCCGCCGAGCTGCTGGCCAAGGCGCGGGAGCAGGGCGACTCGGCGTGGCGGGAGCTGCGCCGCCGGTTGGTGGTGCTGGTGGTGGGCGGTCCATCCGGGTCGGGGCTGGCCGAGCCGACCGCGCTGCGCAAGCTCGCCGCCAGCCTCGGCATCGCCGACGTGGTGCGCTTCCTGCGGCCCCGCCCGCCGGAGAACCTGGCCAGTGTGTACCGGGCCGCCGACGTGGTCGCGGTGCCCAGCCACAACGAGTCGTTCGGGTTGGTCGCGCTGGAGGCGCAGGCCTGCGGTACCCCGGTGGTGGCCGCCGAGGTTGGTGGCCTGCCGGTCGCGGTGGCGGACGGGCGGTCCGGGCTGCTGGTGCCAGGGCACGGCGCGTCGGAGTGGGCGGACGCGTTGGCTTCGGTCGCGCTGCGGCCCCGGTACCGGGCCGAGCTCTCGGCCGGCGCGGTGGGCCACGCCCGCCGGTTCTCCTGGGACCGCACCACGGACGCCCTGTTGGCCACCTACGTCGAGGCGGGCGCGGAGTACCGGGTCCGGCTGGGCCTCGGCGGCCCGGAGGGACTTGCCGGATGAGCGCATCGACCGAGGTCCTCGCCGAGGTCGGCGGGATCATCACCGAGGCACTGCGCGAGCGGGAACTGGAGTACCTCACCAGGGGCGAGGGCCGGTTCCTTGTCACCGTGCCGGGCAGCGCGCGGCTGCAGACCCCGACCTGGCTGATCGTCGGCGAGCACGCGCTGCACGTCGGCGCCTTCGTCTGCCGCCAGCCCGACGAGGGCCACGAAGAGGTGTACCGCTTCATCCTGCGGCGCAACGCCCGGCTCTACGGGGTGCACTACGCGCTGGACAAGATCGGCGACATCCACCTGGTCGGCCGGGTCGGGTTGCACGCGGTGACAGCCGACGAGGTCGACCGGCTGCTCGGCCAGGTGCTGGAAGCCGCCGACGGCGACTTCAACACGCTGTTGCGGCTGGGTTTCGCCGGCTCGATCCGCCGGGAGTGGGCCTGGCGGGTGGATCGCGGCGAGTCGCTGGCCAACCTGGAAGCCTTCGAATCCCTGGTCAACGGACGCTGAGGCTCGCCGACCCGGAGGCGGGACGAAGCGGCCCAGTTCATGAGGGGGAGTCATGAACTGGGCCGCTCCGTGTTCAGCGCCGCCTAGCAGCCTCGCTGTTGGGGGCACGAGGCTCCTCTAGCGGTGACACGACCCGCGGGGGACGGGCCGCGCACTGCCCCGGCGGTGCCGGGCTACCTGTCGGTAACCCGGTCAAGCACCGGAGGACAGTAACTTTGACAGCGCCAGACGTGGGAATCAAGTATCCCTTATTGCCCTATTCAGGTGGTTTCTGGTGCCGAAGCCTTGACGGCGAGTGGCCGGGTCACCCACCAGTGCTACTACTCGGTGCCACCCAGCTCGCAGGCGGTACTTGCGAGGTCGCGGAGCTGTACGGGCGCCGGCCAGTTCGGATGGACCGGGGTAGAAACCGCTGGTCAGCGATGCGCTATCGGCTCGCGGGAACGCGTTAGTGGTGGGTAAAGAGTAGACGTTTTGCCTCATCTGCCACGCCGGTTCCCCTACTGAGGACATCCGTGCGGTAGCTGGCCCGTTGCCGGCCGTCACCTTCGCTCGCCCGGTTCGTTACCAAAACGAGGCGTCCGCGTACACCGCGTGCGTCCATACGGACTCCGTCCGCTCCCCAAATCGTGTGCCCCGGCCGCTGTTGCGTCCGGGGCATACGGATTTCTGACGGCCGACACTAGCCGTCATGTGTGTCGCACAGGTAGGCGGGCTTCCGAAGGTCGGACTACAGAGTGACCTCTTTTTGGCGTCGGGATCCGCAACTTCGTCAATTTCGGTGTGTGCGACACCCCAACCAGTGTTATAGCGTTTCGCTCGCGACGTCGCGACGTCGTAAATCTGATCCCGATTCACCGACGGTGCGACGGGGCACAGACCGCAGCGAGGCGAAGACACCGGCCGCTCTTCCGGCCGTCGGATGGAGGTGCACGGCGATGGCGACAATGACAGAGGTTGCGGAAGCGGCGGGTTGTTCGACCACCACCGTCTCCCATGTGCTCAACGGGACGCGCACCGTCGCGGCCGAGACGCGCAGGCGAGTGGAACGGGCCATGGCCCAGCTCGGTTACCGGCGGCGGGTGACCCGCCCCGGCCGAGCGCCGAAGAACCTTTCCGCGGTGGGCCTGACGTTGCCCGGGGTGTCCAACCCGTACTTCTCCGAGCTGGTGCAGGGTGTGGAGCGGGAGCTGGCCAGGGCCGGCCGGGTCCTGGTGCAGGCCGAGACGCACGACGACCCGGAGACCGAGCGGCGCGCGGTGGCCAGCCTGCTCACCCACCGGGTGGACGCGCTGATCATGGCGCCGAGCATCGGCTGGGCCGAGCGGACCTGGCCGCTGCTGGTGGACCGCCGGGTGTCGTTCGTACTGGTGGACCGCCTGGTGCAGGGCGAGGTGGACCAGATCGCGGTGGAGAACGAACCCGGTGCCAAGGTGCTGGTCGAGCATCTGCTCGCGCTGGGGCACCGGCGGGTAGCGATGATCACCGGGCTGCCCGGGCTGTCCACCACGCTGGAGCGCGAGCTGGGTTACCGGCGCGCGCACGCCCGGCGCGGCGTGCGGGTGGACCCGGCCCTGATGGAGTGCGGCGCGTCCGGGGTGGACGGCGGCCGCCGCGCCATGCTCCGGCTGCTGGACCGCACCGAGCCGCCGACCGCGGTGTTCACCTCGAACAACGCGATGACCGTCGGCGCGATGACCGCGCTGGCCGAGCGGCGGGTTCAGGTGCCACAGGACGTGGCACTGGTGGGGTTCGACGACTTCGAGTGGTCCGGGCTGCTGCAGCCGGCCCTCACCACCGCCGCACAGCCCTGCCACGCGATCGGTGCCCGCGCGGTGCAGCTGCTGCTGAGCCGGCTGGCCAACCCGAACCAGCCGGCCCGCACGCTGCGGGTGCCGGCCTCCATCGAGCACCGGGACAGCTGCGGATGCGAACGCGCCACCAGCCAGGATGCCTCGGCGCCCGACACGGCCAGCGCGGCGGCCAAGGTGGTCCGGCCCCGGCCCTCGGCAGCGGTGCGGGTAGCTGGTCCCATCGCGATCGCGTCGGTCGGGTGAGCCTGGCAAGCTGGCGACCATGAGCACGCGGTACGAACTGGTGTTGCTGAGACACGGCGAGAGCGAATGGAACGCACGAGACCTTTTCACCGGGTGGGTGGATGTCCCGCTGTCGGCCAAGGGCGAGAAGGAGGCCCGCGACGGCGGCGAGCTGCTCGCCTCGTCCGACATGCTGCCCGACGTCGTGCACACCTCGGTGCTGCGCCGCGCGATCAGCACCGCCAACCTGGCGCTGGACGCCTGCGACCGGCACTGGATCCCGGTCCGGCGGGACTGGCACCTCAACGAGCGGCACTACGGCGCGCTGCAGGGCAAGAACAAGAAGCAGACCCGCGACGAGTTCGGCGAGGAGCAGTTCATGCTCTGGCGCCGCTCCTACGACACCCCGCCGCCGCCGATCGATGCCGGCAGCGAGTTCAGCCAGGACCGGGACCCGCGCTACGCCGGCCTCGGCGGCGAGCTGCCGAGCACGGAGTGCCTCAAGGACGTGGTGGTCCGCATGGTGCCGTACTGGGAGAACGAGGTGGTGCCCGATCTGCGCGCCGGGCACACCGTGCTGGTGGTCGCGCACGGCAACTCGCTGCGTGCGTTGGTCAAGCACCTCGACCAGATTTCGGACAGCGACATCGCCGGCCTCAACATCCCCACCGGAATTCCGCTGCACTATCAGCTCGACGACAACCTGCGCCCCACCCATCCCGGTGGTCACTACCTGGACCCGGACGCCGCCAGAACGGCAGCTGCCGCGGTAGCCAACCAGGGCCGCTGACCGGTGCCCGTCCAGCTCGCCTGCCAGGTGGACACCGGGTTAACGAGCCGGGAAATCTGTCGCATCACCGGGTCGGGCCGGTCACTAGTGGGGTGTTCGGGCTGGTATTTGGGCCCCTGATGCTGCCTAGGATGCAGCCGTGAGCCCTCTGGCTAGCGTGCTGGTGGCTGTCGGCACCCTGGTGCTGGGCCTGGTCGGTGGGTTGGTCTGGTGTCGGCGCGGCACCGCACGCCGCGACGTGCCGGTCGGACCGACGTTCGCGGACCTGCTGCACCGGCTGGTGCAGTCCTCCGGCACCGGTATTGCGGTGATCAACCGCTACGGCGACGTGGTGCTGCACAACCCTCGGGCGACAGAGCTCGGGCTGGTGCTGGTGGCCAGGGCCGACGCCCGCGCGGTGCAGGCCTGCGAGCAGGCGATCAGCGCGGGCACCGCGCTCGAGGTGGACCTTTCCCCGCTGGAGCACCGGGGACGCCAGCCCGAGGCGGTGCTCGGCCACGTCCGGCCGCTCGGCGACGGGTTCGCCGTGGTGGAGGCCGAGGACACCTCGGATGTGGTGCGCCTCGAAGCCACCCGGCGGGACTTCGTGGCCAACGTGAGCCATGAGCTGAAGACCCCGGTCGGCGCGGTCGCGCTGCTCGCCGAGGCGGTGCTGGACGCGGCCGACGACCCGCACGAGGTACTGCGGTTCGGCAACAAGATCCTCAGCGAGGCCAACCGGCTCGGCTCGCTGGTCACCGAGCTGATCGCGCTGTCCCGGCTGACCGGGGCGGAGCGGCTGCCCGAGCTGGCCGTTGTCGAGGTCGACGACGTGGTCACCGAGGCGCTGGCCCGCAGCCGGCTGGTCGCCGAGTCCACCGGCATCAGCATCACCGTGGACCCGCCGAGCGGGCTGATCGTGGCCGGGGACCGCACCCTGCTGGTCACCGCGCTTTCCAACCTGCTGGACAACGCGATCGCCTACTCGCCGCCGCACACCTCGGTCTCGCTGAGCCGCCGGCAGGTGCGGGACGTGGTGGAGATCGCGGTCACCGACCGGGGCATCGGCATCGCGCCGCAGCATCAGCAACGGGTGTTCGAGCGGTTCTTCCGGGTGGATCCGGCCCGGTCGAGGGCCACCGGCGGCACCGGGCTCGGGCTGGCGATCGTGAAGCACGTCGCGGCCAACCACGGCGGCGAGGTCAAGCTGTGGAGCCGGACGGGTACCGGGTCCACGTTCACCCTGCGGCTGCCCGCGCACGGGGTGGAGGGCTCGCTCGGCGCGGGCGGGTTGAGCAGGCCGCCCCGCGACGGCACGAGCGGCAAGAGCGGCGAGGCCGAGGGGGCGGAGCGCGAGGCTCGGGGCCACGGTGGCCGGGAGCGCGTCAGCGAACCAGGAGGAGTGCTGTGACCAGGGTGCTGATCGTGGAGGACGAGGAGTCGTTCGCCGACCCGTTGGCGTTCCTGCTGCGCAAGGAGGGGTTCACCGCGGCGGTGGCGGGCACCGGGCAGGACGCGCTGGAGGAGTTCGACCGCAACGGCGCCGACATCGTGCTGCTGGACCTGATGCTGCCCGGCATGAGCGGCACCGACGTGTGCAAGGCGCTGCGCCAGCGTTCCGCCGTTCCGGTGATCATGGTGACCGCGCGGGACAGCGAGATCGACAAGGTGGTCGGGCTCGAGCTGGGCGCCGACGACTACGTCACCAAGCCGTACTCGGCGCGCGAGCTGATCGCCAGGGTGCGCGCCGTGCTGCGCCGAGGCGGCGAGGGCGGCGCGGACTCGGACAACTCACCGCAGGTGCTGGAGGCCGGCCCGGTGCGGATGGATGTGGAGCGCCACGTGGTCACCGTGTCCGGTGGCGAGGTGCCGCTGCCGCTGAAGGAGTTCGACCTGCTGGAGTACCTGCTGCGCAATGTCGGCCGGGTGCTGACCAGGGGGCAGCTGATCGACCGGGTGTGGGGCGCGGACTACGTCGGGGACACCAAGACCCTGGACGTACACGTCAAGCGGCTCCGCTCCAAGATCGAGAACGACCCTTCGGTGCCGAGGCACCTGGTCACGGTGCGCGGTCTCGGTTACAAGTTCGACAGCTGAGCGCTCGTGCGACTGGGAGTGCTCGACGTCGGTTCCAACACCGTCCACCTGTTGGTGGTCGACGCGCACCGCGGCGGCCACCCCACCCCGATGAACTCGGAGAAGACCGCGCTGCGGCTGGCCGAGTCGCTGGACTCGTCAGGCCGGCTGTCCCGCGCCGGAGCGGACGCGCTGGTCCGGACGGTCGCCGCCGCGCGGGTCAGCGCCGCCGCCGCCGGCTGCGCTGACCTGTTGGCGTTCGCTACCTCGGCGCTGCGTGACGCGCCGAACTCGGCGCAGGTGCTGGCCCGGGTGCACGCGGAGACCGGCGTCACGTTGGAAGTGCTGCCCGGCGAGGACGAGGCCCGGTACACCTTTCTTGCGGTGCGCCGCTGGTTCGGCTGGTCCGCCGGCCGGCTGTTGGTGTGCGACATCGGCGGCGGCTCGCTGGAACTGGCCAGCGGGATGGACGAGCTGCCCTCGGTGGCGGTGTCGGTGCCGCTGGGTGCCGGCCGGCTGACCAGGGAGTGGTTCAGCGCCGATCCGCCGCCGCGCCGGGAGATCGGCGCGCTGCGCACGCACGTTGACGAGGTGCTCGCCCCGGCGGCCGCCCGGTTGGCCGAGGCCGGCGTCGCGGACCGCGCGGTGGCGACCTCCAAGACGTTCCGATCACTGGCCCGGTTGACCGGCGCCGCCCCTTCCAGCGAAGGGCCACGGGCACCGAGGGTGCTCAGCGAAACCGGGCTGCACCAGCTGATCGCGTTCATCAGCCGGATGTCGGCCGCTGACCTGGCCCAACTCGACGGGGTGAGTGGCAGCCGGGCCCACCAGCTGGTGGCCGGCGCGGTGGTCGCGGAGGCCACCATGCAGGCGCTGGACGTCCACCAACTGGAGATCGGTCCGTGGGCGCTGCGGGAAGGCGTTATCCTACGTCGTCTGGACTGGCTCGATGGAGCCGCGCGAAACGGCCATACGCCACGGAGCCTGCCCACGGCCACCGGGCTGGGCGCCGATCAGGAGGCACGGTATACGGGATGACAGCGGACCATAGCTCCGAACCCGAGGGACGGCAGTTGACCGTTGCCGAGCTGCTCAAGCAGTACGGCGGCGAAGAACGCGGCTCTCGGCGGCGCCGCCGCGCCGAGGAGCGGGACGATGACAGCCCGGTGCCGATCGACCCCGGCCCGGCTACCACCCCCGGCAGGGCCGACGCACCCGGTACCGACCGGCCCAGCGTCGACCGGCACGGTGCACCCCGGCTCTCCGACGATCGGTTCAACGCGGACGGACTCGGCGACAACCGAGTCGGCGGCAACCGGGTCAGCGGCAACGGCTTCGGTGACAACCGATTCGGTGCAGACCGGTTCGGCGGCGACCCGCTCGGTGGCGGCCAGTCGTTCTCCCCGGACCGGGGATCGAACAACGACGCCGGCCACGACTCGTTCGGCCTGGACGCGGGACGCGGGTCGTTCACCGGCAACGGCCGCTACCAGCCAGGGTCCGGTGACCAGCGCTACGACGGCCCTGGCGGCGGCCCCCCGGGGCCGGACGCACCGTCCGCGTTCGACCCGTCCAGCGGCACCGGCTGGAGCGGCGACGAGCCGGGCACCGGTGGCTTCGCGAAACCGCCCTACCCGGCCGAGAGCTACGGCGGGCCTCCCACCGGCCGGGGCCCCGAGCAGAGCACCGACTTCATCCCCCGGTTCGGTGAGACCGGCGGCGCCACCCGGGAGACCGACCCGACCAGGCGCACCGGCCCCATCACCTCGCCGCTGTCCGGGCCGGTGTCCAGCGGCGGCCCGGACACCGCGATCAGCTCACGCGCCGAGATGTTCGGCCATGACAACGACCTCTTCGACCTCGGCGCCCCGGACGAGGAGAGCGACGAGAACGGTGAGTACGACGAGGAGACCGCGCGGGCCAGCTACGCGGGCCGCGCGTTGGGTGCCACCGGCGACATGCCGGCGGTCACCGATGCGGACGACGACGAGGACGAAGGCCAGGCCAAGCCCTCGGCCAGGCACACAGCCAGGCACACGGCGAAGGCCGGTGACAGCGAGGAAGAGCAGCCCGAGGACATCGCCGGGGACGAGGGAGCGGACGAGCTTCCGGCGGCCGAGCCGAAGCGCCGGTTGTTCCGCCGCCGGCAGGGTTCGGTGCCCGGGGTGCCTACTCCGGACGTGCCGGCCGGGCTGGCCGCCGAGGACATGGCCGACGTCGCGGCCCTGCGGGAACCGGGGGGCCGGTCCGGTTCGCGCGCCGAGGTGGCGTCCGACGACCTGGAACGCGCGGAGCGACCATCGGGGATACGCGCCTGGCTGTCGTTGATCGGGCAGTGGGTGCTCGGCGCGGTGGGTGGCGCGGCGCTGTGGATCGGGTTCCGTTTCCTGTGGCTGCAAATGCCGGTTGTGGCGTTGGTGGCCGCTGTGGCCGCCACCGCTGGGCTGGTGTTGTTGGTGCGCGCGATCCGGCGCAGTGACGACCTGCAGACGACTATGCTGGCGGTATTGGTGGGTCTGGTCGTCACGATCTCGCCCGCCGTACTCCTGCTCGCTGTTCGTTGAGGTAGGCGCCCGTGCCCGTAGTCCCGCCCGCGCGGTCCAGTTCGCCGCTGGTCGCCCTCTCCACCGCATCGGTGTACCCGGAGTCGACGGAGGCGGGGTTCGAGCTGGCCGCCGAGCTCGGTTTCGACGGTGTCGAGCTGATGGTGTGGAACGACCCGGTGTCCCAGGATCTGCGCACCGTCGAGCGGCTGGCCGCCCGCTACCGGGTGCCGGTGCTCGCGGTGCACGCGCCCTGCCTTGCGGTGACCCAGCGGGTGTGGGGCACCGACCCGCTGCAGCGGTTGCGCCGCAGCGGCGAGGCTGCCAGCTACCTCGGCGCGGCGACCGTGGTGGTGCACCCGCCGTTCCGCTGGCAACGGAACTACGCGCTGGCATTCGCGGACACGGTGGAGGAGATCGCGCGGCGCTACGACGTGGCGCTGGCCGTGGAGAACATGTTCCCGCTGCGCCGGGCAGGCATGCACGCGGTGCCATACGCCCCCTCCGAGGATCCGACCGATGTCGGCTACCGGTACTACACGATCGACCTCTCGCACACCGCGGCAGCCGGGATGGACGCGCTGGCGCTGATGGACCGGATGGGCTCCGGGCTCGAGCACGTCCACCTCACCGACGGCAGCGGCTCGACCCGTGACGAGCATCTGGTGCCCGGCCGGGGCAACCAGCCGTGCGCGGAGGTACTGGAGCGGCTCGTGCACAGTGACTTCACCGGCGTGGTGGTGCTCGAGGTGAGCACCCGGCGCTGCCGCACCCGGCACGACCGGGCGGCGCTGCTGGCCGAGTCGCTGTTGTTCACCCAGCTGCACCTGCAGTCCAGTGTGCCGTCGGTGTCGATGTCCGCGCAGGTGCCCGCCCAGGGCCGTCATTCGGCTACCGAGTCGCACTCCCTCGACGCGCAGCCGGCCGGCCCGCAGCGGTAGTGAGACCGGGCACAGATCCCGGGTTGCCCTGCGCGGTGTGCGCCGGTCGAGTGATATTGCTAATGGCATGTCCTCGAGTGGCTCGCTCTCATTCGACACCGCGCCCTCGAGCGCGGCGACGCCGTTCTCCGCCGCGCTGGCGCTGCGGCCGCGCGGCGACGGCCGCTACACCGCCGAGCTGACCAACGCCTGGACGGTCGGCGGCGGCAAGCAGCACGGTGGCCTGTTGCTCGCGCTCACCACCAGGGCCGGCCTGCTCGCGTTGGACGCGGCCAGCGGCGCCGAGGTGCCCAGCGAGCCGCTCGCGGTCAGCGCGGACTTCCTGCGCGCGCCCGGCGCCGGCCCCGCGCAGCTTGCGACGCAGCTGGTCAAGGCCGGGCGCACCGTTTCGGTGGTCCGGGTCGAGCTGAGCCAGGACGACCGGCTCATGCTCCTCGCCACGGTGACCGCGGGGCGGCTGCCGGACGCGCCGGTGGAATGGGCCGACCTGCCCGAGATGGCCGCCGAGCCACCGCCGGAGGCCCGCGCGACGTCCGGCGCCCCCGGGCGGGTCCCGCCGCTGGCCACCGCCTGCGAGGTGCGCATCGACCCGGCCACCGCCGCCTTCCTGCGCAACCAGCGCGGTGCGGAGCCGATGATCCGGGGCTGGGCGCGCCCGCTCGGCGAGCAACCCGACCCGCTGTTCGCGGTGCTGGCCGGGGACATCCTGCCGCCGGTGCTCGCCAATATCGGCGCGCCCGGCTGGGCTCCGACGGTCCAGCTCACCGCGCTGCTGCGGGCCCGCCCGGCACCGGGCTGGCTGCGCCTCGAGTCGTCCAGCCGGACCATCGCCGGCGGCTGGCTGGACGAGGACATGATCGTGGTCGACTCGGCGGGGCGGCTGGTCTGCCAGGCCCGCCAGCTGGCCCTCGCGCCACTCGCCAGCGACGTCGTGAGTGCGTAGTGCCTTCCTGAGAGCATGTCTCGGCACTTCGCACTCACGAGGCGAAGCCAGGGTGGGCGTTATGGCTCACGTAGGGTCACCGGCATGACGAACATCGCGGTGCTCGGTGGCGGCAAGATGGGAGAGGCACTGCTGTCCGGGCTGCTCAAGGCCGGCCAGCCGGCGGAGGCGCTGTGCTTCACCGAGCGCTATCCTCGGCGCGCCAGTGAGATCACCGACCGGTTCGGTATCCGCCACCTGGAGTTGGCCGGTGCCACCTCGGTTGCCGAGCTACTGGTCATCGCGGTGAAGCCGCAGGACGTCGAGCCGCTGCTCGGCGAGCTCGCCGGGTCGTTGCGCCCCGAGACGCTGGTGGTGTCGATGTGCGCCGGCCTGCCGACGGCGCTGTTCGAGCGGCGGCTGCCGGTGGGCACCTCGGTGGTCCGTGCCATGCCGAACACCTCGATGCTGGTCGGCGAGGCGATGACCGCGCTCTCGCCGGGCCAGCACGTGACCGACGCCCAGCTGGACCAGGTGGACCGGGTCTTCGGCACGGTCGGCCGGGTGGTCCGGGTACCCGAGGCACAGCAGGACGCGGTCACCGCGCTGTCCGGCTCCGGCCCGGCATACTTCTTCTACCTGGTAGAGGCCATGATCGAGGCCGGGGTGGCGCTCGGCATGCCGCGTGCACTGGCCAGTGAGCTGATCGTGCAGTCGGCACTGGGCGCGGCCCGCATGCTGCGCGAGACCGGCGAGCACCCGGTGGTACTGCGCGAGGCGGTGACTTCCCCGGGCGGCACCACCGCGATGGCGCTGCGTGAGCTGGAGCGTCTCGGTACCCGTGCCGCCCTCGCCTCGGCGATCGAGGCAGCCCGCGACAGGTCACTCGATCTGGGCACTTCTTACGCTCGGTAACGCGGTGTCGAAAAGAGTTCCCTCATTTTGATGGTGCATCACCCATTTGCGATGATATAACGTAGTCTTTTGTAACCAAAGCCACGCTAGTCTCACCAATGGGTTGGTGAGATGGGCGATCGAGGCGTCGATCTAGTACGGAGCGTAAGCAGAGGAGCGGGACATGACGGCAAATGAGTCGAAGGATCCTGATCTGGGCCGTGTCCAGTTCCTGACCGTGGCCGAAGTGGCTGTGATGATGCGAGTGTCGAAGATGACCGTGTACCGCCTGGTGCACGCCGGAGAGCTGCCCGCTGCTCGCGTCGGCCGGTCGTTCCGAGTGCCCCGCCAGGCGGTGCGGGACTACCTGCGCAACGCCTACCACGACGCCGGCTGACCCCGCCGAGGCTCACTGGTCCGCCGGCTCGTTCGGACCAGCCTGCGTCGGGAAGCCCAGGTTCTCGATGGGGTGCGCGCGCCGAGGACCCGGGCAGGTAAGCTCGACTCTCAGTGCTTACCGGGGTATCCGCCGCTGGTGAGCTGTGGCCGGCGTCGGATCGGTGACCGTCATGCTGATGGTCACCCACAGGCGCCGCGCCGCTTCCATCGATCCGGAAGGGTGTCGCCGAGTGGGCTCGGTCATCAAGAAGCGCCGTAAGCGTATGTCCAAGAAGAAGCACCGCAAGTTGCTGCGTAAGACCCGCGTCCAGCGCCGCAAGCTCGGCAAATGAGTCGCGGCCCCGGTGGTTGCGGGGTCCGATAGGCTGGACCCTTCCGCTCGCCGACGATGTTGCGCAACGGTCTCGGGTCGGTGGCCGCACGTTAGGGATGCGTGAATTCCTCTGTGAATTCCGCCCGCGTGCGGCACAGCCGCCGGCCCGGGGACTAGCATCGGGCGTCGCGGACTCGGGGCCTTGCGACGTGCGGGAGTAAATTGGTGGCGCCTTCAGTTGTGCTCGTGACGGGCGCCAGCCGGTTCATCGGTGCTCACCTTGCGGCTCGGCTGGCCGCCGACCCGAGCATCGACCGGGTCCTCGGAGTGGATACCGTGCCGCCCAGCCGCGAGCTGTTGCGCGGCATGGGCCGCGCGGAGTTCGTCCGCGCCGACATCCGAAACCCACTCATCGCCAAGGTGATCGCCTCCGCCGAGGTGGACACGATCATGCACACCTCGCTCTCGTCCAGCCCGGGGGCGTCCGGTGGCCGGGTGGCGATGAAGGAAATGAACGTCATCGGCACCATGCAGCTTCTCGCGGCGTGCCAGCGTTCCCCGAGGGTGCGCAGGTTGGTGCTGAAGTCGACCACCGCCGTGTACGGGTCGAGCCCTCGGGATCCGGCGATCTTCACCGAGGCGATGGCGTCCAAGGCGCTGCCCTCGGGTGGGTACGCGAAGGACGCGGCCGAGATCGAGGGCTATGTCCGGGGTTTCGGGCGTCGCCGCCCGGACGTCTCGGTCAGCGTGCTGCGATTCGCCAACTTCATCGGCCCCCGCATCGACACCGCGTTGACCAGGTACTTCGCCCTACCGATCGTGCCGACGGTGCTCGGCTACGACGCCCGCATGCAGCTGCTGCACTCCGAGGACGCGCTCGCCGTGCTGGAGCAGGCTGCCCGCGAGGATCTTCCAGGGATGTTCAACGTGGGAGCATCCGGGGTACTGCTGCTGTCCCAGGCGATCCGCCGCGCCGGGCGGGTCCAGGTATCTCTGCCAGGCAGTGTGGTGGGGCCGGTGAGCCGGTTCTTCCGCGGTACCCGCCTGCTCGACTTCACGTCGGAGCAGATGCGTTTCTTGAACTTCGGCCGCGTCGTGGACACCACCAAGTTGCGGGAGACCTTCGGGTTCACCCCCCGCTGGACCACACGGCAGGCCTTTGACGACTTCGCGCAGGGTCGCCAGCTCCGGCCCCTGATCTCCACCGAGCAGATGCACGCCATGGAGAACCGAGTGATGGCCACCGCGCGAGCGCTACGTTGAGGAGGACACGGTGAGTGAGGCACGGGTCATTCAGCTGCGCGGAGAGCCCGCCAGACCGATGACCGACCGAGAGCCCGGCTCCACCGCTGCCCCGGCCAGACGCTCCGGTGCCCGGGGCGGCGCCACCCCGGCCCCCGCCGGCCCGGCGACACCGGACAGGCCGGTTGACGAGCTCGCCCCGGTGCGGGTGGTACGCCGCCCAGTGCCCAACCAGGACGCCCGGCCCGAGCCGACGGTGCAGGAGCTGGCCACCCAGACCGCCCCGGCCTGGGAGGAACGGCTGGCCGACCTGCTCGCGTTCCTGCGCCGCCGGATGTCCGGCGACTACCAGGTGGACGAGTTCGGCTTCGACCCGGAGTTCGCGGACAACATCGTGATGCCCACACTGCGCCCGCTCTACGAGCGTTGGTTCCGGGTGGAGACCATCGGCATGTCCAACGTCGCGGCCACCGGGGGCGCGCTGTTGGTGGCCAACCACTCCGGCACACTGCCGGTGGACGCGATGATGACGACCGTGGCGCTGCGTGAGCACCACCCGGCCGGCCGGCACCTGCGGATGCTCGGCGCCGACCTGCTGTTCCGCACCCCGATGCTCGGCTCGATCTCCCGCAAGGCGGGGCACACGCTGGCCTGCACCCCCGACGCGGAGAACCTGCTCAACGCCGGCGAGCTGGTCGGCGTGTGGCCGGAGGGTTACAAGGGCGTCGGCAAGCCGTTCAAGGACCGGTACAAGCTGCAGCGTTTCGGCCGGGGCGGGTTCGTCTCGGCGGCGATGCGCTGCGGAGTCCCGATCATCCCGTGCTCCATCGTTGGCGCGGAGGAGATCTACCCGCTGATCGGCGACCTGAAGCCGCTGGCCCGGCTGTTCGGCCTGCCCTACTTCCCGATCACGCCGCTGTTCCCGCTGCTCGGGCCGCTGGGCGTGGTGCCACTGCCGTCCAAGTGGTACATCGAGTTCGGCGAGCCGATCCGCACCGACCGCTACACCGCCGCGGACGCCGAGGACCCGATGCTGGTCTTCAACGTGACCGACCAGGTCCGCGAAACCATCCAGCAGACCCTCTACCGCCTACTCAGCCAACGCCGCAACGCCTTCCTCGGCTAACACCCCCGAGCGGTGCCGCCGAGGCCCCCGGGCGGGCGGCCGAGGGCGGTCAGTTTGCGGTGCAGCAGGGTGCGTTCGGCGGTGTTGTCGGTGCGGGCCATGGCGGACCGGTAGGCCTGGGCGGCCTCGTCGGTGCGGCCGAGGCGACCGAGCAGGTCGGCGCGCACCGCGTGCCACAGGTGGTAGCTGCCCAGGTCCAGCGGCTCGATCAGGTCCAGCGCGGCGACCGGTCCTTCCACCTCGGCCACCGCCACGGCCCGGTGCAGCGCGACCACCGGGGTCGGGGTCAGCGCGAGCAGTTGGTCGTAGAGCGCCACGATCTGCCGCCAGTCGGTGTCCGGCACGGTCGGGGCGTCGCTGTGCACCGCATTGATCGCGGCCTGCACCTGGTAGGGGCCCGGCTGGTTGCGTCGCAGGCACCAGCGCACGATGGCTTGCCCCTCCGCGACCAGCTCGGTTACCCAGCGGGAGCGGTCCTGCCGCGCCAACGGCACCAGGTCACCGGCGGAGTCGATCCGGGCCGGCCGGCGGGACTCGATGAGCAGCATCAGCGCGAGCAGGCCGTGCACCTCCGGCTCGTCCGGCATCAGCTCGGCCAACAGCCGGCCCAGTCGGATGGCCTCGGTGCACAGCTCGTGCCGGACCAGCGCCTCTCCGGAGCTGGCCGTGTAGCCCTCGTTGAAGATCAGGTAGACGACCGCGAGCACCGAGGACAGCCGCTCGGGCAGCTCGGCACCGTCGGGCACCCGGTAGGGGATGCCCGCGTCGCGGATCTTGCCCTTGGCCCGAACCAGCCGCTGGGCCATGGTGGCCTCGGGAACCAGGAACGCCCTGGCGACCTCGCTGGTCCGCAGCCCGCCCAACAGCCGCAGCGCCAGTGCGACGCGTGCCGGGGTGGCCAGCGCGGGATGGCAGCAGGTGAAGATCAACCGGAGCCGGTCGTCCGCCACCGGGTCGTCCGACTCCTGCTCTTCAGGGGTGTGCATCGCCAGGGCTTTGACGTGCCGGTCCGTGCGGGACGACTCCCGCCGCAACCGGTCGATCGCCCGGTTGCGGGCGGTGGTCAGGATCCAACCGGCCGGCGCCGGCGGCGGTCCGCCGACCGGCCAGCGGACCACGGCCTCGGCGAACGCCTCCGCGACCGCATCCTCGGCGATGTCCAGGTCGCCGAAGGTGCGGGTCAGTACGGCGATCGCGCGGCCGTGCTCGGCCCGGAACACCCGCTCGACCTCGGAGGTGTCGGGCATGGCTGGTCAGTCGTCGCTCTCACCGACGAACGGCCGGACCTCGATGGGCAGCCCGATGACCGCGGCGTGCCGGCGGCCCCAGTTGAGCGCCGCGTCCAGGTCCGCCGCCTTGATGATGCTGAACCCGCCCAGGTACTCCTTGCCCTCGGCGAACGGGCCGTCGACGACGAGCACCTCGTCACCCTTGGGCCGCAGCACGGTGGCGGTGCTCGGTGCGTGCAGACCCCCGGCGAACACCCACACCCCGGCCTCGCGCATCTCCCGGTTCAGCGCCTCGACGCCCGCCATGATCTCGCCGAGCGCCTCGGGCGGGGGAGGGGTGCCTCCGGTCGGGGTGACCACACCGAGCAGGTACTGCTTCATGTCTGCCTCCTGGCTTGTCGAGCCGGCGCTGTGCCGGCCTCACCCGCTATACGAATGCGGTCGCAGGAAATCGACAGCCTCCCGACAAAGAATTTTCAGGTACGGCGGCGGTAGGCCATGCCGGCGGCCACCGCGCCGGCCAGCGCGCCGGCGCCGAGCACCGAGGGCACTCCGATCTTGGCCGCCTTGCGGCCGGTGCGGAAGTCCCGGATCTCCCAGCCGCGCTCGCGGGCCACGTCGCGCAGCTCCGAGTCCGGGTTCACCGCGACCGCCGTGCCGACCGAGGACAACATCGGCACGTCGTTGACCGAGTCCGAGTAGGCGGAGCAGCGCCGCAGGTTCAGCCCTTCGCGCGCGGCAAGCGAGCGCACCGCGTGCGCCTTGGCCGGCCCGTGCAACACGTCGCCGACCAGCCGGCCGGTGTAGAGCCCGTTCTCGCTTTCCGCCACGGTGCCCAGCGCACCGGTCAACCCGAGCCGCCGCGCGATGATCAGCGCCAGCTCCACCGGTGTCGCGGTGACCAGCCAGACCCGCTGCCCGGCATCCAGGTGCATGTTCGCCAGCGCCCGGGTGCCCGGCCAGATGCGTTCGGCCATCAGCTCGTCGTAGATCTCCTCGCCGAGCTCGACCACCTCGGCGACCGAGCGCCCGGCCACGAAGGACAGTGCGCTCTCCCGGCTGTTCTGCATGCCCTGCGAGGTCTCCCGGCCGCCGACCCGGAACTTCAGCTGTTGCCAGGCGAAACCGGCCAGCACGGAGGTGTCGAAGAACTTGCGCGCGGCAAGGCCCCTGGCGAAGTGGAAGATCGACGCGCCCATCATCATGGTGTTGTCCACGTCGAAGAACGCGGCGGCCGTGAGGTCCAACGGGACCACTGCGCCGGTGGTATCCCGGACCTCGACCGCCGGGTCCAGATTCGCCACGGCAGCGGCCGCCGAGGCCTCTCCGGCGATCTCGGCGGCGGAGAACCGCGCGCGATCCTGCTCCGTCACGGCCGGTCCGGTGTCAGGTGGGACAGCCACCCAGCGCCTCCGTTCAGCGGGGTGTGTGCGTACCCAACTAAGCCTACTGTGGTCCCGCGCGGCGCGGGCCACCATCCGCCGGCCCGTCCGCTCGTCACGCTGTTGTCGCCGGCCCCTCGGTTGTCGGCGGGCCACAGACACCAGAACGGGCGGTCAGCTGTACCGCCGACCGCCCGTTCTTTCTGCCGCACTCAGCTGGCTGGGGCACCCGGTGCCGGGGGCTGCCCGGCCGACTGCGGCATCAGCGGCTTCAACAGCGGCTCCAGCGGGTTCGGGTTCTGCTGCGGCTGTGGCAGCACGTCGTTCTTGCTCGGCGCATTGCCGGGCAGCTTCGGTAGGTCCCCGGTGTGCGAGCCACCACTCAGGTCGGGTGCGTCCTTCTGCTCCGACTTGCTGGACTTGCTGGACTTCTCGGAACCGGACGAGCCGGACTTCGTCTCACTGGACGGCGCGCTCGAGCGGCTCGGCTCGCTGGGCAGCGACGAGCGGATCGAGGGTGCGGGAGTGCTGTCCTTGGCGGTGCAGGCACCCTTGGCCGGCAAGGGACCCAGGTCGTCCGACTCGCCGGAGGTGATCTTGTCGCAGCCCTGCCGGTTACTCAGTGACTGCGACCGGGTGCGGACGTCCTCCAGCACGCGCATCGAGTGGTCCGCGTCCGGTTGAGCGCTGGCCGGCATCGAGGAGCGCATCGTGGAGAGCTTCTGCGACTGGCTCTCCGCCCAGCTGGACAGCGCGCCAAGCTCGGCCTTGTTGCTGGCGCCGGAGCCGGACAGCGACATCCGGGAGCCGGACGTGGTCTGCTCGTTGAAGCCCTTCAGCGCCTGGGTGATGTCCGAGTTCTTGTCCGAGGCGGTGGTCTGCTGCTGGTTGAGCTGCTGGACCTCGTCGATCCGGGTGGCGGCGTAGTCAAGCTGGCGCTGCGCCTTGTTGCCCTGACCAGGGGTGAGGCCGACCATAGCGGACTCGCTGGCCTGCTTGACGCCGTAGAGACTGTCGCCGGGCAGCGCGCCCTGGCTGAACATCGCGCCGCCACCGGTGACCGCGACCAGCATGACCGCCGCGGCCGCGCCGATCCCGAGCAGCCCCCGGCGGTTGCGGCTGGGGCGCTGCTTGGCCGCGGCGGCGGTGCGGTGCCGGCCGCGGGCCCGCCCGATCGACACCACGTTGGTCTGCTGCTCGTGCTGAGCCGACCCCGAGGCGATTGCGTTGACGAACTCGGTCGGTGCCTCCGCCGGGCGCACTGCCTGCGCGGCGACCGAGCCCGGCGTGGCCGGGGCGTCGACGAGCGGCATCGAGCCGACGTGCGGGATGGTGTCCACCGTGCTCGTATGGTCGAGCGCGCCGTTCTCGGTGGCGGTCATCATCGACGCCGCGGCGGCCATCACCCTGGCGCGCATCCGCGCTGAGGCATCGGCACTAGGTGCCAAAGAGGCCCGGCTCTCCCGGAGAAGTGCCACCAAATCCAATTCCTGGCGGAGCTGGTCATCGCCCGGCGGCACGGCCCCTAAACCGCGCTCGACCGCGGCGGCGAACCGCTCACGCTCCTGGCCATCACCCGAGGGCATGTCTCCCGTCCTCACTGCGTCATCACGCTTCCCCAACCCTGCCCTGCACAACGAGTCAGCAGACAGGGAGTTACGGGGGTGACGCCGTTCATTACATCGGGTGACTTAGGTGTAAAAACCCTCTGAGATGTAACGATACCGGTACTTCCCCGACCGGGGGACAGGGCGGTCATCGCAGGCCTTCAGGCAGTAACTGAGCGAGCCGTCGCACCGCTCGGTGCTGCAACGCCTTGACCGCGCCTTCGTTGCGGCCCATCAGCTTGGCGGTCTCGGCGACCGAGAGCCCCTGCAGGAAGCGCAGCGCGATGCACTCCTTCTGGTCGGCGTTGAGCTTGGTGACGCACCGAAGCAGCTCCTCGTGCGTCGTGCCGTCCAGAACCTGCTGCTCCGGCCCGATGGTTGACGGGGAAAGGTCCGCGATCTCGGAGGTCGACTGCTCCAGCCGGTAGCGGCTGGACTTCACGTGGTCGAGCACCAGGTTGCGCGCGATGGTGACGAACCAGGCCCCGATGTCGCGGCCCTGGTAGCTGACCGACTGGATGCGGCGCAGGGCCCGCAGGAAGGTCTCCGCGGTGAGGTCCTCGGCGAGCTGGCGGTCGCCAACCCGGAACAGGACGTACCGGAACACCATTTCCTGATAGCGGTCATAGAGCTGGCCGAACGCCTCCTGGTCGCCCGCCTGGGTGGCGCGCACCAGGTCCCAACCGGCCAGCCCGTTGCTCTCCGTGCTCGGCTCTTCCGGCTGCTCGGCCGAGTTCTGGTCGCCGCCGTGCGCCGGCTCAGGCTGTTGCGCCTGTTGTGCGCGCTGGGCGGGACCTTGGGCGGCTCTGCCGGCGGGCACCTGGGGGGCGCCGGGGTGATCCGGCGCGGCGGCCGACCGGGTCACCGGGGTCGCCGGTTGCTGACGCGCCGCGGGCGGCCCGCCCTGGGTGGGTGGCTGCTGTACATGCTCGGGCAGTGGTGGCGCCGGTACCTCATCGGGGCGCGGCCGGGGCAGCAAGGGAACAGAGAAACCTGGGCGACGGCCAGTGGTGTGCTGACCGTGCTGGTCGGTGTGCTGTGTCGTCGGGTCCATCTGCCCGGCTGAGAGATGACCATGGGCTTCCGCCTCCGCCGAGCGTTCCCCGGAGCGCAGGAGCCTCGTTGGTCTGAACGGCCGGGTCACGATTCCCGGCACGGGCTGCTCGCGGCGACCCGGGTCGAGAGACCTCGCGACGGTTCCGGCTCGGTGCCGGTGTCGTTCAGCATGTGGCGCTCCCTCGGGTTCGACGGTGCCAGGTGCGACCGAGACCTCCGCCTGCCAGTCGGTCGTGCAGGGGAGCATAGGGCCGATCGATGGGAACCTTTCACGGCATCCCCGCGTTCAGGAAAGGCAGCCGGTGAACGGCCGATCAGGGGCGGCCGACGTGGAGTTCGGGTCGTTCAGCGGTTGGTGGGCGTGTCGTGGCGCGATGAACGGATGTTCTGTACCGATGAACGGGATTTGGGCAGTCCAGCCGCGCCGGTCACGGCGGTATATCAGCTGGTCGCGGTAACCCGAGTTGCTGTCGAGTCGGCCGGGACCAATGGGTAATGCGTGATCAACGGGGTTTTGCCGCGGCCGGATGGGTCTGCGACGAGCGGTAGGGCGCGCCGTGCCAAACTCATTCGGTGGCCAGCCAGCCGGACAGTCCCAGAGGGCACGCTCCCGCGCCCGACCCGGGCGGGCCAGCGATCAGCAGCCCCTTCTCCGGCAACGTCGCGGACCTGGTTGCCGACGCCGCTGCCCGGTCGCCCGAACACCCGGCGCTGCTCGAGCCGGCCGTGGGGCTGGTCCTGAGCTGGTCGCGGGTGCAGCGCGCGACGCTGGCCGAGGCGGCCCGGTTGCGCGAGGCCGGGGTGACGCCGGGGGACCGGGTGCTGATCAGGCTTGGCCACGGTGTCGGCTTCTGCGTCGCGGTGCTCGGCGCGCTGCGGGCCGGCGCGGTCGCGGTACCGGTCGGGACACAGTCCACCCAGCGCGAGCTGACCGCGATCCTGGCCGACTGCGGACCGGCCGCGCTGGTGGTCGAGGAATCGGACGAGGCGGCCGGCTACGCGTTGCGTTCGGTGGCCAGCACACTGCCGGGCACCAGCCGGCTGCCGCCGCCGAAGGTGCCGGTCACCGAGCACGCCGACGCGGGTGACGGCGGTGATGCCCTCGAGCCGCCGGACTCGGGGCGGGGCGGCGAGGACATCGCACTGCTCGGCTACACCTCCGGCGTCACCGGCCGCCCGCGCGGGGTGTGCCTCTCGCACCGGGCGCTACTTGCCAACAGGGCGCAGATCGCGCTGCTGCGGCCGGTGCCGGTCAGCCCGGCGGACCGGGTGCTGCTGCAGCTGCCGCTGTTCCACATCTACGGGTTGGGCGCCGGGCTTCTGCAGGTGTGCTGGGCCGGTGCCACCGGGGTGCTCGTCGCCCGGCTGGACGCGGAAGAACTGATCGAGGCGGTGCGCCAGCAGCGGGTGACCGTGCTGTCCGGGGTGCCCTCGACCTACCGGACGCTGTTGGAGCTGCCGCTGGCCCGGCTGCGCGAGGGACTGGTCACCGTGCGGCTGTGCATCGCCGGTGGCGCCCCGCTGCCGCCCGAGCTGCCGCCGGAGTTCGAGCGCGGCACTGGCTTGGCGCTCTTCAACGGCTACGGGCTGACCGAGACCGGGCCGGTGCTGACCAGCACGCTGGTCGGCGGCGCGGCCAAGCCGGGCTCGGTCGGCCGGCCGCTGCCGGGCGGACCGGGGGTGCCCGGCGTCGAGCTGCGGTTGGTGGATCCGGACGGCACCGCCGGTGTCGGCACGGACACCACATCCGGCCCGGACGCCGACCTTGATGACGAGCCGGACACCGGCCTGGTCTCGGTGCGCGGGCCGAACCTGTTCTCCGGGTACTGGCCGGACGGCGCGGGTGGCCCGGACGGCGGCGGCTGGTTCCGCACCTCCGATGTCGGTGTCCTCGATGCCGACGGCGACCTGAACCTGGTCGACCGGGCCACCGACGTGGTCATCGTGAACGGCTTCAACGTCTACCCGCACGAGGTCGAGCAGGTACTGGAGGAGCACCCGGCGGTGGCCGAGGCCGCGGTCGTCGGCGTGCCGGACCCGCGCACCGGTGAAGCGGTCAAGGCCGTGCTGGTGGTCCGCCCGGGTGCCAAGCTGCGCGCCGAGCAGGTGCGGGAGCACAGCGCCAGCCGGCTGGCGCGGTTCAAGCGCCCGGTGGTGATCGAGTTCGCCGAGCGGCTGCCGCGCTCCGCGACGGGCAAGATCGTGCGCCGGGAGCTGCGCTCGGACGGCGGCGATGACTGACCCGACCGCCGCGCCGGTCACCGTGCTGACCCGGCGGGACTGCTCGATGTGCGAGAAGGCGATCGAGGCGGTGCGCCGGATCTGCGGCGAGCTCGAGGTGGCCTGGTCGAGCCAGGACGTGGACACCGACCGCGAGCTGCGGGCCGAGTACGGCGACCGGGTGCCGGTCATCCTGATCGACGGCAGGGAGCACGGCTACTGGGCGGTGGAGGAAGACCGGTTCCGCGCCGCGCTGGCCCGCCGGTCCGGCTGATCCGGTCGGTCGCCCGTGCGGCGTCGGTACCTCTTACCGATCCCTGACGGCCGCCGGGCGGGGGCGGCAATCCGGAGCCGGCTGGTGGTACGAACAACAACCATGGCAACCCAGCTCCGCAGTCCGAGGCCAACACCGCCGGCCGCGCGCCGGATACCGGCCGGGTCGGCGGCCCTGTTGTCGGTGTTGGCGTTCGCCGCCGCGGTCGGGGTGGGTCACCTGGTCGCCGGGCTGATCTCGCCGCAGTCCTCGCCGTACCAGGCGGTTGCCGACACCATGGTGCGGCTGGCACCGGCCTGGCTCGTCGACATCGGCAAGAAACTGACCCTGCCCGGGCTGCCGGTGGGCAAGGCGGACAAGTTCGGGCTGCTGGTCGGCGTCGCCGTCGTGCTGGTGGCGGTGGCGGTGGCGGCCGGGCTGGCCTCCCGCGAGCGCGCCCGACCCGGCCGGCTCACCCTGGTGGTGCTCGGTGTGGTGGGTATGGCGGCGGTGTGCTTCTCGCCGGCGTTCTCGCTGCCGGACGTGGTCGCCCCGCTCGCCTCGGTCGGCGCCGGGCTGTGGAGCTTCCGGTGGTTGCACGAGAAGGCGCTGGCCCGCGCGGGCGGGTCTCCCGGTGTGCCGGGGACCCCGACCCAGGGTGCTGAGAGCCGCGACTCGCGGGGGGATGGCGGAGTGAGTCGGCGGAACGTGCTGGTGTCAGGCGCGGCGGTCGGGGTGGGCGCGGTCGGTGCCGGCGCGGTGGGCAACAGGCTCGGCGCCGGGGTGGACATCACCGCCTCCCGGGCCGCGCTGGCCGGTGCGCTGCGCCCGGCCCAGCCGGCGCCGCCGATCCCGGCCGGCGCCGACTTCGTGGCGGACGGCACCCCGAGCATGCTCACCGCCAACAAGGACTTCTACCGGATCGACACCGCGCTGCGGCTGCCCGCGCAGCCCGCCACGACCTGGATGATGCGCATCCACGGCATGGTCGAGCGCGAGCTCACCGTCAACTACCAGGACCTGCTGCGCCGCCCACTCGTGGAACGCACCGTGACGCTGACCTGCGTGTCCAACGAGATCGGCGGCTCGCTGATCTCGACGGCCAACTTCGTAGGGGTGAGCCTGCGCGACCTGTTGCTGGAAGCCGGGGTCCGGCCGGGCGCGCAGCAGCTGTTCAGCACCAGCCTGGACGGCTGGAGCGCCGGCACCCCGGTGGACGTTGTCATGGAGCCGGACCGGGGCGCGATGCTGGCCCTCGGCATGAACGGCGAGGCACTGCCGCTGGAGCACGGCTACCCGGTGCGCATGGTGGTGCCCGGGCTGTACGGCTACGTCTCGGCCACCAAGTGGCTCAAGGACCTCGAGCTGACCACGTTCGACGCCCAGCAGTCCTACTGGCTGCAGCGTGGCTGGGCGGAGCAGGCGCCGATCAAGACGGAGTCCCGGATCGACAAGCCGCGCGGGTTCGACTCGGTGCCCGCAGGCAAGGTCACCGTCGCCGGCATCGCCTGGGCGCAGCACCGGGGCATCAGCCGGGTCGACGTGCGGGTGGACGGCGGAGCGTGGCAGCCGGCCGAGCTGGCCACCGAGGTGAACAGCGACACCTGGCGGATGTGGCGCGCCCAGCTGACCGTGCCGCCCGGCTCGCACTTCGTCGAGTCCCGGGCCACCGACAACACCGGCACCCCGCAGACCCAGCAGCGCGCGGACCCCATCCCGGACGGCGCCAGCGGCTTGCCCATGATCGCCTTCACCACCACCTGACCCCCGAGGGTCACCCGGCGGGGAGGCTGGTTGGCGGGTACTGGGATGCTCTCCAGCCGAACCGACCGGTGCGGAGGACCCCAGTGGCTTACGGCAGGCGCAGGTGGCTGGTGGCCGGGGTGCTTGCCGTGTCGGCAGGCAGTGGCGTGCTGGCCGGCTGCGGGGCCGCCGCGCCGAGGCCGCCTGCGCCCACCGCCGCGCCCGCCGGCCCGACCCCGGCGCCGAGCTCAGTCGCCGCGGCCCCGTCGTCCGGCGTCCCGGCGCCGGCCGGCAACCCGAGCGGGGTCACCACTCCGGCGCAGGCGTTCGGTGCCGGATGTTCGAGCCTGCCCTCCGGCGTCGCGCCGGGTTCGCTGACCGCGATGGCCGGCCAACCGGTCAGCGCCACGGTGTCGGGCAACCCGATGCTGCGCGACCTGTTCGCCATCACCCAGAAGGCCGACCTGGTCGCCGGGTTGAACCAGCGGGGCTCGCTGACCGTGTTCGCGCCGGACAACCAGGCTTTCGAGCAGCTGCGCCAGACCCTCGGCCCGGACCGGTGGGCCAGTCTGCTCGCCGACCAGAGCTCGCTGGCCGACACGGTGCGCTACCAGGCCGTCGGGCAGCGCTACGACCGGGCGGGCCTGTTGGCCGCCGGGTCGGTGCCGACGCTGCGCGGCGGCAGCCTGCGGGTCACCGAGGCCAACGGAGCGCGGGGCACGCTGCAGGTGACCGACGGCGCCGGACAGACCGCCACGGTGCTGTGCGGGAACATGCCGACCGCCAACGCGACGGTGTTCGTCATCGACAGGGTGCTGCTGCCGAGGGCGCCCTGACCACGCCGAGGCGTGTCACCCCTCCGGGGCGGACCTTGCCCTCTTCGGCACAGACCAGTGCCCCGCGCCGGGGAGCTTCGCGAGCGGCGCTAATCTGACCGCCGTCTCGGTCCGTGTCGGGGTCGTGACTCACCGTGCCCGTGTTGCGACGGCCTGCAGGGCTTCGGCCGTCAGGTCTGGACGACCCGGGCCCGTTAAGGAGGAAGACCTGTGAGGAAGATTCGGCGTACGCGCGCCACGGTCGCCGCCGCGCTGATCACACTGGCGCTGTCTGTGGCGGCCTGCAGCAGCAACCCACCCGAGCTGGCCCCGCCCCCCTCGCCACCGGCTGAGCCGTCGTCGGCCAACGCCGCGGACGGGGTGACGACACCGGCCCAGGCCTTCGGTCCCGCCTGCCAGCAGCTGCCGCAGAACGGTGTGCCCGGTTCGGCGGTCAAGATGGCGAGCATGCCGGTCGCGGCGGCGGCGAAGACCAACCCGCTGTTGAGCCAGCTGGACCTCGCGGTACAGAAGGCCGGCCTCGTCGACACCCTGAACCAGGCCAAGTCGGCCACCGTCTTCGCGCCGTACGACGACGCGTTCGCGAACCTGAAGCAGCAGCTAGGGCCGGACCGGTTCAACGCGCTGCTCGCCGACAAGAACTCGCTGGCCGACATCCTGAAGTACCACGTGGTGGTCAAGCGCTACGACCGCGCGGCATTGACCCAGGCCAGGAGCGTGACAACCCTGCAGGGTGGCAGCCTGATGATCAAGGATGACGGTGACACGATGGACATCACCGACAATGCCGACCAGACCGCGCACGTGCTGTGCGGGAACCTGCCGACCGCGAACGCCACGGTGTTCCTGATCGACAAGGTGCTGCTGTTCAAGAGGCTCGGCTGAGGCGGTAGCGCGGTCGGGGCACCGGGCCGACCGACGTCTGTCACGCCGGTGAGAAGGGGCGGTTCCGAGCTACTCGGAGCCGCCCCTTCCGCTGTACACGACGGCCGACCAAGATCGCTACTTTGTGCCTGCGTTCACAAGCGGCTACCGTAATCGCCACGCCACGGCGCCCTCGCCCCGGTTGTCACCGGAGTGGACGAATTTCGCGTCGGTCTCGTGAGCGCGGTGGACCACAGCGGGCCCGGCGGCCCGAGGCGGAGCCACCCGGAGAGTGAAGCTGACAGTGCGGCAGGTTAGGGACCGAGGAGAAGCCAGCGTGACGTTGCACCCGCGGGCCGACCTGTCCGGCCACGGCTCGAACGGCGCGGCCGCCTCCAACAGCGGTGCGACCCACGGCGATGCGACCCACGGCACCGAGGAGAACGGCGCCAGTGCTCCGAACAACGACGAGGCCAGGCTGGCGCGCGTCATCCCCGAGGCAACCGTTGGCCGGCTCGCGGTGTACCTGCGGGTGCTCGGTGACCTGGCCACCACCGGCAGCGAGACCGTATCCAGCGAGGACCTGGCGACCGCGGCCGGCGTGAACTCGGCCAAGCTGCGCAAGGACCTTTCCTACATCGGCAGCAACGGCACCCGAGGCGTCGGCTACGAGGTGGCCCGCCTTGTGCAGCAGATCGAGCACACCCTGGGCCTGACCGAACGGCACGCGGTGGCACTGGTCGGCGTGGGCAACCTCGGTCACGCGCTGGCCGGCTACCCCGGTTTCTCCAGCCGAGGCTTCCCGCTCTGCGCGCTGTTCGACGTGGATCCCGACCTGGTCGGCAGCCACATCAACGGCATCGTGGTCGAGCACATCGACCAGATTGCACGGGTGTGCCGAGGCGCGGGGGTGACCATCGGGGTCATCGCCACGCCGGGCGCCTCCGCGCAGGCGGTGTGCGACCAGTTGGTCGCGGCCGGGGTGCGGTCCATCCTGAACTTCGCGCCGGTGGTGTTGCAGGTTCCGGGCGAGGTCGAGGTGCGCAAGGTCGACCTCGCGGTGGAGATGCAGATTTTGTCCTTCCACGTGGCTCAGCGCCACGGGGACCGCGCTTTGCTGAGTAATTCCGCACACGAGGCCGTCAGCGGGAGCTTGGTACCGGGGATGAATGGCATCGTGAAGAGTGCGAAGGGCGCCGGTGACGACGCCGAGGTACTGAGCGGATCGACGGTGACGCCGCGATGAGCGTGTTGGTGGTAGGGCTGTCGCACCGCAGCGCCCCGGTGCAGGTACTGGAGCGCGCCTCGGTGTCCGGCGCGGACACCCCGAAGCTGCTCGACGAGCTGACCCGCGTGGATGCGACCAGCGAGGTCAGCGAGGCCAGCGTGCTGTCCACCTGCAACCGGGTGGAGGTCTACGCGGTGGTGGAGACCTTCCACGGTGGCCTGGCGGCCGTGTCCCGGGTGCTGGCCCGGCACGCCGGCATGGAGGTCGGCGCACTCAGCCCGTATCTGTACGTGCACTACGCGGCGTCCGCGGTGGAGCACCTGTTCGCGGTGGCCGCCGGGCTGGACTCGATGGTCATCGGCGAGGCCCAGATCCTCGGCCAGCTGCGCACCGCCTACGGACTGGCCACCGAGGCCGGCACGGCCGGGCGAGTGTTGCACGAGCTGGCCCAGCAGGCGCTGCGGGTGGGCAAGCGCGCGCACGCCGAGACCGGGATCGACGCGGCGGGTGCCTCCGTGGTGTCCGAGGCGCTGGCCGACGCGGCCGGCGCGCTGCACGGGCTGGCAGGGCGCCGCGCGCTGGTGCTCGGCGCCGGCTCGATGGGCGGGTTGGCCGCCGCGCGGCTGCGCCGGGCCGAGGCCGCCTCGCTGGTTGTGGTGAACCGGACGCCGGAGCGGGCCGCCCGGCTGGCCGCCTCGGTGACCGCCGACGGCCTGCCGGCCCGCGCCGCCGGCCTCGACTCGTTGGCCGCCGAGCTGGCACTGGCCGACGTGCTGGTCACCTGTACCGGCGCGGTAGGCACGGTGCTGTCCGCCGGCACCGTCGCCGAGGCACTGGGCCGCCGCGACACCGACCGGCCGCTGGTGATCTGTGACCTGGGGCTGCCGCGTGACGTGGCCGCCGAGGTGGCACAGCTGCCGGGCATCGTCATGGTCGACCTCGCCACGCTGAACGAGCGGCTGGCCGGCCGGACCGAGGGCGACGCGGTGCGCGCGGTGCGCGAGATCGTGGCCGACGAGGTCGCGCACTACCTTTCCGCGCAGCGCTCCGCCGAGGTCACCCCGACGGTCACCGCGCTGCGCCGCCGGGCCGCCGAGGTGGTCGACGCCGAACTGCTGCGGATGACCGGGCGGCTGCCCGACCTACGCCCCGAGGTGCGCGACGAACTGGCCAGCACCGTGCGGCGGGTGGTGGACAAGCTGCTGCACACCCCGACCGTGCGGGTGAAGCAGTTGGCCGAGGCACCCGGTGGCGACACCTACGCGGAAGCGTTGCGCGAGCTGTTCGGGCTGGACCCGCAGGCTCCCGCGGCGGTGACCACCCCGCGAGCCGCCGGGGCCGGCGGGGCCGGCGCTGGCCCCGCCGCCGGCACCCAGCGGGTGGACGGCATCGCGCTGGACCAGATTCCTACCGACGGCCTGCGATGAGCCGGCCGGCGAGCATGCGCAGAGACGGAACGCAATGACCCCACTGACCCAACGAACGTTGCGGATCGGCACCAGGGGCAGCGCACTGGCGCTGGCCCAGGCCGGTGCCGTGGCCGACGCGATCCGCGCGGCGGGCTGCCCCGTCGAGCTGGCCGTGGTGCGCACCACCGGCGACGAGTCGATGGCTCCGGTGACCGAGCTCGGCGTCGGCGTGTTCACCACCGCGCTGCGCGAGGCGCTGGTCCGGGGTGACGTGGACTTCGCGGTGCACTCCTACAAGGACCTGCCCACCGCGCCGGACCCCCGGCTCAGCATGGTCGCCGTACCGATCAGGGAGGATCCGCGCGACGCACTGGTGGCGCGGGACGGCCTGGTGCTCGGCGAGCTTCCGGTGGGTTCCCGGGTGGGCACCGGTTCGCCGCGCCGGGCCGCGCAACTGCGCGCGCTCGGTTACGGGCTCGAGGTGGTGGGGCTGCGCGGCAACGTGGGCACCCGGATCGGCAAGGTTCGCTCCGGCGAGCTGGACGCCGTGGTGCTGGCCAGGGCCGGGTTGGCCCGGCTGGGCATGCTGGAAGAGGCCACCGAGGTACTCGACCCGCTGCAGATGCTGCCGGCGCCCGCGCAGGGCGCCCTCGCACTGGAGTGCCGGGTCGACGACCTGGAGACCGAGCACCGGCTCGGCGCGCTGGACGATCCGGCCAGCCACGCCGCGGTGACCGCCGAGCGTGCCGTACTGGCCGGGCTCAACGCCGGCTGCACCTGGCCGGTCGGTGCGCTGGCCGAGGTCGTGGAGGACCTCGACGAGGCCGGCCATGTAGTGGAAGCTCTATCGCTGCGCGCTGTCGCGGCGACCGTCGACGGCGCGTTGGTGCGCGCCTCGATCACTGGCAAGACAACCGAAGCAGAAGCGCTGGGGCATGCCCTGGCGGTCGAGTTGCTCGACCTGGGTGCCGAGTCGCGGTCCGCGATCGGTGACCCCGCACACCGTGGGATCGGGAGTTCCTGAGAGATGAGCCGAATGCAGTCCACTACCAGCCGGGTCGCCTTCGTGGGCGCCGGCCCGGGCGACCCGGGTCTGCTCACGGTCCGAGCCAGGGACATCATCGGCTCAGCGCCGCTGATCATCACCGATCCGGACGTGCCGGAGGAGCTGCTCGCCCTCGCGGCGGACGGAACGGAGATACGCCCCGCGGTCGGCGAGCCGAGCGAGGTAGCGAAGGACCTCATCACCGAGGCGAGCGCCGGCAGGGCGGTGGTCCGGCTGGTCTGGGGGGACCCGTGGACCGCCGACGCGGTGGTCGCCGAGGCGGTCGAGGTGGCCGCCAGCCCGGTACCGTTCGACGTGGTGCCAGGTGTGCCGGCCAGTGTCGCGGTGCCGGCGTACGCCGGGGTGCCGCTTGGCTCTGCGCACACCGTGGCCGACGTGCGCAGCGGCGTCGACTGGTCGCGGGTGGCCGCCGGTCCGGAGCCGGTGGTGCTGCACGCCACCTCTGCGCACCTGGCCGAGGTCACCGTCGGGCTCACCGAACAGGGCGTGCACAGCGCGCTGCCGGTCGCGGTGACCACCGAGGGCACCGGCTCCACCCAGCGCACCGTGCTCAGCACCGTCGGGACACTGGCCGCCGACGCGGGCGGCCTGCCCGGCGCGCTGGTGCTCACCGTGGGCGAGCAGGTCAGCCGGCGCGAGTCGCTGTCCTGGTGGGAGTCCCGCGCGCTGTACGGCTGGCGGGTGCTGGTGCCGCGCACCAAGGACCAGGCCGGCGCGATGAGCGAGCGGCTGCGGGTGCACGGCGCCATCCCCGAGGAGGTGCCGACCATCGCCGTCGAGCCGCCGCGCTCGCCCGCGCAGATGGAGCGCGCGGTGAAAGGCCTGGTGGACGGGCGCTACCAGTGGGTGGTGTTCACCTCGACCAACGCGGTGCGCGCGGTCTGGGAGAAGTTCGCCGAGTTCGGGCTGGACGCCCGCGCGTTCTCCGGGGTGAAGATCGCCTGCGTCGGCGCGGCAACGGCGGCGAAGGTGCGCACCTTCGGCATCAACCCCGAGCTGGTGCCCAGTGAGACCGAGATCGCCGAAATATCGTCGGAGGGGCTGCTGGAGATCTTCCCGCCGCACGACGACATCCTCGACCCGGTGGACCGGGTGCTGCTGCCGCGCGCCGACATCGCCACCGAGACCCTCGCCGCCGGACTGCGCGACCGAGGCTGGGAAATCGACGACGTGACCGCGTACCGCACGGTGCGCGCCGCGCCGCCGCCCGCGCCGATCCGCGAGGCGATCAAGACCGGTGGCTTCGAGGCGGTCTGCTTCACCTCCTCCTCGACGGTGCGCAACCTGGTCGGTATCGCCGGCAAGCCGCACGCCCGCACCCTGGTGGCCTGCATCGGCCCGAAGACGGCGGAGACCGCGCGGGAGTTCGGCCTGCGGGTCGACGTGCAACCCGAGGAGGCCCAGGTGCCCGCGCTGGTGGACGCGCTGGCGTCGCACGCGGCCCGGCTGCGGGCCGAGGGCGCTCTGCCGCCGCCGCGCAAGGCCAAGGCCCGCCGCCGCTAGCCGCACTGGCCGGAGGCCAAGGCGCTCGGCGCCGGTGTGCCCGCGCGGGCGTCCCTGAGGTAGAGCCCCACCGCGGGTTGGCCGTTCGCGCTGGTCGGGGGTGTGTCACCGGTGGCCGCAGTCGTTCAGCGGGATGCGTACCGCGAAGTCGGTGATTGCGTCGAGGCCTCGTTACCAGTGCGGCAGCGGCGGCATCGACCAGGTGACGTCCTTGGTGACCAGCGCGACCAGTGCGTCTGCGTCGCCGTGTTCCAGCGCGGCGGAGAAGTCGGCGACCGCCTCCCGCGTCCGGGCGTCGCCGATCTCCCGCAGCGCGATCTCGGCCACCGAGAAGCCGAGCACCTCGAACAGCAGCAGCGCCACCCGCTGGTTGCCGGGCAGGTGCTGGCAGGCGGCCACGAAGGCCAGCTCGACGGCCTCCCGCTGCTCGTAGCGCGCCTCCGGACCGCCGGCCAGATCCGCATGGGGGTAGGGGCCGAGCCAGGCCTGAGGTCGACCAGTGGCGCGTCGCGGACAACGGCGCGCTCGCTGGACGGCCCGAGGTCGATCGGCATGGCCCGTCGGGCCCGGCCTTCGATGCTGTCCATGCAGGTGCGGGTGGCCACGGTGTAGAGCCAGGAGCGCAGCGAGCCGAGGACTCGAAGCG
>DASYBQ010000060.1:0-24637 GCA_036500625.1 Pseudonocardia sp. | reverse complement strand
GGCCGCTCGGCGCGCGCGATGCGGACGATCTCGCCCAGCACCTCGCCCTGCTCGTCCAGCCGGGAACGGCCCTTGAGCGTCTTGCCGACATGCCAGTCGGAGGTGTGCAGGAAGCGCATGGCCCGCCAACCGTAATCCCGCCCCCCGACGATCCCCGCCGAGGCACTCCCAACCCACCCGCGAGTCGGGGCGTCAAGGCACACCGAGCTGGGGCCCTCAGCACACCCACCGGCCCCTGTGGAACTCGTGAGTGAAAAGTAACGCTATAGCGATCCTCAACACTCACGAGGGTGGACGCGGTGGCGTGGGTTCGGAGTCCAACCGTGTGCTCAGGCGCCCGAGTCAATGTGCTGAGAGCCCCGACTCGCGGAGGTGGGGTCAGCGGAGGGGGTTGAGCGGGGCCAGCTCAGGTGGGGTACGGCCGGTGACGATGGAGGCCGCGAGGAGTCGGCCGGTGACCGGGCCGAGAGTGATCCCCCACATGCCGTGCCCGCCCGCCACGTAGACACCCCGGGTGGCCGTCCGGCCGACCAGCGGGACGCCATCGGTGCTCAGCGGGCGCGCTCCCACCCAGTCCTGCCTGCGACCCGCCCAGTCCAGACCGTTCAGCAACGGGGCAAGCGCCTCCGCCATCGACCGGATCCGTCGCGGTGCCAGCGGCTCGTCCGGGTCGGCGAACTCCATCATCCCGGCGACCCGGATCCGGCCCTCGCCGTACGGGGTGAGCGCCAGCCTTGCCGACGGCAGGCGGACCGGCCTGGTCAGCGGCGCCGAGGTGGGCAGGCTGAAGCTGTAGCCGCGCCCGGCGTGCACCGGCATCCGTACCCCGTGCGGCGCGGCCAGCCGGCCCAGCCAGGCACCGTTGGCCAACACCACCGCGTCCGCCTCGATGTGCTCGCCGGCCCGGGTACTGGCCAGCACCTGGTCACCGACCCTGCGCACGGTGTGGACCGACGCGCCTTCGGTGATGATGGCACCCCGCTCCCGGACCGCGCTGGCCAGCGCGGCCAGGTAGTCCGGCGGGTGGATGTAGCACTGCCCGCGCACCAGCACCCCGCAGCCGATCCGCGACGAGAGGGCAGGTTCCAGCTCCCGGGCCTGGTCGCCGGTCAACAGGTCGACGTCGATCCGCTGGCCGCTCGCCGCCACCCGGCTGAGCTCGTCGAGCTCGCCGCGTGCCTGCCGGGCGCTGCCGAAAGCGACCAGCATGTCCGCCGAAACACAGCGAGCCCTTACGCCACCGTCGGCCAGCTCTTGGTGCGCGGCCAGCGCCGACTCGTTGAGCGGCAGGTATGCCCGCATCGAACGGTGCCAACGCGCGTCGGTGCAGTGCCGCAGCAGCCCGACGAGGAACCGCGCCCTCGCACGGTCGCCCCGGAGCGGCACCGCGACCGGCGCCCGGGGGTCCACCAGCGCCCGCAGCCCAGAACGCAGCATGGCCGGCTCCGGCAGCGGCGTCGCGTGCGCCGGACTGACGTATCCGGCGTTTCCCCACGAGGCACCCGCCCCGACACGGGCTCGGTCCAGCACCGCGACATCTACGCTGTGTTCCTGCAGATACCACGCGCAGCACAACCCGACGATGCCCGCACCGACCACCAGCACCCTCATCGGCACACACTCATCGACTCACCCTCATCGGGCCAGCCTAGGAGCACCGGAGGAGCCATGCCGCCAGCCCGCCGCCGGCACTCCGCGCTGATCAACCGCCTCACCGGCGACGGCACCGGGCGCCCGCAGGCCGCGATCCTGGACGAGCTGCGCCGGGCACTGCTGGACGGCCAGGTGCCGCCCGGCACCCCGATCCCGGTGGACGAGGTCGCCGCGCTGTTCGGCGTGAGCCACATACCGGTCCGCGAGTCGCTCAAGACGCTGATCGGCGAGGGGCTGGTGGAGCACCGCCCGAACCTCGGCTACACGGTCGCGATGCTTACCGCCGCCGAGCTGCACGAGATGTACCTGGTCCGCGAGGTGCTGGAGTCCGCCGCGCTGACCGCCGCCGTCCGCGCCGCGACCCCGGCCGACGACGCGGAGGCCGGTTCGGCGCACCAGGCGCTGGATGCCGCGATGCGTAGGCACGACGTGCGCGGTTACCACCAGGACAGCCGCCGTTTCCACTGGGCGCTGGTCCGGCCGTGCGGGATGCGCCGGCTGCTCGGCATGCTCGAGTCGGCGTGGAACGTCACCGAGCCGCTGCAGGCCATGACCCATGTCGGCGACTCCGAGCGGGTTCGGTTACACGCCGACCACGGCGAGCTGCTCGCCGCGTTCCTTGCCAGGGACGCCCCGGCGCTGCTGCGTGCCAGCCACAAGCACCACCATCGGTTGCGCGCGACCCTGCACGGCCTGCCCCAGCACACCGGCCTGTTCGCCGAGCCGCCGCCCGCACGCTGACCCTGGGGGAAGCGGCAAAATATATGTTTCAGGTGATGGCCCCGTAACAGTGCCCTCCTACCGTGCTGTGCACACCACGGCCACGGGAGCTGGCATGACCGACACCGCACCGAACACCCAGCGTGTCCTACCCCCCGGTGTCTCCGCCGGCCACGACGATCTCGTCGAGGCCGCCGGATCGCCGATCGGCGCGGGCCTCATCAAGGACAGCTACCACCCCGACCTGACCAACGAGGACCTCGCCCCGCTGCGCAAGCAGTCATGGAGCAGCTACAACATCTTCGCGTTCTGGATGTCCGACGTGCACAGCGTCGGCGGCTACGTGACGGCGGGCAGCCTGTTCGCGCTGGGGCTGAACAGCTGGCAGGTGCTCATCGCGCTGCTGATCGGCATCGTCATCGTGAACTTCTTCTGCAACCTGGTGGCGAAACCCAGCCAGCAGGCCGGGGTGCCCTACCCGGTGATCTGCCGCAGCGTGTTCGGGGTGCTCGGGGCGAACGTGCCGGCGATCATCCGCGGCCTGATCGCGGTCGCCTGGTACGGCATCCAGACCTACCTGGCCTCCGCCGCGCTGAACGTGGTGCTGCTCAAGCTGTTCCCTGCCTTGATGCCCTACGCCGACCTGCGCCAGCACGGCTTCCTCGGGCTGCCGACGCTGGGCTGGGTCACCTTCGCGGTGCTGTGGGTGCTGCAGGCGGCGGTGTTCTGGACCGGCATGGAGACGATCCGCCGGTTCATCGACTTCTGCGGCCCCGCCGTCTACGTGGTGATGTTCCTGCTGGCCGGCTACCTGATCCACCGGGCCGGTTGGGGCGCCATCAACCTCAACCTCGGCGCGGTCCGCTACACCGGGTGGGCGGCCGTGCCGGTGATGCTCGGCGCCATCGCCCTGGTGGTGTCCTACTTCTCCGGGCCGATGCTCAACTTCGGTGACTTCTCCCGCTACGGCCGCTCGTTCGAGGCGGTGAAGAAGGGCAACTTCCTCGGCCTGCCGGTGAACTTCCTGGTGTTCTCCGTGCTGGTGGTGGTCACCACCTCGCTCACCCTGCCGATCTTCGGCACGCTGCTCACCGACCCGGTGGACACGGTGGCCCGCATCGACAACCCGTTCGCCATCGTGCTCGGCGCGTTGACCTTCGCTATCGCCACGGTCGGCATCAACATCGTGGCCAACTTCATCTCACCGGCGTTCGACTTCTCCAACGTCAGCCCGCGCCGGATCAGCTGGCGGGCCGGCGGCATGATCGCGGCGGTCGGTTCGGTGCTGATCACCCCGTGGAACCTGTACAACGACCCGGAAGTGATCCACTACACCCTGGAGACCCTCGGCGCGTTCATCGGCCCGCTGTTCGGCGTGCTCATCGCGGACTTCTACCTGGTGCGCAAGCAGCACGTGGTGGTCGACGACCTGTTCACCATGTCCCCGACCGGCCGCTACTACTACACGAAGGGCTACCACCCGGCGGCGATCATCGCCACGGCGATCGGCGCGGCGCTGGCTGTGGTCCCGGTGTTGTGGGCGAACGGGCCGGCCATGCAGACTCTGGTGCAGTACACCTGGTTCATCGGCATGGCGGTCGGGTTGCTGGTCTACCGGGCCATCGGCCGCCACTCGGCGCTCACCGAGCGGGTGGCGCAGACCGCGAGGAGGCAGTGACCGAGTGCTGCTCACCGTCGTCAATCCCAACACCAGCTGGGAGATGACCACCGTGATCTCCTCGGCCGCCACCGCGGTCGCGGGGCCGGGCACCACGATCCGTGCGGTCAGCCCCGCGATGGGCCCGGCCTCGATCGAGAGCCACTACGACGAGGCGCTCGCGGTGCCCGGACTGCTCGCCGAGATCGCGGCGGGTGAAGCGCTCGGCTCGGACGGCTACGTGATCGCCTGCTTCGGTGACCCGGGGCTGCAGGCGGCCCGCGAGGCGGCGCGAGGCCCGGTGCTGGGTATCGCCGAGGCGGCCATGCACGCGGCGAGCTTCCTCGGCCGGGGGTTCAGCGTCGTCACCACGCTCCCCCGTACCCGGGGCAGGGCATGGGACCTTGCCGAGCACTACGGGATGCGGCGGTTCTGCCTCGGCGTGCACGCCTGCGACATCCCGGTGCTGGAGCTGGACTCCGACCCGTACGCGATCAAGACGGTCACCGACATCTGCCGCGCGGCGCTGCGCCGGGACGGCTCGGACGCGATCGTGCTTGGCTGCGCCGGCATGAGCGCCTGGTGCGCACAGATCGGCGCGGACATCGGCGCGCCGGTGGTTGACGGCGTCTCGGCCGCGGTCCTGGCGGTCCAGTCGCTGGTCACGATGGGCCTGCGCACCGGCGACCGGGAGGAGTTCGCCGCGCCGCCGCCGAAACGCTACAGCGGGCCGCTGCGCGACTTCGGCATGGCATGACGGGGTTGGTGCCGCGCGAACCGGACGGAGTTGCCGCGTGAGGGTAGGTGCCGAGATGGCCGACAGGTTGGACGCGCTGCTCGCCGAGGACGACGCGCAACGGCTGGCCCGCTACCCGGGAGCCCCGGCGGGCCGCCAGCCGGTGCACACCGTCTACCTGCCGGGCGACCGGTTCACCGAGGGCAGCGTCGCGGAGTGGGGTACGGCGGCGCTGGCCGCGCTGGACGAGCACGGACCGTTGCGCTCGGGCGTTCCCGGCCTGGCCGAGGTGGACGGGTGCATCGAGTCGCTGGTCCGCGACAAGCTGGGTAGCGAGCCGGTGGAGGACCTGCGGATCGACTTCGAGGACGGTTACGGGAACCTGGGTGACGAGCGGGAGGACGCCGACGCGCGGGCGGCCGCCTCGGCGCTGGCCAGAGTGCTCGCCGACGCGGCGGCGCCTCGGTTCGTCGGGATCCGGATGAAGTCGCTGGAGGCACCGACGCGCCGCCGGGGTATCCGAACATTGGACCTTTTCCTCGCCCGGCTGCTGGACGACGCGCCCCTTCCGGACGGGTTCCGGGTGACGCTGCCGAAGGTCACCTCGGTCGCCCAGGTGCGGGCGATGGTCGAGCTGTGCGCCGCGCTGGAGCGGGCATACGGGATCGAGCTGCGTTTCGAGCTGCAGGTGGAGACACCCCAGGCGATCCTCGGCGGGGACGGCACCGCGCTGGTCGCCCCGATGCTGCACGCGGCGGCCGGGCGGTGCGTCGGGCTGCACTACGGCACCTACGACTACAGCGCCTCGCTGGGCATCGCGGCCGCCTACCAGAGCATGGAGCACCCGTCGGGCGACTACGCGAAGGCGGTGATGCAGGTCGCGGCCGCCGGCACCGGCGTGCCGGTATGCGACGGGTCGACGAACGTGCTGCCGGTCGGCACCGGCGACCAGGTCCGCGCGGCGTGGGCACTGCACGCGCGGCTGGTGCGCCGCTCCCTGGAGCGCGGCTTCTACCAGGGCTGGGACCTGCATCCGGCGCAGCTGCCGACCCGGTTCGCCGCCACGTTCGCGTTCTTCCGCGCCGGGCTGCCGGCCGCGGCGGCGCGGTTGCGCGCCTACCGGGAACAAGCCTCGGTCGGGGTGCTGGACGAGCCGGCCACCGAACGCGCGCTGACCGACTTCCTGGACCGCGCGGTGGCCTGCGGCGCCGTCGACCCGGCCGAGCTGCCCTGAAGGTCGTGGGAGCGCAGTACTCTGAGGGCTCTACGCACCCACGACCCTGGGAGTCCACCCGCGACGGGCGGTCCGATCGGGTCAGGCCGTCGGCTGCAGGTTCGGCGGGGACACGGCAGGGACGGCGGCGACAACGAGCTGATACCCCTGGCGGGCGTCGAACTCGGCGCGGAACGCGAACCGGTCCCCGCGCACGATGGTCCGACGCCATTCGATGGGTCCGGACGCGACCCGGCCGAGGCGTTCGATGACGAACGTGCCGGTGCCCGGTGGGCAGCCCAGCAGCCGCCGCTCGGCCGGGGTGGGCATCGCGGCGTGAATCTGCTCGGTGCCACCGGCCAACCGCACGCCGGTACGCCTGGCCAGCTCACCGTAGAGAGAGGTGTGCGTGAAGTCGGCGTCCAGCAGCGGCTCGGCCAGCTCGGCTGGCAGCCACACCCGGTCCAGCGCGAGCGGCTCCGGGCCGGCCAGCCGCAGCCGCTCCAGGTGCACCAGCGGGGTGGACTCCTCCAGCCCCAGTCGGACCGCGACCAGCGCGTCCGCCCGCCGGTCCAGCGTACGTACGATGCTGTGCTGGTCCAGCCCGGCGGCCTGCACCGAGGCGAACAGGCTGTAGAGCGCACCCAGCGGCTGCTGGATCTCGGTGGGCTCGCCGACCCGGGGCGCCCGGCCTCGCCCGGCCGTGACGACCCCCTCGGTCCGCAGCGCCCGCAGCGCCTCGCGCACGGTGTTGCGGCTCACCTCGTACTCGCGCCGCAGCGCCATCTCGCCGGGGAACTCCCGTTCGAAATCCCCGTGGGCCAGCCGGCGCCGCAGGTCCCGCTGCAGCTGCGCCCACAACGGCAACGGGTCGTCGCGGCGCAGCGCCCGAGCCGACATTCGGCGCACCTCCACATCCGCGCGTGCGTTCACCAGGCTATCGGTCACCGAGACCCAAGGTGATGAGCGGCGCCCCCTCGCGCGCGGCGCCACGAGGTCCTAATGTAGGTACATACCTACCGGAGGACTACCAGCCTGGAGGAGTTTGCCGTGAGCAGAGCGACCCTGCGCACGCAGACCCGCCCGGGCGCCCGGGGGACCTCGACGACCGCGACCGCCCGGTGGCGCGGCGACCTGCGGGACAAAGGGCGACTGATCGCTCCCGGGCTGGTGCTCGCGTTGTTCGTGGCGCTGGCCGCGACACCGCTTGGCCGCGCCGTGCCGGTCGTCGGCGCCCCGGTCTTCGGCATCGTCCTTGGGCTGGTGCTGGCGGCGGCGGTCAAGCCTGGCGCGGACCTGCGCCCCGGCCTGGACTTCGCGGCCAAGCCGGTGCTGCAGGCCAGCATCGTGGTGCTCGGCGCCACGCTGTCGCTGCGAGAGGTGGCTTCGGTGGGCCTGCACTCGCTGCCGGTCATGCTCGGCACGCTGGCCGTGGCCCTTGGCGGGGCGTGGCTGCTCGGCCGGTTGCTCGGGGTGCGCGGCGACACCCAGGTGCTGATCGGCGTCGGCACCGGCATCTGCGGGGCGTCGGCGATCGCCGCCAGCACAGCGGTGCTCAAACCCAAGCAGGCCCAGGTGGCGTACGCGATCGGCACGATCTTCGCGTTCAACATCATCGCGGTGCTGGTGTTCCCAGCGCTCGGGCATCTGTGGGGGCTGTCCCCGCGTGCCTTCGGCCTGTGGGCCGGTACCGCCGTCAACGACACATCGTCCGTGGTCGCGGCCGCGTTCTCCTTCTCCCCCGCCGCCGGTCCCTACGCGGTGGTGGTGAAGCTGTGCCGCAGCCTGATGCTGATCCCGATCGTCATCGCGCTGGCGATCTGGCGTAGCCGCCGCGACGCGGTGCTCGAGGGCGGCGAATCCCGGCCAGGGTGGTCGAGCCTGCCGTGGCGCAAGGTCGTACCGCTGTTCCTGGTCGGTTTCCTCGCCGCCTCGGTGCTCGACACGGCGGGACTGGTCCCCGCCGGGTGGCACCCGGCGCTCACCCAGACCAGCACGTTCTTGATCACCACCGCGCTGGCCGGCATCGGGCTGTGCCTGCGGCTGTCCGACCTGCGTGGCGCGGGAGTGCGGCCGCTGCTGCTGGGCGGCATGCTCTGGGTGTTGGTCGCGGCGAGCAGCCTCGGCCTTCAGGCGCTCACCCACACCCTCTAGAACGGCGGGTCGTCGTCCACCGAGGGAAGCCGGCGCAGCGGGTTGCGCACCGCGCCGTTGCCCGAGCCGCCGGTGGCCGGAGTTCGGATCGGCTCCCCCGCGCTCTCCGACTGCCGGGTGGCCCATGCCGGGAACGGGAACTCCACGGCCAGCGGCACCGGTATCTCCGGCTGCGACACGAACATGGTGCCCGGCCGCGCCAGGGTGGCCCGCCCCCGCTGCGACGGCGGCAGGAAGCCGTACTCCGGCCGCCCGGCCTCCGCCGGGTCCAGCCGGCCGACGACCTTGATCGAGGAGTTGGCCACGATCCGCCGCTCCACCTCGCTGGCGGTCTGCTGCGCGCCGATCAGGATGATGCCCAGCGACCGGCCCCGCTCGGCGATGTCCAGCAGCACCTCCTTGATCGGACTGCTGCCCTCCCTCGGCGCGTACTTGTTCAGCTCGTCGATCATGGTGAACAGCAGCCCACCCTGGCCGGCCGCCTCCTTGCGCGCGGTCTCGGCGGCCAGCACCACGCCGACCACGAAACGTTGGGCGCGCTCCGGCAGGTTGTGCAGGTCCACCACGGTGACCTGTTGGCCCTCGGTGCTGATCCGCCGACCGGGGTGCTCGGCCAGGTCGCCGCGGATGATCGCGGTCAGTGGCTTGAGGCTGGAGCGCAGCCGGCGCAGGAACGCGTTGATCGTGCCGGTACCGGTGACCGGGCCGGCCCACGGCGCGCGCACCGAGTGGTCCTCGTCCGTGAGCTTCTCCGAGATGAACTCGACCAGCTGCGCGTAGGTCCGTATCAGCTGCCCCTCGACGCTCACCGCGCCCTCGATACCGGCCGCGACGGTGTCGCGGCGCAGCCGGGTGGCCACCTGGTGGATCACCGAGGTGTACTGGTTGCGCTCGTCCTCGGCGTCGGCGAACGCGTAGCGCAGCAACTCCAGCTCGCAGAACTCGCGCAGCGTCCACCAGAACGGGCTGATGCCGCTGGTGCGGCCGGTCACGTGCGGTCGGCCGGTCGGGTCGTCGGGGGTGGGTGGGGCGAAGAATCCGGCGGAGGCGAACGGTTCGGCCGGCAGCCCGAGGCGGGCGTAACCGTCCCGCAGGTCGGCGCCGGTGGCCTGTTCGGTGAGCCGCCGGTTGGCGTGGTCCAGGAACAACAGGTCCTCACCCTTGACGCTGAATATCAGCGCCTTGGCGTTCACCGCGCGGTTGCCGAGCACCCCGCTGCGGAAGATCGAGTAGAGCAGGAACAGCGCGAAACTGGTCTTGGTCGCAACACCGGAGATGCCGCTGATCGAGACGTGCCCGCCCCGGGTGCCGTCCAGGAACTCCAGGTTCACGAAGATCGGCTCACCGTCGCGGCCCATCCCGACCGGGACCTTGCGCTCCATCCGGTCGAAGTAGAGCGCCTGCGCACGCTGCTCCCCGGTGGCACGGTGCACCGGCTCGCCCGGCCGGGGCGGCACGTAGCACTCCGGGTCGACCCGGGTTGTGGTGATCTCGGCGATCTCCTGCACCTGCGCGGGCAGCACACCGTCGCTGATCAGGAACACGTCCGAGCCGAAGCTGGCCCCTTCGTGCCGCGCGGTGACCTGGGTGACGATTCCCGAGGTGAGCACCGGGCCGACCCCGGGCACCGCGCGGACGGTCACCACCACATCGTCGAGCTGCAGGTACTGCTCCGGCGCGAGCGCCACGTTGAACAGCAGCGGCGTGGAGTCCTCGGTACCGGCCACCAGACCCACCGTCGCTGGGCCGACCTGGCCGTTCTCCATCATCGCCCCCTCCCGCGCAGCGCCGAAACCCGAGCGGCATTGCTACCACGTGGCACCCGAGGGGTTTGCTCGCGGGTCAGCGCGGCTCTCGACCGAGTGCGTCTCCCAGCGCAGCGATGCGGTTCGCTGCCGCGGCGAGTGCGCCGATCCAGATGGCTAGGTGGGCGGGTTGAGCCTGGCGCCAGCGGTCGATCTCGGCCAGCAGCGCGGTCAGACTCTGGCCAGAGGACCACGCGATCCGGGCGCCCGCTTCGACCGGGCGCTGGGTGAGATCGCGCAGGCGTGCGCGGTCGGCGGCGAACTCGGCAGGGTCGCGGCCGACCGCCTGCCAGCCGTCGCCGACGCGGGCGGCTCGGCGCAGCGCGGCGGCCGAGGTGCCGCCGATGATGAAGGCACCGCCCGCGCCGGGGTAGCGGCGAACACGCCGCCGCCGGCTCACGCCCGAGCGAAGCGGGAACGGCTACCGCGAGTACCCCGAGGACGCGCTGACGACCGTGGCCCAGATTCGCGGCCTGCTCGAAGCCGGCCTTCCACCGGCGGCATCCGGCTTCTGCTGCCGTGCGCGGCCGGCACGGCGCCGGACCTCGATCCGTGCCCGGAGCTGGTGGCCACGCTGCGCGCCCGGCTGCACCGCCTCGACGCGCGCATCGACGTGCTCGCCCGGGTCCCGCCGAGCCCTCAACCACTACGTCGAGCGCGCCGAGCAGACGCGTCGCCGAGTCCCGGGGCGGTCAGCCCTGGCCGAGGAACTTGACCACGCGGTCGACCACCGCCGGGCCCTCGCGGAAGCATCCGTGCCCGACTCCGCCGACGATCTCGACCGTCGAGTTCGGCAACGCCGCGCCGTTGCGAAGGCGACGAGGTCCGGCCGCGCGGACCGGCCGAAACCAGGCAGGTCGGGCGCGATGACCCGACCCAGCTCGCCGGGCCCGGTCCAGGAACGGGGGTCCATTCCTCCAGGGTGTCCGGTTGCCGTGCACGAACAGCACCGGCGCGCCCTAGTACTGCAGGGCCGGTAAGGCGAGTCGCCCCTGCGAGGCTCCGGAGGAGTTCCGGCGAAGGCCGGCGCAGTGAATGTCGGCAACCAAAGGTCCCGAACCCTGCTGGCGGCACCCCAGGGTGAGCACAAGCGCGCTCTTTCGGCCGAAGGCGAACTTGCGGAGGCGGGCCCGAAGGGTCCCCGATCGGAAGTTCTCGCGCGAGAACAGGCCCTGTAGTACTAGCCGACCGCCGGTGGCGCCGGCGCACAGAGTCCACACCTGTAGGGACTGCCGGATGCTCACCTTGCTCATCGAAACCCTGGCCGGGGTCGACGCCCAGGCTGCGTTGGTGGCTGTTGACGATCATGGGCCTAGCTGGAATCAAACATGGTCCCTGGCAGGAGACTGACGCGGGGACTCGCGGTCTGCTGGTCCACTTACTGTCGGAGGGACACGCGATGGGCAACTACCCGGCCGCTTACCAGGCCAATGCCGGCGCACTCGACGTCGACCGCGCGTTCTACCGGCGCATCGCCGAGGAAACCGACTCCCTGCGGCCGTCGGAGTCCTTCGTCATCCCGATCCGGGACGCCACGGCCTGGACGGTGCCGGCCGGTTCGGTGTGCCGGATCGTCGCGGTGCAGGGCGCCCAGGTGGGCGACCTGAACATCTGGAACCGGCACAACCCGCGCGAGCGGATGTGGGCGGCGCGCACCCGCCAGCTGCAACGGGCACACGTGTCCACCTACGACCGGCTCTGGTCGACGCTGCCCTACCTGCGTCCGCTGGCCACCATCACCAACGACACGCTGGCCGACTACGGTACCGACTCCGACGGCGGGCGGGTGCACGACCTGTTGGGCACCCGCTGCGACCCGTACGTGAACCGGATGCTCACCGGCGAGGACTTCGACTTCCACTGCCACTCGAACCTGACCAGGGCGGTACTGCGCTACGGGCTCACCGAGTTCGACGTGCACGACGTGCTCAACGTGTTCCAGTGCACCGGGCTCAACGACGCGGACCGCTACTTCATGAAGGCCTGCCCGGCGCGACAGGGCGACTTCCTGGAGTTCTTCGCCGAGGTCGACCTGCTGTGCGCGCTGTCCACCTGTCCCGGCGGGGACCTTTCGGTGCCGCTGTGGGGCCCGGACGCGGGCGACCCGCTGCCGGTGTGCCGACCGCTCGGCGTGCGGGTCCACCGCCCCAGCCCGGAGCTGTTGGCCGGCTGGTCCTCCCCGCCGGTGGCCGGCTACGCCAACCGGCACGGCATGCGGATGCCGCGCTGGGGCGGGTGACCCAGGCGCGGCGTGGCTTTCTCGGGCTATCTCGCCAGCGGGATGACCGGTACGACCGCCCTGCGGAACGTGGCGTTGGTGACGCCGGCGAAAGAGGCGTACCAGGCCAGCAGGGCGGTGAGGATGCCGAAGTAGCCGCCGAGGTGGCTCACCGTGCCCGCACCGCTGAACGCACCGGCGGTCAACAGCGCGAACGTGATGGTCAGCACGACGAAGACGGCAAGGATCGCCACCGTCGTGCGCAGCGCCGCGATTGTCATGTACGCGGTGAAGATCGTCCAGCCGAGCAGGAACAGGCCGGTGGCGGTCCCCGCGTCCGGCCCGAGGCCGGGTGCAACGAACTTGGCGAACGCGGCGAACGCTAGCCAGAACGCCCCGAAGGAGCTGAACGCGAGCGCGCCGAAGGTATTCGCCTTGCGGAACTCCCACATCCCGGCGAGCAGCTGCACGGTGCCGCCGTAGAACAGCGCCAACGGCAACACAACCGGCTCGACGCTCTTGCCGACAAGACCGGCGTTCACGCAGCTCAACACGAAGGTCGTCATCGCGAAACCGGCCAAGCCCAGCGGGCCGGGATCCGCGATCTGGTCGATCGGCCCGGCGGCCGCCGGGCCGGCGGCCGGCGGCCCGTCCGGGGGCGCCGCTCGGGTACCCGCCGGAACCGGGGTCGCGCGCCTGGTCACGTTCCTGGCCATCGCTGGTCACCTCTCCATCGAGGCTCGAACCCTATAGACCGGTGCCCCGCGGGCTCGCCGCGCAGGTCCGCTGCGTCGTTATGCTCACCGACCGGGCGATCATGCGCAACCCGACGACGAGGGAAAGCTGAGAGCACTCTCCGGCCAGGTTCAGATGTCCCTGGGTGACCGCGGCGAGCACAACGAGAAAGCGCCGTGCAAGTGGGGATGCGCCCAGTACGATCAACGGCCGGGTCGCTGGTGCGCGCGCGACCGGAACGACTGGGGAGGCCGCGATGCGCTGGGCCACGTACCGCTCGCCGCGCGACGGGCGTGACCGCGTCGGGCTTCTGCACGAGGGCTCGGTGCACGGCCTCGCCGAGCCGGCCAGCCTGGTGGAGCTGCTGGGCGGCGGTGTCGGCGCGATGCGCCGCGCCGCAACCACGGCGCTGACCGAGCCCGCCGAAGTGATCACCACCGACCAGGTGGTGCTGCGTGCCCCGGTCCCCTCCCCGCCGTCGATCCGTGACTTCATGGCCTTCGAGGAGCACGTGGTGACCTCGATGCAGGCCGTCGGGCGCACCGTGGACCCGGGCTGGTACGAGATCCCGGTCTTCTACTTCTCCAACCCGGCGGCGGTGTTCGGGCCCGGCGACCCGGTACGCATCGCGCCCGGCTCCGCCGCGTTCGACTACGAGCTCGAGGTTGCCGTGGTCGTCGGCGGCCACGGCGCCAACATTCCGGTGGACCGTGCGGGCGAGTACATCGCCGGATACACCATCCTGTCCGACTGGAGTGCCCGCGACCTGCAGGAACACGAGATGCGCCAAGGCCTCGGCCCGGCCAAGGGGAAGGACACCGCCACCACCATCGGGCCCTACCTGGTTACCCCCGACGAGCTGGAGTCCGCCCGAGGACCGAGCGGCGGGCTCGAGCTCGCCATGACCGCCTCGGTCAACGGCAGGCGCTACAGCCGGGGCAGCCTGGCCACGATCCACTGGTCGTTCGAGCAGTTGATCAGCTATGCCTCCCGGGGTACCCGGCTGGTTCCCGGGGACGTCATCGGCTCGGGGACGGTCGGCACCGGCTGCATCCTCGAGCTGTCCCGGGTGCACGGCGCCGACAGCTACCCGTGGCTGGCCCCCGGTGACCGGGTGCGCCTCGAGGTCGAGCGGCTCGGGCACCTCGACTGCGTGATCGAGCCCGCCGAGGTCGTGCATCCCCTCTCCTGACGCGGCGGCGCCACCCGCCGCGGCTGCGACCGAGCAGACGCGGGCTCGCACCCGGCCCGCCGCCGGGTGTGATGATCTCGATCGTGGTAGGTGGACCACCGGAAACAGCGTGGCGGCGGTATATTTCGTTTTAGTTGCTAATGAGCTTGGCCGTGTGGGCCGTCCGGTAGCGCGGATCTTGAACGGGCCGGGACATGCCCGGGAGCGGGAGGTGCCATGACGCAGGGTCGCGTCAGAATTCTGGTGACCGCGCTGCGGGTGATCGGCCTGGTGCTCGCGGCGCTCATGGTGTGCCGCATCCTGCTCGCCGTACTCCCCCTCGGCCCCGCCATCCCGCTCGCTTCTTCCATTGCCTCGACCGCGCGAGCACTCAACCTCGGCCTCACCGACCTGTTCACCCCGGTCGACCGGCGGCTCGGCATCGCGCTGAACTACGGGATCGCCGCCGTGCTCTGGCTGGTGATCGGCATCCTCGGGGCGGCAGTGGTAGCCCGTCTGTGCCAGCAGGTGGGTGGCCGGGACACACCGGAGAACACCACGGGCAAGGACGCTCGGTCCAGCCGGCCGGCCACGGCGGACGCGCCGGGCGCCAAGTCGGGCATGTCCCGGCCGATCCGGATCGCGTTGATCACCATCATTGTCGTGACGGTCGCCGAGGCGCTCGCTTTCGGTGGCACCTACTTCTTCTACAGCCGACACTACGTCTCCACGGACAATGCCCAGGTGGATGGCGACAAGATCGACATCAATGCCCCGGCAACAGGGACGCTGGACAGTTGGCAGGTCAACGAGGGTTCCTCGGTGCGCGCCAACCAGGTCGTCGGGCGAGTCAGAATCATGGGCAGCGGCGCCCAGCCGCAGATGGTCATCAAGTCACCGGGCAGCGGCACGGTCGCGGTGAACAACGCCGTCGACGGTTCTTTCGTCACCGCCGGCACCGAGTTGGCCACCGCCTACGACTTCTCCAGAATCTACGCGGTTGCCCGCGTCCAGGACACCGATGTCGAGGACGTACATCCCGGCGCGCCCGTCGACATCGCCGTCGATGCTTTTCCCGATACCCCGGTCACCGGAGTGGTCGAGGTGGTTCAGGGCTCTTCCGCCGGCGTGTTCAGCCTCTATCCCAACCTGAGCAGCGGCGATCCATCCAACCCGCAGAAGGTCAACCAGTACATTCCGGTGAAGATTGAGTTCACCAACACCAACGGGCTCACCCTCGCGCCGGGCATGAACATCACCGCCCATATTCGGGTGCGGTAGGTTAGGTTTTCATTCGATCTTGCGAATTCTCGACTGTCTCGTCATCTACTTGTCGGGTCCGACGAGTGGGTGAGATGCCGCGCGGCGTGGCGTCGCACGGAACGGGACGGGTCAGTAGTGCGCTTTCACGAAAGGGACGGCGACGCCGGGCAGCCCGCCGGGCACGTCGAGGACGGGGTGCACGTTGACCTCGAACACCACGCCGCCGTGCTCGGCGACGAGATCGACCCCGCCGAAGGGCAGCCCGAGAGCGCGGGTCGCGTCGACGGCCAGCCGCGCCAGGTGCCGGGGCAGCCGCGCGGGCCGCAACACGCTCGACACCGCGCCGAGGGACTCGTTGCAGGGCTGATCAGGATCGTGTTGGACGTGTTCGCAGACCCGCAACACCTCCTCACCCAGCACAACCACCCGCAACTGGTGGCGCCGCCCTTCGCGGTCGACGTTGCCGGCGTCGCGCGAGAGCAGCCACCCCTGCCCGGTCGCGGCATAGTGCAGCCGGACGTCCTCGAGCCGGCCCGGCGTGCACACGTGGAACACGTCCGCACCGCCCGCACCGATCACCGGACGGGCCCACACGTCGCCGCCGAGGCGGGTGAACGCCGCCAGCGCCGTGGCCGCGTCCGGGGTGTGCAGCGTGAGGGTCTCCATGTGCGCGACACCCGCGCGACGGAACCGAGCCACCATGGCGCCCTTGTCCGTCGCGGCATGCCACGCACGCGCGTCCCCGCCACCGAGACACGCCACCCCGCTCGCGCGCAGCACACGCTGGAAACCGGCGAACCGGGCCCGCTCGACCGGGGGGATCTCGTAGACGACCACCACCTCCGGTGCCTCGACGACCTGCGCGACGGCGCCCACAGCGGGGACGGTCAAGGTCAGCCGTCCCCCCTCCATGATCGCGCGGCCCGCGCCGCCGACCAGAAAAGGCCGCGCGTCGATCGTGGTAGGCACGGTGCCGGTGAGGCACTCCACCGCGGCGGCAAGCACCGAGGAGCTGCCCTCGCCCGAACCATGATCAGTCATCACCGCGATACGCACAGTTGCAGAACTGTAGAGCGAACAGCGACCGCGACCCCGCACTGAACCCAGCTGACCCACGATGACTCGATGAGAATCTGCAGGTAGCCGGCAAGCGACCCTCACCCAGTCTGCCAACTGTACTCACTGACGGTCACCAAAGTGTCGCGGACAGCTGACCCGACAGTGTCCACAGTGGGTCCAATGGGAGCAACTCCACACAGCCGGGTACTGGCCACAACGGTCACCGCAGGCACACAATTCACTGAAGGATCATCAGCAACCGCGCCGAACCGCTCTCCGGGAGCAGGCAGTACCAGGGAGGAGCCACCATGGTGAACCTCGTCGCGGCCGCAGTGCTGATACTGGCCAGCTCGCTGCTGATGGTGGCCCTCGCCGCGCTGGCTCTGCTGGTCATCGCCGTGCTCAACTTTGGTCCGTGGCGCCCCCGACCCGCACCGGACCCCGTGCCACAGGTCCTCCCGCAGCCTCGCGGGAAGACCGTGGGCGAATACGTCAGCCAGCTCGGCGGTCCCGGCACGGGTCTTCGTTCCCGGCCGATCTCCGACCACTGAGCCGGCATCGAGCCGGCTCTGCCGGCGGTCAGCTCTCGGGCTGGGGCTCGGATTCGCCACTCAGCGAGCGGATGCCTCGGGCGCCGGCCCGGTCAACCGCCGCCCGGACGCCACCGATCACCGCACCCTGCAGGATCGCCGCGAACAGCACCTCGCTGGTCCGGTGCTGCGTGGAGTCGGCATCGGGCGCTTCGTCCTGGCCGGTCAGCAGTCGCCAGAGCCGGGTGAAGACCATCCCCGCCAACAGGCCGCCCAGCGCACTGACCAGGAAGTTCAACGGCTTGAACAGCAGCTTCATCAGCGGTCCCCTCGCCTGCGGGCGCGGCGCAACAACAGCACCAGCGCGAGCAGTGCCGCGCCGACCGCGATCGGTACCGCAGGCCCGGTGCCCCGGACCTGGTCGGTGAACTCGCGAGCCTTGCCCTCGGCCCGGGCACGGGCCTGTTGCGCGGAGCGTTGAGCACGCGCCTTGACGTCGGCCTTGGCGGCCAGCGCCTGCACTGTCTCGGCAAGCTCGGCGCGGGCCCGCTCGGCGTCCGCGCGCACCTGCGCCGGGTCTGTCGAGGCGCTGCCCATGGCGGAGTTCTTCGGTGAGCTCATCGCCGCACGTGCTCCTTGATCGTGTCGATGTCCTGGCGGGAACCGGCGATGGCCTGCTCCGGGAGTGGCGGGGTGCCCTGCGTGACCTTGTTCCGTCCGAGCAGGGCCAGGATGGCGGCCACTATCGCCAGGACGGCCGCGACGATCAACGCCGAAGCCCATACCGGCAGTACCAGCGCGATGCCGGCGATCGCGGCGCACACCAGGGCGGCCACCGCGAACCAGATCAGCAACGCCGCCGCGCCTGCCATCCCTGCGCCGACGCCGAGGCTCTTCCCCTTGCGCTGAAGCTCCAGCTGGGCAAGTCGGAGCTCGTCGCGAACCAACCGCGTGACCTGCTCGCTGAGGCGACTGATCAGCTCCCCGGTGGAAGCCTCGTTCGGCTCCGGGTGCTCGTGTGTCTCGGTCATGCAGCAGTGCTACCCGCCGCGGACCGGCCCACACCAAAGCACCCCAATCGGGTGGCCCAGTGGCCACCTCGGCTGGCGCGCAGTGGGTGTCACGGCGGCGCGGGAAGTACCGATGTGGCGCTGCACACGGCGGACGGTCCGCACGATTGCGCCGAGGAGCCAGGGGTACTCCGCCCGGATGGATTCGCATGATCACCAGGACAAGGTCGGCACCCGCTCCGTCCCGCTGCCCGAGGAGCGGACCGCGGCGGACGGCGGCGAGGACCGCCGCGCCGAGGCAGCCGCCGTACTGCGTGACTCCGAGGAACGGGTCGCCGCCGCGACCGAGGCGCCCGCTCCCGGCGATGCCGCCGACGAGCACCGACGCTCGGCGGATACCGCGACCGACTAACCAGGCAACCGAACCCGAGCCACCGTGGCGGACATCTGGACAACGGGCCGCGGCAGGGCTCAACGGTCGTGCCGCGACTCGTGCCCGTGCTCGGTGTCCCGCGCGTGGCGCCGCCGATTCCGGATGAAGTGGTAGGCCACCGCGCCCACGATGAGTACACCAAGGCCGACGAGCAGGTACACCTGGTAGTCGCGAGCCTTGCGGTACAGGAAGCCGACGTGGTTGCCGGCGAAGTAGCCCATCGGCACCCAGACCGCCACCCAGAGCGCAGCCCCCAATGCGTTGAACGCCAGAAAGCGCCACCAGCTCATCCCCGCGATACCGGAAATAACCCCGTTGACCTGGCGGAACCCGTCAACGAACCGTGCCACGGCGACGATCTTGCCGCCGTGCCGCTCGAAGAACCCTTCCGCTTTGCCCAGCCGCTCCTCGGTGAGCAGGATGAAGCGGCCGAAGCGCAGCACCAGCCGCCGCCCACCGAACTTACCTATCGCATAGCCGATGTTGTCCCCGACGACCGAGGCGGCGAAACCGCAGGCCGCGACGGCCACCACGTTGAGCTGGCCGCTGCCGGCAAGCACGCCGGCCGCGATCAGGATGGTCTGGCCGGGGGCCGGCACACCGAAACTCTCCACGCCCACTACGCCGAGGACCGCGAAGTAGCCATACCTGCTCAACAGTGGCGCGAGGGCGCCGAGAAAGCCCGGCAGCGGAGCCGACATCGCCCTCCTTACCCTCGGTGGTGCAAGCACTCGGACACACATCGTGCCGGCGGCAAGCCTGCTCCGCCGGCACGATATGACCTCGCTGCTCAGTCCCGCAATGCGCTGATCTTGTCGTGCACCGTCTTGCGGTTCTTGGTCCGCGTCTCGTAGGCCTCGATCTTGTCGAGGTCCACGTTGGACAGCGTCTCCAGCCGGTCGCTGATCTCGTTCACGTTGAGGTCGTCGTAGTTGGCGACAGGCAGCTCGTCCTCGCGCGCGAGTGAGCCCTTTGCCAGGTTCTCCGCGCGGCTCACCCCTGGCACCCGGCGGAGCTGGTCGCCCGCGACGTCACCTATCTCCTTGCCCCGTGAGGTGAGGCGCTCGAGCAGGTTCGGGAATGCCTGGGCGAGCTGGCGAGTGAACGCGGCCTGTGCCCTGGCGAACTCCTTGACCCATTCCGCCCCCCGGTCACCGGCCGCCTCCTGGGCCTCGGCCAGGTTCTCCAGCATGCGCTCGTAGGTCTCGATCGCCTCGTTGCCGCTCGACTTGGCCGACGTGACGATCCGGTCGTTGAGCTCGCGAATGCGCTCGACAGTGTTCTCGATCGCCGACGACTTTCCCGGCTGGGTGGACATCCTTGTTCCTCTCCAGAGTGGTGTCCCGCCAGGCAGAAGGGCGGGTTGATCCTTTATTCCCGCTCAGCGGATCTTTGAACCTCACCGTGACCAGCTTGTGTATCTAGCTTTTCGCCAGCAAGGGGATGCGCCCACCGGCCAGCACCGCCTCGACCTGACGGGCGGACAGCCGGTGGCGCAGCGAGTACTGCTCGTCCTTGGTCGTATTGCTGACCGGGAGCTCGCCGGAGCTCTGCAGCGCGTCCCGCAGGCCGTCGAGTCGCAGCACATCACCAGCGTCGATCTTGTCCAGGTCGCCCGGTTCCACGAACTCCAGCGCCAACACCCCGAAGTTCGCCAGGTTCTGCCAGTGGATCCGGGCGTAGGACCTTGCGATCACCACCGCGAGGCCCAGGTACATCGGCGTGATCGCGGCGTGTTCCCGCGAGGAGCCCTGGCCGTAGTTGTCCCCCGCGACGACCGCGTGCGGGCCGGTGTCCCGAGCCCGCTGGGGATACTCCTTGTCCACGCCACGGAAGGTGAACTCGGCCAGCTTCGGGATGTTGGACCGGTATGGCAGGGCCTGCGCGCCGGCCGGCGATATCTCGTCGGTGGAGATGTCGTCGCCCATCTTCAACAGAACCGGCAGGTCCATCTTGTCGGGCAGCTCTTCGCTTTCGGGCAGCTGGGAGATGTTCGGGCCACGTTCCAGGGGCTGTTTCTTCGCCTCGTCCGGATCCACCGGGGCCACCAGCATGCTCGTGTTGACCGAGGCCTGCTCGGGTAGGTTGAGCTCGGGCGACGCCATGTCCAGCCGCTCGGCCAGGTCCCGGGGGTCGGTGATCACACCGGTCAGCGCCGCGGCCGCGGCGGTCTCCGGCGAGCACAGCCACACCCGGTCCTCCTGGGTTCCCGAGCGGCCAGGGAAGTTGCGGGGAAACGTGCGCAGTGAGTTGTGCCCCGCCGCGGGTGCCTGCCCCATGCCGATGCAGCCCATGCACCCGGCCTGGTGGATCCGGGCCCCGGATTTGATCAGCTCGAACGTCGCGCCGATGCGGGTCAGGTCCTCGAAAATCTCCCGGGAGGACGGGTTGACGTCGAAGCTGACCGAGTCGCTGGTCTGGCGGTCCCGGACCATGGCGGCCACCACCGCGAAGTCGCGCAGCCCCGGGTTGGCCGAGGAACCGATCACCACCTGGGCAACGGACTCCCCCGCCACCTCCCGGACCGGCACCACGTTGCCGGGCGACGAGGGTTTCGCGATGAGCGGCTCAAGGGAGGACAGGTCGATCTCATCGGTGTGGTCATACTCGGCGTCCGGGTCGGCGAGCCACTCCTCGAAGTCGTCCTCTCGGCCTTCGGAGCGCAGAAAGTCGCGGACCGCGTCGTCGGCGGGAAACACCGTGGTCGTGGCGCCCAGCTCGGCGCCCATGTTGGCGATGACGTGCCGATCCATCGCGGTCAGCGAGTCCAGGCCGGGACCGTGGTACTCGAGAATCCTGTTCACGCCGCCCTTGACGCCGTGCCGGCGCAGCACCTCCAGGATGACGTCCTTGGCCGACACCCAGTCGGGCAGCGAGCCGGTCAGCCGGATGCCCATGATCTCGGGCATCCGCAGGTACAGCGGCTGGCCCGCGATGGCCATCGCCACCTCGAGACCGCCAACCCCGATGGCCAGCATGCCCAGCGAACCGGCGGCGCAGGTGTGCGAGTCCGAACCGGCCAACGTCTTGCCTGGCTTGCCGAACCGTTGCATGTGCGTCGGGTGGGACACCCCGTTGCCCGGCTTGGAGAACCACAGCCCGTACCGCGTCGCCGCCGACCGCAGGAACGTGTGGTCCTCGGCATTGCGCTCGTCGGCCTGCAACAGGTTGTGGTCCACGTACTGCACGCTGACCTCGGTGTGCGCGGTCTCCAGCGCCAGGGCCTCGAGCTCCTGCATGACCAGGGTGCCGGTGGCGTCCTGGGTCAGCGTCTGGTCGACCCGCAGCGCGATCTCCCCGCCGGCGACCGGCTCGCCCTCGACCAGGTGTGACTCGATCAGCTTGCGGGCCAGGTTGCGCGCCATCCGCTCCTCCTGTGGTGGGTGCACGGCCGGCCGCCGGGCCGACCCATGGATGCATCGGAAACACCTGCCACATACCCCGTTCCTGTTCCCGTCGAACCAGCAAACTCGGCGGTTGTCGTTGACCATGGACGGACCAAGGCAAGTACGCTTCCGGACGTGGCAAACCCTGGGCAGTTCACCGTGTCGCGGTCCATCGACGCCCCCATCGAGCGGATCTTCGCGATGCTGGCCGACCCGGACACCCATCCCCGCTACGACGGGTCCGGGTCGGTGCGCGAGTCTGAGACGCACGTCGTGCTCAGCGACGTGGGTGACGTGTTCACCATGCGGATGCACCGTGACGACCTCGGCGACTTCCGCACCGACAACGTGGTCAGCACCTTCGAACGCGACGCCGCGATCGGCTGGGCACCCGCGCCGGCCGGCGAGAGCCCCATCGGGCACACGTTCACCTACCGGCTCGACGCGCGGGACAAGGGCCGGACGCTGGTCACCCTGGTCTACGACTGGTCCTCGGTCACCGACGAGCGCGTTGTGCCTCGGCTGCCGATGGTGTCCGCCGAGCAGCTCGAACAGAGCCTCGAACTACTCGCCCAGGCACTCTGACCTCGACCGTTTCTGGAGTCGGGCCATCGCCTGGATCCTCGAGGGTTTGCTTGACCGCGCCGGCTTCGACATCGCGTCGAGCGACTTCCCCCGGTCCACGCACGGCGAGTTCTACTGCCGCGGGCGCTGAACCGCGTCGCCGCCTCGGGGGGCTCGATGGCGCCAGACCGGTGGGCAGGCGGAAGCGGATATCGTCGCGGTATGAGCCCTACCCCGATCCACGACGACAAGGCGGCGATCCGGGACCGGCTCGACCTGGCCGGTGCACGCTGGCGGCGGGCGCCGGGATCGGACCCCACGCAGCCGTTGGTGGAGTTCGCCTTCGTCCGGCACACCGACGGCGATACCTACGCCGTGCTGCGCAGCGCGGGCGCACCCGAGGGTCCCTATCAGGTCTATACCCGTGCCGAGTGGGAGGCGTTCCTGGGCGGCGTGAGCGACGGCGACTTCGACGCGTACTACTGAACGTCGATGTCGAGCGCAGCGCCTGCCAGGAACCTATTTCGTGACTTGCTCACAGGTCGGCGGGCTCCACGATTCCGCGAACCAGCCGACATTGATATATCGTACATATGGAATTCGAAATCCAGTAGAACAGGAGCAGTGTAGGCCAGAATAAGAGTGTAATAAGCGGCATGAGTGGCAGGATCAATTTAGCCGCCGCGGTTGCGGTCGGATGCGGAGACAGTCCGAGTTCAGTTCGCAAACTAGCCGTTCGGTTCGCGGCGTAATAAAGTAGCACCGCGGCCGTGACTGTTAGAGGAATAGCGACTATCAACGTTTGGGCTGGCGTTGTGGAGAAGGCCGTCGGCGGCAACCGTCCCTGGACCGGAACGACAGAAGCTCCAAACTTCATTCCAAATAGTGCAGACTCGTTATAGAAGATAATTGCCGAGCGAGAAAAAACGTAATTCTCGATCTTGTATGCCTGCATGCCCTGTAGGACTTGGTGGATGCCAACAAAAAAGAGAACCTGAATCACAAATATGGGCCAGCCGCCCAGCGGTCTCAGCGTCCAGATAAAGGGTTCTGGGCTACGAGCCGACGCCGGACGGCGCTGCAGGGATCGAATCCTACGACGGAACGGCCAATAAAGAATAACACGGAGAACCAGAGTGACGGAAACAATGGATGCGATCCACGTGACACCTGTTGACACGCCAAAGAAAAGCCCGAAAAACCTCCACCAGAACCACAAAAATATGGACACGGGATAGTAAATGATGTTCAGCATGACACCTCAGGCTTAAACCATAATCTCCGGGCTTCTACCGCTCGCTTCAGGGGGCGGCGCGAGCGTGCGGCGTGGCACATGGCCGCAACTATGACATACTCCGCCGCGATCGCCTGCCTGTTTATAGCTATCAATGGGCAGAGGCAGATCGGAGGTCCGTGGTATGGGCGGCGGTAGTCCGGGGGCTGGCGTACGGGCCGGCTCGACGATGCGGCGAGCTGGTGTCGTTCCTAGGTAGGGCACGGTGTACGCCCTAAACGATCACATTAGCGATGCTGCACGGTGCGATATGCCGTCTGGCAGGCAGCGGCTAGTTCAGCACACCGGCTCTCGGTTGACTGGCAGTAAATGTTGTACTCCGTAGCCTTGTCAAAAAAGACAATGATACGGGTCTGGCCGGTGGCTAGATCGCGGACAGGAGCATCGTAATACTCCCAGATCGGTCGGAGGGTGAGCCGCCAGACGCGCGCCGGAGGCGCTGTATGTCGCCGCCGCGGTAGGCGCCACACCCGGGGTGTGGCCTGGCCGCTACAGGCCCTACCGCTCTGAGGCGGTCTCGTCGTCGGTGCTCGGGTGAGCGGGTTGCCGCGGCGGTGTCCAGCCGACCGCTAGCTCAACGCCTGCTACCGAGCGTCGATGTCGAGTGCGCCGTCGAGCGCGGCGGCGCGCAGTGCCTGCCAGTTCGCGGCGCTCATGGTGAACACCGGGCTGGCATCGGCGAGTTTGTGGTCGCGCACCGCCCGGGCACCGCGCTGATCGAGGTGCGCGATGTCCACACAGCCAGTTCCGTTGCCGCTGCCGCCCGCGCCGCCGCTGCGACGCGACTTGCGCCACCGCAGGCCCGTTCGCGGGTCGTTCAGGTCGTTGTTCGCCACGGAATCCACCTGTTCGGCGTGCTATTGCTTGGTTTGGCGCTCCATGTCTGCCGCCGCAGTCAGTATAAGCGCCTTGGAGTCCGGCAGGGAGAGCGCGGAGACCCGCTGGCGGTCCCACCCGGTCCGGTAGGGCTCGGTCGTGCCGGTTCGATCACGGTAGAAACTGTCGCCGTACGCTTCGACCTGCACCAGGTCCGCGG
>DASYBQ010000059.1:0-15472 GCA_036500625.1 Pseudonocardia sp. | reverse complement strand
GCTCACGGACATCACCCCAATACCCCCGGGGCTCCCGCACCGCACTACGCGTCACCTCCAGCAACAGCTGGACCATCTCACCAGCCTGCGCCAACGGACGCGTCGCGGCACCCTGAGCACTGCGCAGTCCCCTGCCTACCTTGGGAGCAACGGCCTTCTTGGTGTCGCCACGCGTCCGCGTGGCCTGTGCCTCGGCCATCAGCTTCTCCTCCGTCCTTCGAGTCGTCCTCTAGTCAGTTCACGACCCGTCACAGGGCCTCAAGTACCCAAGCTAGGTCTCCGGCCAACCAAGAACGACCCCCACTCCCCTGTTCGGAGGCACAACACAGGACCGCGCCACAATCCGGGCGGTGCGCGATTGTGCTCACGCACCGCGTAGCCGCGCGATCACCCGCCGACACGGCCGGGCAGACCTGGCCGCGGCATATTTATCGACGTGCAGATGCCCCAACCAACCCTCGAGCCGACCCCCGCGCTGCGCACTGTCGCACCGGCGCTGCGTGACCGACTGACCGAGCTGTGCTCGACGATCGTGACGCGGCTTGAGCAGGCCGTGCCGTTCTACCGCGATGCCGCCCCTTCCAGCGCGGGGCGACGGCCGGGCGGCTCCGGGGTCGACTCGCTGCCCGGCTCGGTGCGGCGCAACCTGGAAGACCTGTTCGGCTGGCTGCAGAGCGGCGGGCAGATCGAGCTGTCCTCGGCAAGGGCCACCGGCCGGGACCGCGCCGAGCAGGGCCTGCCGCTCACCGACACGCTGCGCGGCTACCGGATCGGTTTCGCCATGGTGTGGCAGGCGGTGGCGCAGCGGATGCTCGGGTCCGGCCGGTACTCCACCCGGGAGTTCGCCGACTCGGCCACCGTGCTGTGGTGGGCCGCCGACGAGTTCTCCTCCGCCGCGACCAAGGCCTACCGCGACGCCAGTGCCGAGCTGGTGGAGCAACGCGAGCAGCAGCGGGCCGCGCTGGTCGAGGCACTGATCAGCGGCGGCGGCATGGAGCGCGGCGCGCTGTGGGAGATCGCCTCCAAGCTGGGGCTGCCCCGCGACGGGACGTTCATCTCGGTGGTCGCCGAGGTGGCGCAGATCGGCTCCGAGGCGCTGCCCGGCATCGGGCGGCGGCTGCGCGAGGAGGGCATCGGCTCGGTGTGGCGGCTGCTGCCCCGGCTGCAGATCGGCATCGTGTCACTCGGCGAGGCCGCGCCCGGCGAGCCGGACATGGCGGACGTGGTGGTCGGCGTGCTGTCCGGGCTTGGCGCCTCGGCCCGCATCGGGGTGAGCCCGGCCTACTCCGAGCTGGAGCACACGCCGCGCGCGGTCTACCTGGCCAAGGTGGCGTTGAGCAGCATCACCACCCCGCCGGTGGAGGGCCAGCCGACCGTCCAGCGGTTTGCCGCGACGCCGTTGGCCACCCTGATCGCGGCCGCGCCGGAGGCGGCGGTCCAGGTGGCCCGCTCGGTGCTCGGCCCGCTGCTGGCGCTGCCCCGCGACGAGCAGGACCTGCTGCTGGACACCCTGGAGGTCTGGCTGGCCACCGGCGGCTCCGCCCGCGACACCGCGCACCGGCTGTTCTGCCACCCGAACACCGTGCGGCACCGGCTGCGGCGCATCGCCGACCACACCGGCCGCTCGGTGGAGCACCCGGAGCAGGCGGTCGAGCTGAGCGCGGCGCTGCACGCGCTGCGGCTGCTGCCGGAGGTGCGCTGAGCCGGGTGTCCGCTGGGCCGGGTGTCCGCTGGGCGCTGAGCTGGGTGACCCCGCCTGGCACAGGGTCACCCAGCTCGGCGTACCCACCCGGAGCGGCTCTGGACCAGCCGGCATCGTGGCTCGACTGGTACCGGCCGTGGCAGGCCCGGTGGCGTCACCGGCTCGAGCCGGGTGGTACTACCGGGCCGGTCCCGGGGTTAGGTACCGGCCGGCTCTGGTCACGGGGCGAGCAGCATCGAGCTCGGGTCAAGGCCGTCGAGCGAGGCTCCGACCGGCCCGTTGCCGCTGCCATGGCTGCTGGCGGGGCTCCCGACGCCCGCGCCCTGCAGCCCGCCGCCCCCGCCGGTGCTGTTCGGCGCGGCCAGCGCGGAGCCGGCGCTCAGTGCGCCGACCGCGGCGGCCGCCGCGGGGGCAACCACCAGGGCGGTGAGCACCCGCCGGACGCGGCGCCGCGAGGTGTACGAGGTCATGTGATTGTCTCCTCCGGATGTTGATCTTGATCCTGTTACTAAAGTTACCACTGGGATCAAGCGAAGCTCTCTCTGCCCACAACTGCGTGCCGATGGTTCCGCCTTCCGGGGGAGCCGGTGCATAGTCCGGAGGCACAGCCTGGGAGGTGAGCGCTCAGATGGCCGACGTACCGCTCTGGCAGACGCTGCTCGGCCTCGCCGGCATCCTGGCCTGGGGCCTGCTCTGCGGTGCGCCGGCCCTCGCGATCTACAGCCTCGCCGCCCGCCCGCGAGCCGGCGCCGCCTCCTGGGTACTACTAGCCGTCCTGGTCGTGGTGTGGTTCCCGCTGGTGACCGCGCTCTGCGTCTGGGCGGTGAGCACCGTGGTGGGGCTCAAGCTGAGCTGACCGGGTCAGTGCTGGCCACCGGACCCGCCACCGCGATGGCGCCGGGACCTGCGGGCGGTCAGGGCTTGCGGGCGGTCAGGAAGCTCGCCTTCCCGACGCTGGCGGTGGTGTGGCCGACCAGCGGCCGTCCGTAGCGTTGCGCGACCTCGGCCGCCACCGACGGGGTCACCGACCAGCCACGCGCCGCGAGCCGCTCGACCGGGTTGGCCTCCGGGTCCGGGTAGATCAAGTCCCGGAGGTTGATGTCGAACAGCGCGGTGAGCGGCGTGAAGTCCCGGTCGGCCCGCAGGTTCCGCAGGTCCGCGAAGTACTCCACGGCGATCCGGCTGCCCGGGCCGGACAGCTGGTCGACCAGGTCGAACAGGTTTTCCTGGGCTTGCGGCGGCAGGTAGGGCAGCAGTCCCTCCGCGAGCCAGGCCGTCGGCACGCCCCGGTCGAACCCGCTCGCCCGCAGCGCGGCCGGCCAGTCGCGGCGCAGGTCGGTGGGCACCGTGACCCGGTGGCCGCCCGCCGAGGCGGCGTGCTCGCCGAGCACCTGGTCCTTGAACCGCAGCACCAGCGGCTGGTCCACCTCGTAGACGACGCTGTGCTCCGGCCAGGCCAGGCGCAGGGCGCGGGTGTCCAGCCCGGCCGCGAGGATGACCGCCTGCCGAATACCCGCCTCGGTGGCCTCGGCGAAGAAGTGGTCGAAGTAGCGGGAGCGCACGCCGATGTAGGTGGTGCCGATGCGCCAGTCCTGCGCCGGGTCGTCCGTTGCGCTGGCGTCCGACTTGGTGGTCGGGTCGGGGTCTTTCCAGCGCAGTGGCCGGTGCAGCGCTGCCTCGGCCGCGGTGACGAAACTGTCCGCGTAGGGGTCGGCCACCAGCGGGTTCGGCTGCCGGGACTCCACCGCGCGGGCGGCGGCGACAGCCAGCGCGGTCGCGCCAACGCTCGTGGTGATCTCCCATTGATCGTCGTCATATCGCATAAGGTGAGGTTAACATCTAATTAGTTCAACTAACTAGTTACCTCTGTTCGACAACGTGAGGCATCCCTGAGGGTCTCCCGAAGCCGGCGAACGCCGCGACTACCACCGCCGGGGCACCCAGCCCCCAGCGTTCCGCGACGTCAGCCGCACCCGGCCGGCGCCAGGCGGACGCCGCGCCCGCCAAGACGCGGCAGGGGCCAGACGCGGTACGCCTGGGAATTCTGATACCCATGAATCTCAGGTTGCGTTCGGTGGCACCAGCGGCAGCTCACCAGCTGACCCGGAAGAAATTGGGCGCCGACTAGGGTCCGGCCCGTGTCCACTCTTGTCAGCTTCCACGCCCATCCGGACGACGAGGCGCTGCTGTGCGGCGGCACGCTGGCCAAGGCCGCCGCCGCCGGGCATCGGACCGTCCTGGTGACCGCGACCAGGGGCGAGCGGGGCGAAGTCCCGGACGGGCTGCTGCGATCCGGCGAGGCGCTGGCCGCGCGACGGTCCGAGGAGCTCGCCGCCGCCGCGGGAATCCTCGGCGTGGCCCGGCTGGTCTTTCTCGACTACCTCGACTCCGGGATGCGCAACATGCCGACCAACCACGCGCGGGGCAGTTTCTGGTCGGCGGATATCGACGAGGCCGCGCAACGGTTGGCTGCCGTGCTGCGGGAGGAGAACGCCGAGGTGCTCACCATTTACGACGACCACGGCGTCTATGGCCATCCGGACCACATCCAGGTCCACCGGGTGGGTATCCGGGCCGCCGAGCTGGCCGGCACGCCCTATGTCTTCGAAGCGACTTTCAACCGCGACCGGATCGCCCGGATGCGAGCCGGCTCTGCTCTGCCACCCGAACCGGACGTGGACGGCATCGACGACACCATCGGGCTGCCGGAAAGTGAGATCACCACCGCGGTGGACGTCGGGGAGTTCATTCCGAGGAAACGCGCCGCGATCGCGGCGCATGCCAGCCAGATCACCGAGGGCTCCTTCTTCCTGGAAATCCCGCCGGCCGCTTTCCGGCAGGGTTTCGGCACCGAGTGGTACCGGCAGCGCAACATCCCGGCGGGCGGTCCGCGAGCGCACGACCTGTTCGGCTGACCCGAGTTCACCCGAGGGGGAACCGCGTCCGCGCTGCGCGCACCGACCCGGCTTCCTACCCTCAGTCAGGACGAGCGGAGCAGACATGACAACGGACACGCAGGCGTGCGACACGGTGGGCATCGGCGCCCGGACGGTCGCCCAGATGGTGCTGGAAGCAACGAGCCGCTACGAGGGCAGCGCGCTGAAGTTCCACGCCGACGGCGAGTGGCGGGAGACGTCGTACTCCGACTTCGGCCGCCAGATCCGCGACGTGGCCAAGGGCCTGATGGCGCTGGGCCTGCAGCGGGGCGACACCATCGCCATCTTCGCCTTCACCCGGCCGGAGTGGGTGATCGCCGACCTTGCCTCGGCCTGTGCCGGACTGCCGGTGGCCTGCATCTACCACAGCAGCTCGCCGCAGGAGGCTCGCCACGTGCTGGACAACTGCGGCGCCCGGTTGGTCTTCTGCGAGAACGCCGAGGTGCGGGACAAGATCGAGCAGGTGCGCGGCGAGCTGGCCGGCCTCGAGCACGTGGTGGTGTTCGACGGCGAGGCGGACGACCGGTCGAGCACGCTGGACCAGCTGCGCGAACGCGGCGCCGAGCTGCCGGACGAGCAGCTGACCCAGCGTGCCGAGGAGATCAGCCCGGACGACCTGTTCACCCTCGTCTACACCTCGGGGACCACCGGGCCGGCCAAGGGCTGCATGATCAGCCACCGCAACATTCTCGCCACCCTCTCCTCCGCGGAGGATGCGCTGGAGGTCAGCCGCGAGTCGATCTGTTACGCATTCCTGCCATTGGCGCACGTGCTGACCCGGCTGATCGAGCTGGTGGCGGTCGATGTCGGCGCGATGATCGGATTCGGCGACCCGAAGACATTCCTCGAAGACCTCACCGAAATCCGGCCGACCCATCTGCTCGCGGTACCCCGCATTTTCGAGAAGATATACAACAAAATCACCGAACAAGCCTCCGGCGGCATCAAGGGAAAACTGTTCGACAAGGCGATCGACGTTGGCCGCAAGATCAGGGAGCTGGAGGAGCGCGGCGAGGACCCCGGGCCGGTACTGCGCGCCGAGTACGCGCTCGCCGACCGGCAGCTGTTCTCCACGGTGCGTGACGTGTTCGGCGGCCGGCTGCGTATCGCGCTGACCGGTGCCGCTCCGGTGCAGAAGGAGCTGCTGGAGTTCTTCGGTGCCGCCGGGGTGCCGGTGCTGGAGGGCTACGGGCTCAGCGAGACCTCCGGCGCGGCCACCATCAACAGCCGCGAGGAGCACAAGTACGGCACGCAGGGCAAGCCGCTGCGCGAGACGGAGGTCCGCATCGCGGAACCGGATGAGCAGGGCGGTCGCGGCGAGGTGCTGGTGCGCGGCCCCAACGTGTTCGGCGGCTACTACCGGATGCCGGACGAGACGGCCGAGGAGTTCGACGACGACGGCTGGTTCCACACCGGTGACCTGGGGTTCTTCGACGAGGACGGCTTCCTGACGATCAGCGGCCGCACCAAGGACATCATCATCACCTCCAGCGGGAAGAACATCACCCCGGTGAACCTGGAGTCGGCGCTGTCCTCGCACCGCTGGATCTCCCAGGCCGTGCTCTACGGCGACGACAAGAACTACCTCGTCGCGCTGCTCACCCTCGACCCGGACGAAATCTCCGACCTCGCCGAGCAGTCCGGCGTCGAGCCCGACCTGGCGCGGCTGGCCGACAACGAGGAGGTGCACGCCCGGCTGTGGCAGGTCGTCGAGGAGGCCAACCAGCAGTTCGCCCAGATCGAGCAGGTCAAGAAGTTCACCGTGCTGGAGCGCGACCTGTCCCAGGACGAGGGCGAGCTCACCCCGACGATGAAGGTCAAGCGCCAGCAGGTCTACGACAACCACCGCGACCGCCTCGACGCCATGTACGACTCGTAACCCCCCTCGACGGCACACAGCGAGTGGGCGCCGCACACATGTCGGGACATGTGTGCGGCGCCTACCGGCTGTGTGCGGTGCTCAGGCCCGACCGGGGTCAGCGGGCGGAGAGGCGGGCGGAGTAGATGGAGTAGCCGTCGATGTAGCGGGCCACGGCGGTGGCGGTGAGGGTGGCGGCCATCATCGGCACCATCAGCGCGAAGCCGCTGTGCGTCAGCTCCAGCACCAGGGCCAGCGCGGCCAGCGGCGCCTGCATGCCGGCCCCGATCATCGCCGCCGCGCCGATCATCGCGTAGGCACCGACCGGCGCCCCTGGCCACAGCAGTGACCACGCCGTGCCGAGGAACGCGCCGAGCACCGCGCCGGTGCTCATGGTCGGGGTGAACAGCCCACCGGAGGCGCCGCTGCCGAGGCACAGGCAGGTCAGCAGCGGTTTGAACAGGAACAACGCACCGAAAAGCAACAGCCCGCCGGAGCCGACGAACGCGTCGTGCGCCATGTCCTTGCCGTTGCCGTAGAGCTGCGGGAGGAACAGCCCGAAGCCGGCCAGCACACCGAACGCGGCGAGCGGGGCCACCAGCACCCACCGGCCCTTCGCCTGGTGGTGGTCGACCCAGGCGATCAACCGGATGAACCCCGAGGCGAGGACCCCGACCAGTGGTCCGGCCAGCAACGCCCAGACCAGCACCGACGCGTGGAACGGGTAGTCGGGGATCTGCGCGTAGGTTGCCGAGGACGGCAGGTAGGCCCAGGCCACCAAGGTGGCGACGCCCGAGCAGGCCAACGCGGGCAGCATCACCGGCAGCCGGATCGTGCCGCACAGCACCTCCGCGGTGAACAGCGCGCCGCCCAGTGGCACGTTGTACACCGCCGCCAGCCCGGCGCCGGCCCCGCAGGCCACCAACAGCCGCCGCTGCGGCACCGACAGCCCGGCCCACCGGCCGAGCAGGCTGCCGCACACCCCGCCCATCAGCTTCGGCGCCGCCTCCCGGCCCAGCGACGCACCCAACCCGACGACGATCTCGGACAGCACCGAGGTGCCGGCACTGCGCCGGAAGGACAGCGTGCCGTCGCCGGTCCAGATCGTGTCGTCCACGTCGGTGCGCTTGCCCGGCGTCCACCGGCGCAGCAGGTACCAGCCCACCCCGCCGACCACCCCGGCCACCAGCAGCGGAACCACCCGGCGCGGCCAGGACGCCGCCAGGACCGCCGCCTGGAACTCAGGTCCGGCACCGGGCCCGAACGCCAGGTCCGACACGCCGAACAGCAACAGCATCAGCGCGATGCCGAACACCCCGGTGCCCACCCCGGTGAGCAGCACCAGCAGCCAGAACTTCAGCGTCAGCGGCACGTCCTGGTCGCCGGTGGCGTTGGGCTGCTCCATCGCGCCCCGCCCGGACGCGATCCGCCTGCTCAGCAGTGGGCGCGGCTCGCGGCGCCGCTCGAAGGACGCGCCCACGCCAGGTCAGCTCTCCGGGGTGAAGGCTACCTGCTGGCGTTTGACGCCCCGGATGAAGTTGGTGCCCAGCAGCTCCGGCTCGGCGTTGGTGTGGATGTCCGGCACCCGGGTGAGCAGCTCGCGCAGCAACGCCCGCAGCATCGACTTGGCCAGCTGGTTGCCAAGGCAGAAGTGCCGGCCGCCGCCGCCGAAACCGACGTGCTTGTTGGGCTTGCGGGACAGGTCCAGGTCGTTGGGATCGGTGAAGACCTCGGCGTCCCGGTTGCCCGAGGAGTAGAACATCACCACTTTCTCCCCCGCCCGGATCTGCCGGCCGCGCAGCTCGGTGTCGCCCACCGCGGTGCGCCGGAACGTCATGACCGGCGAGGTGAACCGGATGAACTCCTCGATGGCCTGATCGATCCGGCCGTCGAAGTCCTCCCGCAGCCAGTCGCGCTGCTCGGGGTAGTCGGTCAGCGCCTTCACCGTCCAGGTGGACGCGTTGGTGGTGGTGTCGTTCGCGGCCACCGCCAGCAGCACGAAGAACGAACCGATCTCCTGGTCGGACAGCCCCTCGCCGTCCACATCCGCCATCGCCAGGCTGGTGAACAGGTCGTCGGCGGGCTTCTTCCGGCGCTCCTCGACGATCTGCACGGCGATGTCGTGCAGCTCCTGCGCGGCCTCCAGCTGCACCTCCTGCGGGCGCCGGTCGCCGAGCGCCTCCGGGTCGGCCCAGGCCACGATGTTGCGCGCGGCGGCCGCGCTGCGCTCCCGCAGGTGCTCCGGGATGCCGAACATCGCGGAGAACATCCGCAGCGGCAGCTGGCTGGCACACTGCTGCACGAACTCCACCTCACCGGAGGGGTCCGAGGCGAACTCGTCGACGACCACGCGCGCCGCGACCCGGATCTCGTCCTCGATCCGCTTGATCTGCTTGGGGGTGAACGCCGAGGAGATGATCTTGCGAAGGTGGTCGTGCCCCGGCGGGTCCATCGCGAGGAACGACTGGGTCATCTCCAGGAAGTCCGCCGGCAGGTCGTCGAACAGCACCCCCTGCCCGGAAACGTACTCGTCCAGGGTCTGGCTGACGTGCGAGATGTCCGCGTGCCCGACCACCGCCCAGTAGCCGGGGTCCTCCGGATCCGGCTCGACCGCGTTCTCGATCGGCCGCTGCCAGGACACCGGGTCGTGCTCGCGCAGCTTCGCGAACGTCTTCTCCCGCTCCTCCGCGGTGGCCTCCCAGAACGCGGCGCCGGAGATGTCGTACTCGCTGTACTCCCGGTCGTGGCTCTGCTTGCCAGGCTTGGACGTAGTCTCCGCGCTCATACCGCCTCCTCGCGATCGGGCACCGCGTTAGTCGAGTCCTCGACTTTCAGTTGTTCCCGGCGGTGAGCCGGGCTACACGTCACAGGTGGGGGCTCCGCCCCCGACAACCCGGAACCGCGAGGCTGTTCAGCCGGTGGCTGCGGCGAGCGCCCGGCCGGCCTGGCGGCCGGAGAACAGACAGCCGCCGAGGAAGGTGCCCTCCAGAGAGCGGTAGCCGTGCACCCCGCCACCGCCGAACCCGGCGACCTCGCCCGCGGCGTACAGCCCGGCGACCGGGCGGCCGTCGGCGCCGCGCACCTGCCCGGAAAGGTCGGTCTGCAGCCCGCCGAGCGTCTTGCGGGTGAGGATGTGCAGCCGCACCGCGATCAGCGGGCCGGCCTTGGGATCCAGGATCTTGTGCGGGGACGCGGTGCGGGCCAGCCGCTCACCGAGCGAGCGCCGCGAGTTGTGAATGGCCATGACCTGCAGGTCCTTGGTGAACGAGTTGTCCATCTCGCGGTCCCTGGCGACGATCTGGCGGCGCAGCTCGGTCAGGTCGAGCAGCGGTGCGTCGGTGAGCTCGTTCATCCCGGCGACCAGCTCGTCGAGGTTCTCGGCCACCACGAAGTCGGCGCCCCGGCGCTTGAACGCCTCCACCGGTGCGGTGGCCCCCGGCCGGATGCGGCCCAGGGTGAGCTTCAGGTCCTTGTTGGTCACGTCCGGGTTCTGCTCGGAGCCGGACAGCGCGAACTCCCGCTCGATGATCTTCTGGGTGAGCACGAACCAGGAGTAGTCGTAGCCGGTGTCGCTGATCGCCTTCAGCGTGCCAAGGGTGTCGAAGCCGGGGAAGTTCGGCGCGGGAAAGCGCTGGCCTCTCGCGTCGAACCACAGCGAGGACGGGCCGGGGATGATCCGGATGCCGTGCCGCGCCCAGATCGGGTGCCAGTTGCGCACGCCCTCGGTGTAGTGCCACATCCGGTCGGAGTTGGCCAGCCGGCCGCCGGCCTGTTCGGCGATCGCCAGCATCCGGCCGTCGACGTGCTCGGGCACCCCGGAGAGCATCGTCTTCGGGGCGGCACCGAGGCGGGCCGGCCAGTTGGCCCGCACCAGGTCGTGGTTGGCGCCGATCCCGCCGGAGGTGACCAGCACCGCCTGGGCGTGCAGCTCGAACTCACCTACCTCGGTGCGCGAGCTGGCGGTGCCGCGCTGGACGCCGCTCGGTTCCAGCACCGCGCCCCGTACCCCGTGCACCACGCCGTCGGTGCTGACCAGCTCGTCCACCCGGTGCCGGAACCGGAACTCGACCAGGCCTTTCGCCACGGCGTCGCGCACCCGGCGCTCGAAAGGGGCCAGCACCCCCGGCCCGGTGCCCCAGGTGAGGTGGAACCGGGGCACCGAGTTGCCGTGCCCTTCGGCCAGGTAGCCGCCGCGCTCGGCCCAGCCGACCACCGGGATCCAGCGCACCCCCTGCGCGTGCAGCCAGGCGCGCTTCTCCCCGGCGGCGAAGTCGACGTAGGCGCTGGCCCACCGCCGCGCCCAGTAGTCCTCCCCTGTGGGATCGTCGATACCCCGGTCGAAGGCGGCGCTGCCGAGCCAGTCCTGCATGGCCAGCTCGGGGGAGTCCTTGATGCCCACCCGGCGCTGCTCCGGGCTGTTCACCAGGAACAACCCGCCCAGCGACCAGAACACCTGACCGCCGAGGCTCTGCTCCGGCTCCTGGTCCAGCAGCAGCACCCGCCGGCCCGCGTCCGCCAGCTCCGCCGTCGCGACCAGCCCCGCCAGGCCGCCACCCACCACGATCACGTCCGCGTCCACGCTCACCGGCCCTCGTTTCTCCGTCCGGCTGGCCAGGTTACTGGCTGGTGAACCAGATGGGGCTGGACCACGCAGTGGGCTGGCGCCAAGGTAAGCAGTCGGCGCGGCGGCTCGCCAGTTTCAACACGGAGCCCATAGAGGGCAAGTGAGACGAGAACTGAGTCGAGGGCATCCAGGTCTGGCCGGCGTGATCGCCTGCCCGACCTGTTTTACCTGTTCAGGTGGCGGAAGCGGGGGGATTCGAACCCCCGGACCCTTTCGGGACTCTCGCTTTCAAGGCGAGTGCATTCGGCCGCTCTGCCACGCTTCCGTCTTCCAGGGTAGCGAGTCCCAACCGCGCGACCCGACCGGATGCGGCTCCGCCGCGGACGTGGGCGTTCGGCGGCCAGGGGTTGAGGTACGCGAGAGTCGGACTGGGTTGAGCGGAGCGGCCCCGAGACGGTTCATCGGATCAGCGCTCGAAGTACGTGGCGACCGGGGCCGGGCAGGGGCTCCCATTCCACGCCGGCCCCGGTCACTCTGCATGAAGTAACGAGATGGGCTCGATTCGGGTGCGCGACGGTCACCCCTAACCGGTGTCGGATAGGGGTCTCGGGGATTTCCCGGCGCGCCGAAACACCGGCCGCGGGCACGGACTGAACATGACTGGCCGATCGGGTGCGCTGGCTGACGGGTTCTTCACCACTTCGGCGCAGCCGGCCGGGCCGTGCGCGGCCACTGGGGTGGCTATATCGCCGACCGGTTGACCGGTGGTTCACCCAGTTGGCGGATCGTGGTCGTTCGGCGACGACTGGCCACCATCGATCGTCACCCTGTCGAGTAGTTCCGTTTTTCCGTGTCGGATACTCCGTCGGAGTCGCGCAAAACAGAAAGCCCCTAATCACGGCGGCGAGTCACCACGCGCGATTAGGGGCTTTCCGGTCATCCTTTGGTGGACAAGCGGTAAATGAGGCTGCTGACACAAAGCCGTCATCACCCGCGTCGCCACCACTTCTCCACCGCGACTAAACAATCGTCACACCCTCTTGGGTCGAGGGAACGCGCGGCGGTCAGGAGGACGGCAACCTCGGCACCCAGCCGCTGGCCGGCGACACCAGCGCCGCGTTCGGCCCGGCCACCGGGACACTGCCGGGCTTGGCCCATCCGGTGCTCGGCTGCGCCCACCCGGTGCGCGGCGCGGCGCCGCTCGACGCGGCCTGGTGCGGCGGCTCCGCCGCGCTGGCCCCGCCCTGACTGGCGGCCGGCGAGTTCTGCGCGGTCGAGCCGCCGCCGGTCTGCCCACCGGGGTTGCCCGCCCCGGGGCTGCCCGCGCCGTTGTTCTGGGTGCCGCCGTTCTGCGCGCCACCGTTCTGGGCGCCACCGTTGCCGCCGTTCTGGCCGCCGCCGTTCTGCGACCCGCCGCCGTTCTGCGACCCGCCGCCGTTCTGCGACCCGCCGCCGTTGTTGTCACCGGCGGTGCCGGTCGGCAGTGCCGGCGTGGTCGGCAGGGTCGGCCTGTTCTGGTGCGACGAGGTCGGCGGCGCGGTCTTGCTGGTCGCCGGGCTTTCCTTGACCGGCGCCTGCTGCTGCTTGGTGGCGCGCGGCGTGGCGCGGTGCGGTTCGGTGGTCTTCTGCGCCGGTGCCGTCGCCTCGGTGGTCTGTTCCGCCGGAGTGAGCGAGGAGCTGCTGCTGGCGCCGCCGGTGCTGTCGTTGGACGAGGACGGCCACCACATCACCAGCGCCAGGATCGCCGCGATGGCGATCACGCCGCCGATCCCGATGTACAGCCCGGTCTGCTTGTGCTCCTTCGGCTGTCCGTAGTAGCCGTCCTGGTGGCCGGCGTGCCCACCGGGCGGGCTGTAGGCGGCCGGGCGGGTGTCCGGGCGGGGCGGCGGCTCGCCGCGCCCCACCGCCGGGCGCGGCGGCGGAGGCCCGCCAGCCGGCCCACCGGAGCCACGCCCCCCGCCGCCACCGCCGCCCTTGGCGGCGCGGCTGGCCCCGTACGCGGCGGCACCGGCGGCCGCGACGCCCGTGGCACCGGCCATCCCGGCGGCGCCGGCCCTGCTGGCGCCCCGGGCCGGCGGGTACCCGGCGCCGGAGTGCCGCGCGGACGGGGGCGGTGGGCCAACCGGCACCTGGGCCGGCTGCGGTGAGATGGCCAGCGCGGCACCCATCGCGATGGCGGTCTTCGGGTCGGCGTCCACCGCGACCGGGCGGCTCAGCTCGTCGGACACCAGCTGGGAAACCAGCGGGATCCGCGACGACCCGCCGACCAGCAGCACCGCGGTCAGGTCGTCCGGGGTCAGCCCTGCCGAGACCACCGCGCGGCGCAGCGACAGCACCGTCTCCTCCAGCGCCGGACGGATCATCGCCTCAAACTCGCCCCTGGTCAGCCGGCTCTGGGTGCGCAGCTCGGGCAGCAGCACCGGGATGGTGGCCTCGGTGTCCGACGACAGCGCCTCCTTGGCCTCCACGCACTCGCGGCGCAGCCGGGCCACGGCGGACAGCACGTCGGGGTCCTCCGGGTCCAGCCCTTCCAGCTTCGACCCGATCGCCTCCCGGACGTGCGCGAACACCACCTCGTCGAAGTCGATGCCGCCGAGCCGCTCGATGCCTTCCGGCTGGCCGAGCAGCTCGAACGTGCCGTTGCCGGTCTTGCGGACCACCGCCGCGTCGAACGTGCCGCCGCCGAGGTCGTACACCGCGACGGTGCTGCCCTCCTCGACCCGCTCGGCGGAGGCGTAGCTGACGGCGGCGGCCTGCGGCTCGGCGAGGAAGGTGACCGTCAGCCCGACGTTGCGCAGCGCGCCGCTGAACAGGTCCTTCTTGTGCGCGCCCCAGCTCGCCGGGTGGGTCACCGCGATCCGCCGGGGCGCTCCGCCCTCCCGCTCGGAGACCAGGTCGACCACCCAGCGGACCAGCCGGGCGGCCAGCTCGTGCGCCTGGAACGGGCGGCCGCCGAGCATCAGCGGGATCTCGTCGCCGACCCGGCGCTTGAACTCGCGGACCACCCGGTCCGGGTCGGTCAGCGCGCGGCGCTCGGCGGCCTCGCCGACCAGCACGGACCCGTCATCGGCCAGGTACATCACCGAAGCCACCGTCGCGGAGCGGGAGCCCAGCGTGACGACATCGACCCCGGACGACCGCTCACTGGCGCGGCTGATCGCCGCCGCGGTATATGTGGTGCCCAGGTCGATGCCGAGCTGATAGCTCATCGCGTAAGTTCTCCTCGCCCTGTCGAGCACGCCGGTAGCGACACTAGTGCGTTCGGTGGTTGCGATCCCCCATTAGGGGACCGCAACTACGCACCGACCTGTTAGGCCTGCCGCACAGGTTGACCGGATCGTGCGAGCCGACCGATCCCCCAATCCCCCAACGGGCAGACTCCCACACCCCGTATCGCGACCGGCGGGAACCCTGCGCGATCCCCGATGGCCTCCCCGCCGCGCCGGCCTAACGTCGCGCGACAACGGCCAGCTCACACCGCCGGCCGGCACACCCTAGGAGAGACCGATGACCGCCTCTACATCTTTGTTGGACTGGATACTCGAGTTGTTGCGGGACCCGAGCTCACGGGCCGCCTTCCAGCACGACCCGGACGGGTACGCCGCGCACCACGGCTTCCAGGGCCTTTCCGCCGCGGATGTGCACGACGCGCTGTACCTGATCGCGGACAACGGCTCGGCCAGCTACGACCACCGCTTCGGCGAGCACAACGACCTGCACTACCCGCCGCCGCACCACTACGAGAGCCACGACCAGCACGGCCACCACGAGTCGGCCGCGCACTACCTCAACCACTACATCACCAACAACTACAAGATGATCGACGAGCACGACACCAACATCGACAACTCGGTGCACCAGGACGTCGACACCCGCGGTGGTGACTTCCACCAGCACATCGACAACGACCCGGTAGTCGCATCCGGGGACCACGCGGTCGCGGCGCGGGGCGACATCGAGCACAGCACACTGACCACCGGCGACCGCAACGTGGTCGGCGACCACAACTACGCGGTCACCGGGCACGACAACACCACCGCGTTCGGCTCCGGCAGCGCCGGACACGCCGACCTGGACCACGTGCGCACCGGCGACGGCGGCGCCGTCTCGCTCGGCGGGGATGCGACCGGGCACAACACCCACGGCGACACCACCACCTCGGTGCACAGCTCCGGCTCGGGCGACACCTCGGTGAACGCGGCCGGCGACCACGGCTACGCCGACCAGCACGCCGACCAGAGCGCGCACGACGACAGCACGCACACCAACTACGAGGACCACTCGCTGTCCGAGCGCCACGACCAGGTCGCCTCGCACAACGACACCGACTACTCCAACAGCCACGACTACACCCAGCACGCCTGAACAACCCTCGTGAGTGAAAAGGAACGCTATGGCGTTCCTTTTCACTC
>DASYBQ010000058.1:0-15981 GCA_036500625.1 Pseudonocardia sp. | reverse complement strand
AGGTTCACAGTTCTCCTTGACTACTTCACACGCAGCGTGGTTGATTAATCGGGCGCCATGTGAAGACGGTCACGTCCTTCCTGTCGCCGGTCGCCGCGGATCGGGCGAAACCAACTGGGAGGTCACCGTGCCTGGAGCCGTGCTCAGCCGCAGCGGCGAGGACAACGAAGAGGTTGCCGAGGAGGCAACGCCGCGGTGGGCCGCCCGCCTCGGCATGCAGCCCTCGCTGCGCTGGGGCTACGTCGGCCTGCTGCTGTTCATGATCGGCGACGGGGTGGAGTCCGGCTTCCTGTCCCCGTACCTGATCAACGACGAGCACTTCCAGGCGCAGCCGGTGGCCTTCGTCTTCACTTTGTACGGCATCGTCGCCGGGGTGGCGGCCTGGTCGTCGGGCGCGTTGTCGGACCTGTGGGGCCCGAGGCGGGTGATGTCGCTGGGGCTGGTCGTGTGGGCGTTCTTCGAGGTCATCTTCCTGGCCGTGGCCATCCCGTCGCACAACTACACGCTCATCCTGCTGTCCTACGGCATCCGGGGCATCGGGTACCCGCTGTTCGCCTACGGCTTCCTGGTGTGGATCGCGGTGGCCACCTCCCGCAAGCGGCTCGGCAGCGCGGTCGGCTGGTTCTGGTTCGCGTTCACCGGCGGGTTTCCCACGCTCGGCTCGCTGATCGCCAGCTTCACGGTGCCGAAGATGGGTGCCTACGCTTCGTTCTGGCTGTCGCTCGGCCTGGTCGTGGTGGGTGGCCTCATCGCGCTGCTGTTCGTCCGGGAGCAGGCCGGCCGGTCCCGGCTCGCGCCGCCGGAGCAGCGGCCGGTTGCCACCCTGCTGGCCAGCGTGACGCTGATGGTGCAGAACCCCAAGATCGGCGTGGGGATGATCGTGCGGACCATCAACACCGCGCCGCAGCTCGGCTTCCTGGTGTTCCTGCCGATCTACTTCACCACGGAGCTCGGTTTCAGCCTCGCGGCCTGGCTGCAGATCCTGACCATCATGTTCACCTCGAACATCATCTTCAACCTGATCTTCGGCGTGGTCGGTGACAAGGTCGGCTGGCGCAACACGGTGGTGTGGTTCGGCGGCGTCGGCTCGGCCGCCACCACACTGCTGCTCTACTACCTACCGACCGCCATGCACGCCAACTTCCTGCTCGCCTCGGTGGTCGCGGTGCTCTACGGCGCGACGCTGGCCGGCTACGTGCCGCTGTCCGCGCTGATGCCGACGCTCGCGCCGGAGAGCAAGGGCGCCGCGATGTCCGCGCTCAACTTCGGTGCCGGCATGTCGGCGTTCGTCGGGCCGCTGATCGTGGCCATCTTCCTGGCGCCGCTGGGCGTGGTCGGCGTCATGTGGATTTTCGCAGTCCTGTATGTGATCAGCGCAGTTCTGGCGTTCACCCTGAAGCTGCCGCGCCCGCAGGACGCGCCACAGCCGGTGAGCGTCAGCGGGTCGGAGCAGCAGGTGGGCCCGGCCGATGCCGGTGTCACCCGGTGAGCGGCGGGGGCGTACCAGCCGCGCCTGTGCCCTCGGCGGCCTGGGCCGGACAGTTGGGCCGCAACAGTGGAAACTCGGGGAATGAGCCCCGGCAGAGCACTTCGTCCCGCCCAGCGCCGCGATCAAATCGCGGAACTTGTGGTCGCGCGGGGGGCGGTGACCGCACAGGATCTGGCCCAGGAGTTCGACGTCAGCGTCATGACGGTGCACCGCGACCTCGACGACCTGGAACAACGCGGGATTCTGCGCAAGTCACGTGGCACCGCGACGGCGCAGCCGTCCGGGGTCTTCGAGTCGACGGTTGCCTACCGGATGAAGGCCAACCTGCCGCAGAAACAGTTGGTGGCCAAGCACGCGGCGCGGTTCGTCGAGCCCGGCATGTCGGTGATGTTGGACGACTCCACCACGGCGCTGCAGATGCTGCCGCACCTGGAGAAGCTCACCCCGCTCAAGGTGGCCACCAACTTCATGGAGGTGCTGCGCCGCCTCGCCGGAGCCGTCGACGTCGGCCTGATCGCGATCGGTGGGGACTACGACCCGCAGCACGACTCGTTCCTCGGCGTGGCCTGCCTGGAGGCGATCGACGCGATCCGGGTGGACGCCACCTTCCTCTCCACGTCCGCGGCGAGCGGGGCGCTGGCGTTCCACCAGGAACAGCAGATCGTCTCGTTCAAGCGGGCCATGTTGGACGCGGCCACCCGCCGCTACCTGCTGCTGGACCACACCAAGGTGGGCAAGACCGCGCTGTACCGCTTGGTGCCGCTCGCGGACTTCGACGCGGTGGTGGTGGATCCGGGTGCCCCGGCCGAAATACTGGACGAGTTCCGACAACACGGCGCGAAGGTAGAGGTGGCTACTCATGATCCGCCGCAATAACAGCGTTCACGGGGTTGTGTTCGACTTCGACGGGATCGTCGTCGACAGCGAGCACATCTGGGAGAACGCCTGGGGCGCCTACAGCGAGCGGCACGGTCGCTCGTTCAGCCCTGAGGACGCGATGACATTGCAGGGGCTTTCCACCAAGGAGTGGTCGGCCAAGCTGGCCGAACTCGTCGGTGGCGGTGACGACGCCGAGACGGTTGCCAAGTTCTGCGTCGCCCGCTACGTGGTCGATGTGGTGGGCGGGGACGGCCCGCTATTGGAAGGGGCACTCGAGCTGATCGAGACGGTGAGCGCGCGGGTGCCGATCGCGCTCGCTTCCAGCTCGCCGCGCCAGGGCCTTGACGCGGCGTTGAACCACCACGGCGTCGCCAAGTACTTCACCGCGACGGTGTCCAGTGAGGAGGTGCCGCGTGGCAAGCCATCCCCGGACGTCTACCTCGAGGCCGCACGCAGGATCGGCCTTGACCCGGCGTATGGCATCGGCATCGAAGACTCGAGCAACGGGATTCGGGCGGCCAAGGCGGCGGGGTTGGAGGTCGTCGCGCTGCCCAACCGGATCTATCCGCCGAAGCCCGACGCTTTGGCGCTGGCCGAGTTCCAAGCAGCGGATCACGGGCAAGTTTTGGACTATGTTATACAGCGCATCGGCGCGCGGGAGGATCACTCATGAGCCACATCTACGAAGACCCCGCTACCTTCAAAGATGACATGATCAACGGGTTCACCGCCGCCTACTCGCGGTATGTGCAGCGGGTGCCGGGCGCGGCCGGCGTCATGCGTACCGGCGGCGCCCGCAAGGGCAAGGTGAGCCTCATCGTCGGCGGCGGCTCCGGGCACTGGCCGGCGTTCGGCGGCGTGGTCGGCCCCGGGGTGGCCGACGGCGCGGTGATCGGCGACGTGTTCACCTCACCGTCCATGGAGCAGGCCTACCGGGTGGCCAAGGCGCTCGATGGTGGCGCCGGTGTGCTGTTCAGCTTCGGCAACTACGCCGGCGACACGATGAACTTCGGTGCCGCCGAGCACCGGCTGCGCGGCGAGGGCGTCGACTGCCGCACCGTCAAGGTCACCGACGACATCGCCTCCGCGCCGGTCGACGAGCGGCACAAGCGGCGGGGCATCGCCGGCAACTTCCCGGTCTACAAGATCGCCGGCGCGGCCGCGGACCGGGGTGGTTCGCTGGACGAGGTCGAGCGGGTGGCCCGGCTCTGCAACTCGCGCACCTTCACCTTCGGCGTGGCGTTCGCCGGCTGCACGCTGCCCGGCGCGGACAAGCCGCTGTTCACCGTGGCCGAAGGCCAGATGGACCTCGGGCTGGGCATCCACGGCGAGCCGGGCATCCGCTCGGTGCCCCGCCAGCGGGCCAGCGAGCTCGCGAAGACCCTGCTGGAGCCGCTGCTGCACGAGCGGCCCGAGTCGACCGAGCGGGCGGTGGTGCTGGTCAACGGGCTTGGCGCGACCAAGGCGGAGGAGATGCTGGTGCTCTACGGGCACCTGCTGCCCGCGCTGGAGTCGGCCGGCGTCGTCCCGGTGCTGCCGGAGGTGGCCGAGCTGGTCACCAGCCTGGACATGGCCGCCTGCTCGCTGACCCTGGTGTGGCTGGACGAGGAGCTGGAGGACCTGTGGTCCGCGCCGGCCGACACCCCCACCTTCCGCCGGGGTGACGTCTCGGTGTTCCCCGGCTTCGAGGCGATCGGCGCCGCGGCCACCGTCGACGAGCAGGCCGAACACGTCGAGGCAAGCAAGGACTCGATACGCGCGGCGAAGACGGCCCGAGAAGCGCTTCACGCGATGCTGCGGGTGGTCACCGAGAACGAGGACGAGCTTGGCCGGATCGACGCGGTGGCCGGCGACGGCGACCACGGCACCGGCATGACCCGAGGCCTGCGCGGCGCCACCGAGGCCGCGGACAGCGCCGCCGACGACCTCGGGGCGTCCTCGCTGCTGGACGTGGCCGGCAAGGCGTGGGCGGACAAGGCCGGCGGCAGCTCCGGGGTGCTCTGGGGCTGCTTCCTGCAGGCGGTCGGCCGGGGCCTCGGCAACACCGGCACCCCCACCCCGGCGGCGTTGGCCACCGGCATCCGGGACGGCGCGGAGATGATGCGCCACCTCGGCGGGGCAAAGCTGGGTGACAAGACCATGTTGGACACCCTGTTCCCGTTCGTCGACGAACTCGACAAGCAACTGGAGGGTGGTGCCTCGGCCGCCGACGCCTGGAGCGCCGCCGCGTCGACCGCCAAGCAGGCCGCCGAGGACACCGCGCGGATGGTGCCCAAGGTCGGCCGGGCCCGGCCGCTGGCCGAGCGCAGTGTGGGGACACCGGACGCCGGCGCGACGTCCATGTCCCTGTGCGTCGACGCACTGACTCCGATCATCGGCCGCGACTGCACCGGAGGTGCACAGTCATGACAGAAACCCCCCGCTGGCGGGTTGCCATCGGATCCGACGACGCGGGCCTGGCCTACAAGGAGCTCCTGCTGGCCGACCTGCGCAACGACCCCCGAGTGTCGGAGGTGATCGACGTCGGGGTGGAGCAGGGTGACGCCGACACCCTCGCCTACCCGGACATCGCGCTGGCCGCGGCCGGCAAGGTCGCCGAGGGCGCGGTGGACCGCGCGGTGCTGGTCTGCGGCACGGGCATCGGCATGGCGGTCAGCGCGAACAAGGTGACCGGCGTGCGGGCCACCACCGCGCACGACAGCTTCTCCGCCGAGCGGTCCGTGCTGTCCAACAACTGCCAGGTACTGACGCTGGGGCAGCGGGTCATCGGCGCGGAGCTGGCCAGGCGGCTGGTGCGGGAGTGGCTGGGCTACATCTTCGACCCGACCTCGCCCTCGCAGGACAAGGTTGCCCGCATCGACGAGTACGAGCACCGGGACAGCGCGGCCCGAAGCGGGGCCTGACCGCGCGGGCGATCGCCTGTCGGTGTGTAGCGAACTGCAGCGGAGGTGAGCAACGGTGCCCGAATTCAGCGGTCCTCCCACGTTCGGAACCACGTATTTGGGTATCGACATCGGGACGTCGGTGGCCAAGGCCGCCCTGTTCGACGAGCTGGGCAACGTCGTTGCCGTAGCAACAAGTCTGCTCGAGCTGAGCTACCCCGGCCCCGGCCAGGTAGAACAGGACCCGGACGCGGTGATACGCGGCGTCGCGGAGGTGATCGCGGCCATTCGGCGGGAGTCCGGCGGGGACGTCCCCCGGGTTGTCGCGGTCACCGGCCAGGGCGACGGGGTGTGGTTGCTCGACGCCAACGGCCATCCGGTGCGTCCGGCGATCAGCTGGATGGACGGCCGCGCGGGTGGTCTGCTGTCGCACTGGGAGGCCGAGGGCATTGCGGAGAAGGTCTTCCGGATCAACGGCAACGCGCTGTTCTCCGGGGCGCAGGCACCGATCCTGCGCTGGCTCGACGAACACGAACCAGCGTCGCTTGCCAGAGCCACCACCTCCGGCTTCTGCAAGGACATGGTGTTCCAACGGCTCACCGGCGTGCGGGCCACCGACAGCTCGGACGCCTCCCTGCCGTTCGCCGATGCCAGTGGCGCCGACTACTCCGACGAGGTGCTCGCCGCCACCGGCCTGACCCACCGGCGCGAGCTACTGGCGCCGATCGTCCGCCCACTGCCGACCGGGCAGGTCAGCGCCGAGGGTGCCAGGGAGTTTGGTCTGCCCGAGGGCACCACGGTGGTCGCCGGCCCGTTCGACCTGCCGGCCTGCGCGCTGGGCGGCGGGGTGAGCGAGCTGGGCGAAGGTCTACTCACTGTCGGCACCACATTGGCCTGCCAGGTGCTCATCGGCGAGGTGGACACTGCCGGCAACCCGTCCGGGATGACGCTGGCCACGCCGACCGAGGGCCGCTGGCTGCGCGCGATGCCGGCGATGGTCGGCTGTGCCAGCCTTGACTGGGTGCTGGCGCTGCTGGGCTTGAGGCATGCCCAGCTCGATGAGGCAGTCAACGGCACCCCGCCGGGCGCGAACGGCGTCGAGATGCTGCCCTATCTCGCGCCGTCCGGCGAACGCGCCCCGTTCGTCGACTCCCGGGCCCGTGGCCAGTACAGCGGCATGCGGCTGACCACCACCAGGGAGGACCTGGTGCGGGCCACCTGCGAGAGCCTCGCCTACGCCGCGAAGGACTGCTTCGAGGCGGCCGGGCTGGCCGGGCGGCTGCTGGTGTGCGGCGGTGGGGCCCGCTCGGTGCCGTGGCTGCGCATTTTCGCCTCGGTGCTCGGGCGCCCGCTGTATGTGGCCCGCAGCCCCGAGGTCGGTGCCAGGGGCGCCGTGCTCGCCGCGCTCGGGGCCATCGACATCCCGCACGACGTGCATGCCTGGACGCACCCGGAAGCGGTCATCGAACCACAGCTGGACACGTTGGACATCTACCAGGACGGCTACGCCCGTTACCTGCGGCACAAGCAGTCCGCCCAATCACTCTGGAGGGCCTCGTGAACGCCCGCAAGACGCCGGACCAGCCCAACTCGGGGCAGCCACTCGCCGAGCAGCCCAGCCCCGGTGAGCTCAGCCCTCGGTCGCGGGAGCAGACGCTGCAACGGTTGGGGCAGCAGCACTACGACATCGTGGTCGTCGGCGGCGGCGTCACCGGCTGCGGGATCGCGCTGGACGCGGCGACCCGTGGCCTTTCGGTGGCGCTGGTGGAGATGCGGGACTACGCCTCCGGCACGTCCAGCCGGTCCGGCAAGCTCATCCACGGCGGCCTGCGCTACCTGGAGCAGCTGAACTTCTCGCTGGTCAAGGAGGCACTCACCGAGCGGGCGTTGATGCTGCGCACGCTGTGCCCGCACCTGGTCCGCCCGGTGCGGTTCATCTACCCGCTGGAGCATCGGGTGTGGGAGCGGTTCTACCTGGGTTCCGGCCTGGTGCTCTACGACACCATGGGCGGCGCGGGCGCGGTGCCCCGGCACCGGCACCTGACAAAGCGTGGCGCGCTGCGGTTGGCCCCGGCGCTCAAGCCCGAGGAGCTGGTCGGCGCGCTGACCTTCTACGACGCGGCGATCGACGACGCACGGCACACCATGACGCTGGCCCGTACCGCGGCGGCATACGGCGCCGACGTCGCCAGCGGGACGAAGGTCACCGGTTTCCTGCGGGAGGGTCAACGGGTCACCGGCGTCAAGGTGCACGACGCGATCTCCGACCGGGAGATCCCGGTGGTCGGCAAGCAGGTGATCAACGCGGCCGGGGTGTGGACGGACCAGATTCAGGACATGGTCGGTGGGCGCGGCAAGTTCCAGGTGCGGGCCTCCAAGGGCGTGCACATCCTGGTGCCGAGGGACCGGATCCACTCCGACGCGGCGATCCTGGTGCGCGCGGAGGACAGCGTGGTGTTCATCCGGCCGTGGGGCCGGCACTGGCTGATCGGCACCACGGACACCAAGTGGGAGCTCGACCTTGACCATCCCGCCGCGAACCGCGACGACATCGACTACCTGCTCCGCCAGGTGAACCGGGTCATCTCGCCCGAGTTGAGCAGGGAGGACGTCGAGGGCGTCTACGCGGGGCTGCGCCCGTTGCTGGCCGGCGAGTCGGCCACCACGAGCCGGCTCTCCCGTGAGCACGCCGTCGAGTCCCCGGTGCCGGGGCTGACCGTGATCGCCGGCGGCAAGTACACGACGTACCGGGTGATGGCCAAGGATGCGGTGGACGCCGCCGCGCGCGGCCTTGACGGCGCGGCGCCGGAGTCCTGCACGCAGAACATCCCGCTGCTCGGGGCGGCCGGCTACCAGGCACTGTGGAACTCGCGGCAGCGGTTGGCCGACGAGTACGGGCTGCACGTGGCCCGGATCGAGCACCTGCTGCAACGCTACGGGTCGCTGGTCACCGAGGTGCTGGCGCTGGTGAAGGACCGGCCCGACCTCGGGGAGCCGCTGGAGGGCGCCGAGGAGTACCTGCGGGTGGAGATCTCCTACGCGGCCAGCCACGAGGGTGCGCTGTTCCTCGACGATGCGCTGACCCGCCGCACGCACGTCTCCTTCGAGACCATGGACCGGGGCCTGACCGCCGCCGCGCCGGCCGCAGCGCTGATGGCCGAGGTACTCGGCTGGGACGACGCGACCACCAAGGCGCAGATCGAGCACTACCAGCAGCGCATCGAGGCCGAGCGGGCATCACAGGAAGAGATGGACGACGCCGGCGCCGACGCCGTCCGTAAGAAGGTCCGCGACTCGCGGCTCTGAGTCCCTCCCGCCGAAATCCACGTGAGCGCCCTTCGATCATGGAAATAGGGCGCTCACGTCGGTTTCGGCGCGGGTGTTTCAGCGGGGGCCGAAGCCGGTGCGGAAGGCGGCTACCAGGCGGTCGGCGACCCTGCGGGCGGCCACCTCGTCGAAAGGGTCGGCGGGCTGGCGCTCGGCCAGGCCGAAGACGGCGTCCAGGCCGGGGTGGCTGGGCGCGATGGCCAGGTGCGGCAGCAGCAGCATGAGCAGCGCCAGGAACGCCTCGACGTCGGCGTCGCGCTCCAGCTGGCCGGCGGCCACCGCCTTGGCCAGCAGCGGGCGGAACACCTCCAGATAGTGTCGGTTGGCCGCCGCCCGGATTCTCGGCTGGGTGGTCGGGTCGGGCTCGAGGTTGATCGCCGAGGTGAAGGCCAGCTCGGCGGGGTGGTTGGCGTAGTAGTGCATCCAGAGCTGGAACGACGTGCTGAGCGCGCCGAAGAAGTCGGTCTGCCAGGGTAGCGGCGTGATCAGCTCGGTCACCTCGTCCCGGATCCGGGAGCACACCAGGTCGCTGAGGTGGGCGCACAGCTCGTCCTTGTCCTGGAAGTACTGGAACAGGCTGCCCTTGCTGACCCCGGCGTCGCGGGCGATGACGTTCAGGCTGCCCCGGGAGAACCCGCGCGCGCCGAACTCGGCCTCGGCGGCGGCCTCGACGGCCAGCCGGCGTGCCGTTGGCAACCGAAACCACGTTGCGGTAGGCAAATCTGGGTGCCTCACTCCGTCCGGGTGTTGTGCGTCACGATGATGAAACCTAATATCACGAACGGTCCCTGACCAGTGGTCATATCCCCGGGCCCGGTCAGTAGGTACGTGCATCTCGAGGAGGAGATCTATGAAGACCCGCGGCGCCATCATCCGTCAAGCTCCCGGCAAGTACGAGGTGGTGGACCTGGAACTGGACGATCCGCGGCAGGGCGAGCTGCGCGTCAAGATGGTCGCCTCGGGTATGTGCCACTCCGACGACCACATCGCCACCGGTGACATGCCGGTGGGTACCTACCCGTTCGCCGGCGGCCACGAGGGCGGCGGCATCATCGACACGGTCGGCCCGAATACGCCCGGCTTCTCCCCCGGCGACAAGGTGGTGTTCTCGTTCCTGCCCGGCTGCGGCAAGTGCCGCTGGTGTGCCACCGGGCACTCGAACATGTGCGACCTCGGCGCGCTGCTGCTGGCCGGCTCCCGTTTCACCGACCCGGAGAGCTTCCGGCTGCACATGGAGGACGGCACCCCGGTCGGCCAGATGTGCGGCATCTCCACGTTCTGCGAGTACACCACCGTCGCGGTGGACTCGGCGGTGAAGGTCCCCGAGGACACCCCGCTGGACAAGGCCTGCCTGCTGGGCTGCTCGGTGGGCACCGGCTGGGGTTCGGCGGTCAATGCCGGCAAGGTGCGCCCCGGCGACACGGTGGTCGTGCAGGGCATCGGCGGCATCGGCGCGAACGCGGTGCAGGGCGCGGTGCACGCCGGCGCGGTCAACGTGATCGCGGTCGACCCGGTGGCGTTCAAGCGGGAGATGGCCCAGTCGCTGGGTGCCACGCACGCGGTGCAGAGCATGGGCGAGGCCACCGAGTTGGCGCAGAGCTTCACCAACGGCCAGGGTGCCGATGTCGCGATCGTGACCGTCGGGGTGATCAAGGGCGAGCACGTGGCCGAGGCGTTCGGGGCGATCCGCAAGATGGGCACCGTGGTGGTGACCGCGCTGGGTGACCTCACCGAGGTCGGGATACCGATCCCGATCGGCGAGCTGACCCTGTTCGAGAAGAAGATCCAGGGCGCCATGTTCGGGATGTCCAACCCCAGTTCGGACATTCCGAGGATGCTCGACCTCTACCGCGCCGGGCACCTCAAGCTCGACGAGCTGGTGACCAACGAGTACAGCCTCGACGAAATCGGCCGAGGCTACGAGGACATGCACACCGGCAAGAACATCCGAGGCGTAATCCGCTACTAACTCCTCCGCCCTTCTTCGACGGCACACAGCGAGTAGGCGCGGCACACCTGTCCGGACATGTGTGCCGCGACCACTCGCTGTGTGCCGTCGGGGGTTAGGGCTTGGGGGCGCGCAGGCGGTTGGGGTGCAGGGGGTCGAGCTTGATGAACACCAGGAAGTAGGAGTGGTTCTTGCGGGCGTGCTCCTGGCGGACCAGCCGGGTGATCCCCGGGCGGTTCGGCCGCACCACGACGAACAGGTCCTTGCAGTAGAAGCCCGCCGCCGCGTACGCGTTGATCAGCTCGACGTGGGTCAGCCGCTGCCGGTTCGCGCTCACCTCGTCCTGGCACTTGACGATGAACACGCCGTGCGCGCGCAGCACCCGCTTGGCCTCGGCGCCGGCCCGCAGGTAGAGATCCAACACCGCGTCGTGGTAGCGCGGCCCGCCCTCCGGGGGCGCGGTCGGCGCGCCGTCGGAGTAGCGGCCCCGGAACGCGGCGTGCGTGCCGTTGCCGGCCAGCTGCTCCAGCTCGCGGCGGAACAGGCCCTCCATGTACGGCGGGTCCAGCACCACGGCGTCGATCTCCCCGTCGGCGTACGGCAGCGCCGTGGCGTCCACCCCGGTCTGCAGGTCGGTGGCCAGCAGCGTGTACCGGCCGTCCGGCACCTTGCGCCAGAACGCGCCCTTGCCCCAGGTGACGTCCGCGACCGTGCTACCGCCTGGCACGTGCAGGTCCAGCACCTGACAGAACACGTCGGCGTTCGCCGCGACGTGCGCGCTGAGCGTGACGTCGGTGGTGGCCACGCCGTCCGGGCGTTTGCGCCCTGCCGGCCGCCTTGCCGGCTGCACCTCGGTCACCGCATCGGCCCTCCGGGAAAAAAGTTCGGCTGCGTAACTGAGGAAGTGCGGATATCGCAAGCCGAGCGGCCGCGCACAAGATAACCTGCCAGCGTGACGCCGGGTACCCGGGTGCTGACCATCGCCAACCTCAAGGGCGGCAGCGCCAAGACGACCACCGCCGCCTTCTTGGCGCAGGCGTTGCACGAGCGCGGCCGCCGGGTGGTGCTGGTCGACGCGGATCCGCAGGGCTCGGCGCTGCGCTGGCACGGCCTGGCCGGCTGGCCGGTGCCGGCGATGGGATTGGCCTCCACGGCGTTGCACCGCCAGCTCTGGGGGGTGATCGACCCGGAGCGGTGGGACACCGTGGTCATCGACACCCCGCCGCTGGAGGAACGGGACGGCATCGTCGCGGCGACGCTGCGGGTGGCCACCGACGTGTTGGTGCCGATCGCGCCGACCATGATGGAGCTGGACCGGGTCGGTCCGGTGTTCAAGGCACTGGAGGACGCCGCCGGGCGCCGGGACGAAGACCCGAACGTGGCCGTGCTGCTCACCCGCACCGTCGCGCACGCGACCAGCACCGAGACGGTCCGGGAGATCCTGGAAGGACAGGGCCGGCGGGTGCTGTTCTCCACGGTGCCCCGGCTGGAGCGCTACGCGCAGGCGTTCGGCGCCGGAATCCCGGAGAAAGACGTGCCGTACGGCACCGCGGCCGAGGAGCTGCTCGGAGGCTGGGACCGGTGAGCGGGTCCAGCCGGCGCGGCGACCTTGCGGCGCGTGCCGCGGCGGTGGCCGGTGCGTCCGTTGAGGCGGCGGCCGCCGGACAGGAGCCGAAGCTGGACGCGGCCGCCCGCTCGCCCCGGACCAGGCCCGTCCGGGTGACCGTGGAGCTGTCGCCGATGGAGCACAAGGCACTGCGGCAGTGGTGCGCGCAGACCGCGGGCGACCTGGACCTGCCGGTGGTGGCCGGCGCCGAGGTGTTCCGCGCGCTGCTGAGCCTGATGCGGGCCGACCCGGCGATGGCCGACGCGGTGCGCGCCGAGCTGGAGCGCACCGGCGGCAGCCGCCGCCACCACTGACCGGCGTGCCGAGGTGTTCGGGGATCACGGGGGCCGGTGGGTGCTGCACCTGGATGTGGACGCGTTCTTCGCCTCGGTCGAGCAGCTCACCCGCCCGACGCTGACCGGGCGGCCGGTGCTGGTCGGTGGCCTCGGTCCGCGCGGCGTTGTGGCCGGCGCGAGCTACGAGTCGCGGGTGCACGGCGCACGCTCGGCGATGCCGATGTCACGTGCCCGGCGGCTGGTGCCGGACGCCGTGGTGCTGCCGCCCCGGATCGCGGTGTACCGGGTGCTCAGCGAGCGGGTGTTCGACCTGGTCCGGCAGTGCGGCGGGGCGGTCGAGCAGATCTCGGTGGACGAGGCGTTCATCGAGCCGGCCGGGTTGGCCGGCGCGGCACCGAACGCGGTCACCGACACCGCCGAGCGGCTGCGTGCCCGGATCAAGGCGGCCACCGGGCTGACCTGTTCGGTGGGCGCCGGCTCCGGCAAGCAGCTGGCCAAGATCGCCTCGACGATGGCAAAGCCGGACGGCGTGCGGGTGGTGCCGCACGGCGCGGAGCGTGACGTGCTCTCGCCGCTGCCGGTGCGCAAGCTGTGGGGGGTCGGCCCGGTCGCCGAGGCGACGCTGCGCCGGGTGGGGGTGGAGACCATCGGCGCGCTGGCCGCGCTGCAACCGGCCGAGGTCGTCGCGCTGCTGGGCAACGCGCTCGGCATCGAGCTGCACGGCCTTGCCCAGGGGGTGGACCGGCGCCCGGTGGCGCAGCGGGGCGAGGCGAAGCAGGTCAGCGCCGAGACGACGTTCGACACCGACCTTTCCGATGTGTCGTCGGTGCGTCGCGCGGTGGCCGAGATGGCCGAGCACGCGCACCGCCGGCTGCTCGCCTCCGGGCGCGCGGCGCGCACCGTGACGGTGAAGATTCGGGGCGCCGACTTCGCCACCCGCAGCCGCTCGGAGACCACGCCGACGGCAAGCACCAGCCTGACCGTGCTGACCGCCACCGCGCAGCGGCTCACCGAGGGCGCGCTGCCGGACTCCGGCGTCCGCCTGATAGGCGTCTCCCTCTCCGGCCTTGCCGACTTCGTCCAACCCCCCTTGTTCGACACGGACACCACGCAGGCAGCACTCACCGAGGAGGTAGTCGAGCAGGACACCGGCGGGGCAACCGCCGCCGACCCGACCCGCGCCTGGCGGCCCGGCGACGACGTACACCACTCGACCTACGGACACGGCTGGGTGCAAGGCAGCGGCCACGGCCGCGTCACCGTCCGCTTCGAGACCAGAAACACCGGCCCCGGCCCGGCCCGCACCCTCTCGGTAGCCGACCCCGCCTTGACCCGAGCCGACCCCCTGGCCAGCCTCGAGTGAACAAACCGACTCGCGGGGTTCAGGCGAGTTTGAGGGCGGGGGTGAGCCAGTTGATGAGGTCGGCGATTACTTCTTCGCGGTTGGTTTCGTTGAAGATCTCGTGGCGGGCGGCGGGGTAGACCTTGACCGTGATGTCGCCGAGGCCGGCCTCCTTGTAGCGCTGTACCAGCGGGTCGAGCAGCGCCGAGCCGCCGTTCACCGGGTCGGCTTCGCCCACCGCGATGTAGAGCGGGAGGTCGGAGCGCACCCTGGCCAGCTCGGCGGGGTCGGCGACCCGGCGGGCACCGACGAACATCGCCTTGCCGTTCGCTGGGTCCAGCCCGAAGCCGCACAACGGATCCGCGACATAGGCGTCGACCTGGGCCTCGTCCCGGCTGAGCCAGTCGAACTCGGTGCGGGGTGGCTGGAACGCGGCGTTGAAGGCGGTCAGGTCGACCTCCTCGTCCAGGTTGATCGCCGGCTCGAGCAGGTCGATCGCGGCGGTACCGGTCAGCGCGGCCGCATCCACCCGGTCGCTGTGGTCGATCAGGTACTGCTGGGCTGCGAACGACCCCATGCTGTGCGCGAGCAGCAGCAGCGGCAGGTCGGGGTGCTCGGCGCGGACCACGTCGGTGAGCCGGCCGATGTCGCCGACCAGCTGCACCCAGCCGTTGTCGCCGAGCTGGCCCAGCTGGTCCGGCCCTGCCGCGGTCGCGCCGTGTCCCCGGTGGTCCTGGCCGAACACCACCAGGCCCCTGGCGTTCAGCGCCTGGGCGAGCTCGTCGTAGCGCCGCACGTGCTCGCCCATGCCGTGGGTGATCTGCACGACGCCCACCGGCTGCTCGGCCGGGTCCCAGCGGTACGCGGTGATCTGGGTTCCGTCCTCGGAGGAGTAGTTGAACTCGGTGGGTGTGCTCATCGGCGGGAGTCTCCTTGTCGTGCCGAGGTGGTGAGTCGGTGACTACACTGCCGCCATGACTGGTACTTCGTCCACCGATCAGGGCGACCCTGCCGGCCAGGGCCACCGCAAGCCCGGCCACCGGCCGCGCAAGGAACGCTTCCCGTGGCAGCTGGGTGTGTCCGTGGCGGCGTGGCTGGTGCTGGGCGGCGTGCTGATCTCCGCCGCGCTCGGTGGCACGTCGTCGGGCAGCGAGGCCGACTCGGGCAGTGTCAGCGCGGTGCAGGGCGCGCTGGGCGACTCGGCGGCGAGCACGCCGGGCAACGGCGGCCAGCACCCCTCGCTCTACCTGTTGATCGGGCTGGTCACGCTGCTGATGTCGCTGATGCTGCTGATCGGGCAGGCGTGGTCGCGCTACGTGCTCTACCTGCTGGGCCTTGTCTCGGTGATCCTGTTCGCGGTGGGCGGGCGCTGGGAGGCGATCGCGTCGTTCGTCCTGTTGGTGATCGGCGCGGTGCTGTTGCTCAACCGGCCGACTCTGAGATATCTCGAGAAACAGTAGTTGCACGTCGTAGCAAGTAGTAACAGTTTCCACGGCCGTCACTGTTGTTCAGAGACGGCCGTTTCGGTGTAAGAAATACCCCTCTCCCATTAGGGGTAGCTCGCTAGTGCGTTTGGACCCCCGGGCACGCACGACCGGGGGGTGCTCCAAGGTGACCCGTATCCCCTCGGGCTACTGGGCCGTTAAGCCACCGAGCTGGGCGAAATTTTGTTCAGCTCTGGTTGGTTCGCGCGGTGTTCACGGTGAGTGAGGGGCGGATCAACCAACCGGGTGGTCGTTTCGATACCTCCCAATCGGGAGGGTAGAGATGCCCCCTTATGCGGATGTGTCTGGGGATGCAAGGCGGGAATATGAGCACTCACGGTGCACCAGCGGGTCTTGAGTTGGCACCTTGCTGGCGCACACGCGCCGTCGCCATCGGTGGCGGCATGAGCACGGCCCGCCTGCGCGGGTACGGCGAGCGGTGGAGACCGCCGCTCGCGACGTCGTTCCGGTTCCCAGCCCTCCAGGGTGCGACCGGCGGGATGCACCACGGAAGCGAAGGAGTGAGATGGCGAAGCCAGCTCAGGGCGTAGTCGAATCGCCAGCACGCAAGAAGGCGGCAAAGTCCCAGGTAGGCAGGGGACTGCGCAGTGCTCAGGGTGCCGCGACGCGTCCGTTGGCGCAGGCTGGTGAGATGGTCCAGCTGTTGCTGGAGGTGACGCGTAGTGCGGTGCGGGAGCCCCGGGGGTATTGGGGTGATGTCCGTGAGC
>DASYBQ010000057.1:0-14194 GCA_036500625.1 Pseudonocardia sp. | reverse complement strand
GCGGCTGCAACTGATCATCCGCGGGCATCAACGGCCGATCGAACAGTGGACCGGCCTAGGCCACGATTGGCCACAGGTCATCGCATCCCACGTCGCCGCCACCATGTACACCATGCACACTCTTCAGAGCTGACACCCACGACACCCAACACCCCGCTCCGGGGTCGGGCCGAACACGGCCCGGCACCGGGGCGGGGTTTCCCGTACCTGGGACAACATCGCGCGCCTACCAGCATCCCCCGGGGGGCCGTGGTCACAGCGCCAGGCCAGCCACCGTCCGGCAACAACACCCGGACACGACCGGCTGGCGAGGACGCTCGGCTGGCGGACCTGTGACGTTTCGGGGGCGCCACCTCGCACATGTGCGCTTTTTCCGAAGGGCAGGTTGGAGGTGACCATGACCGAGGCCTGTTCGTAGCGGGTGGCGATGAGTTGGAAGAACAGGTTCGCGGCGCCCTGGGCTGCTGTGGTTCGACGCGAGCTGTGGCCCAGGCTGCGACGGGCGGTTCGTGGTCAGGCGAGGGTGCGGCGTACGGCACTGAGAATGGCGTCTGACAGTGGGCTGCCCGCGGCGGCGCGGGCCATCATCAGGCCGCCGACCATCGCCATGATCTCGGTGACTACCGCGGCTTCCCTGTCGTCAAAGTTGCTTCCGCGCTGGTTTACGCCGTTGATGGCGAGGGCTTCGTAGAAGCCCTCGACGAACGCTTTCCTCGGCGCGCTGTCGGAGTCGGTTTGGGAGACCGCGCTGGCCAGGGCGCTGGGGCAGCCGCTGCCCGGGTCGTCGCGGTGTTCGGCTGACAGGTACCAGTCCAGGACCGCGATCCGCCTGGCGGCGGGATCGTCGGAATGTTGCGCGGCGAACTGCCCGATCCGGTCGCGCATCTCGCGGAAGGACGCCTCGATAGCGGTGGTCACCAGCGCCTCCTTCGAGGCGAAGTGTTTGTAGAACCCGCCCCTGGTCAGCCCGATCTCGCTCATCACCCCGGGCACGCTCACCGCGTCGATGCCGTGTTCACGCATCCGCCGGGACGCGATCTCGATGAGTTCTTCGTGGTGGCGGGCCGCGTCCGCGCGTGAGGCTCGTGACACGTCGGCTCCTTCCTGGGCTTCGTTCGAGTGAACAATAGCAGCACCCCTTCATCTATAGCTTGACACCAACAAACTCTCCTTATAGATTAACTAAGACATCTAAGGGTTGGGTCCGCCGGGGCTGATCGGAGAAGTCATGAACACGCTGGTCAACATCACCGAGATCGCTCTCGGGACGGTTGTGCTGGTCGCGGGCCTGGCCGGGCCGTTTGCGCGAGGCGCCGGATCAGGGGTCCCAGGCAGGTCGGTCACGATCTACGCCGACGCCCGGGTCGGCGCGGTGAACGGCCTGTTCGGCGGAGCGTTCGCAGTGGCAGCGGTCGTGCTCGGGGTGAGCGGTCTGGTAGGTGCCTTGATGGTGCCGCTACCGGTGGGGGTGATGGTGACCGCGGCCGGATTGATCAGCGTGCTGCTCACCATCCCGACGGGACCGCCAGTCAACTCCGTCGCGGGGGATCGCGTGAGGGTGTCAAGCGAGTCTCGCTTGGCGGCGATGCTCAGCCCCGCGCGGCCGAGCGGCCGCCGTGTTGCTGCCGGTGCGTTGCCGTCACGCGGGGCGCCACATGAGCAGCCTGCTCGTCGCGGTGCTCGACCGCGCATTTGTGCTTGAAGCGCTGTTGTATTGGTGGGGCTTGGCCACGGTAATACTCAGTGACCGGCGGCCACGCTAAAACCTGATTCCGCACCCGGTTATCGAGCCCGGACAGCTCGACACCGACGATGACGGGTACCTACTGACGAAGACCCCGTCGACCTACACCGCCGTGCCGGGGGTGTTCGCGGCCGGCGACCTGGTCGACCGGACCTACCGGCAGGCCGTCACGGCGGCCGGTTCCGGCTGTTCGGCGGCGATCGACGCCGAGCGTTGGCTGGCCGAGCAGCCTGAACTGACCGGGTCGGGCGAGTCCGAGCTCAGCGCGGCGTCCGCGAGCTGACGTGGCGTAATCCATCCCAATAGCCAACGAGATCAGATCGAACTCAAAGAGGAGAGAAGGAGACCACAAATGGCCAACACCGTAGACGTGACCGACGCTACCTTCGCTACTGAGGTTCTCACGAGTGACAAGCCTGTGCTCGTTGACTTCTGGGCCGTCTGGTGTGGACCGTGCAAGACGACCGGTCCGATGCTCGACGAAATCGCCGGTGAGCACAAAGACAAGCTGACCGTCGCCAAGCTCAACGTGGACGAGAACCAAGACACCGTGAGCGATTACCAGGTCTCCTCGATCCCGACGATGATGGTGTTCAAGGACGGCGAGCCAGTGAAGTCAATCATCGGCGCCAAGTCGAAAGCCGATCTGCTCAACGCTGTCTCCGACTTCCTGCAGTAGAGGTCACAGAGCCTTTCCCAGTGGTGGAGCTGGGCCGCTTGGGTGGCGACATGCCAAGCCGCGCGGAGACGATTCGGTGCGGGGCCTCGGCGGAAGAGGCGGTCCGACGAAAGATCGGCTCCCACCGAGGTTCTCGGAGAACCCGGCGTCACTGCTGTTGTGAGTACCTACATTAAGGAGTTCTGATATGACTGCCTCCGTTGAGAACAAGGTGGTAGTGGTCACCGGCGCCTCACAGGGCATCGGGAAGGCCATAGCTCTGGCGTTCGCGCGAGAAGGCGCGCGGCTGGTCCTTGCGGCTCGCTCGGCCGATCGACTGGCCCAGACCGAGAATGAGGTGCGCGCGCTGGGTTCAGAAGTGCTGTCAGTGCCGACCGACGTGACCTCCGACGAGGCTGTGACCGCGATGGTAGACGCCGCGGTGACTCGGTTTGGAAGGATCGATGTCCTGATCAACAACGCTGGTATCGCGAGGTTCGGCAGTACCGATTCGGCGACGTTCGAGGACGACGTCCGTGACACGCTCCAGGCCAGTCTCTTTGGAATGATTCGTGTGACCCAACGGGTCGTTCCGATACTGCGCCGGCAAGGGACGGGCGCGATCGTGAACATGTCCTCGGTGATGGGCCGTAAAGCGGTTGCCCGCTTCGGGTCCTACGCCACCGTGATGCACGCCGTCTCGGGGTTCTCCGACAGCTTGCGCCAGGAGGTGGCCGCCGACGGTATCCAGGTCTCGGTGATCTACCCAGCGCTCACCGCCACCGACCTGCTGCGGGGCGCGAAGGAAGCTGAGATGCCGCCCCCGTTCCGGCACATCACTCCGCTCTCGATTGACAAGGTCGCCCGCGCTGTGCTCGCCGCGGTCCGACGCGGACGGCGACGGGTCGTACTGCCGCGAACGGCGAACCTGCTGCTGCTGGGCGAGGCTTTCTCGCCGCGTCTCGGCGACCTCATCGCTACCTCTCTTACGATACGGCCAGTAGCCAGACTACTAGGCCTCAGCGGCGGTAGCACCTTCCACCAGACGATCTCATCAGCCGCGTGAAGCAACCCGGGACTACGCGCTAGCCCGAAACACCCGACCGCGCGCACCTACCGCCACCGGTGCTGAGGACGCCTAAATCCTGACTATGAGACTGTCGCGGACTTGATCGACGTTTCCGGCAAGGGAACCCCCCATCTCCGGGGCGTACTTGCATCTAGAACTCAGCCTCGAGCAGCACCCGGCCACCGGGAGCTCCTAGAGGGGGTGGACATTGATTGCACGGTGAACGCGTGGGTTGCGGGAGGAGCGATACAACAGATGACTAGCGCAATAAGAGTGAACGCCTTCGATCGATGCGCCCATACCGCGCCCTGCAGTGTGGCGATTCGACCTCCTTGTGGACCCCGGCTTGAACGAGGATCGGTCGATTCTGAGATAGACGTACTTTCACGACCCGCTTCCTGGCGCATCGCGGAACGCTTAGCGTGCCTGGCACCCATGGCACCCAGCATGCCCGCTTCCAAACGGGCGGCGACACCACGCCTCACCGCCCAGTACTAAACGCTTATGTCCAACAACCAGGTTCTCGGAGGACACAATGATCCTACTGCCGGCCCGCATTGAGCAGAGCTTGTTCGACGCCCAGGCACCCAAGCTGATCAAGTATCTCGATACAGTGCCGGCTGCGAGGGCTCACGGATTGGTGGCGCAGGTGTATGAACAGATGCGCCGAGAATTTCAGCTCGTTCCCCCCGTGACACTGCACGCACCGAACCCCGAGCTGCTGGCCGGGGTATGGAGCATGTTGCGCGAGACCATCGTGGCCGGCCCGGTGGATCGCACCCTACGTGAAGTAGTCTGCGAAGCCGTATCCCAGATCAACCAGTGCGCCTTCTGCGTAGACGCCCACAGCACCCTGCTCACCGGCTCAGCACAGAAGCACACCGCCGACGCGATCCGCGACAACCGTGCCGATCAGATCAATGACCCCGTAGTGCGCTCCGTCGCGCAGTGGGCCATGGCCAACCGAACACCAGGCGCGGAGGTGCTCAGCCACCCCCCGTTCACGGCGCAGGACGCCCCAGAGATCATCGGGTCAGCGGTGTGTTTCCACTACATCGACCGAATGGTCAGCGCCTTCCTCTCCGACGCCCCCGTTCCGCTTCCATCGTGGCTTCGCTGGCTGCGCGGCACCGTTGTTCGGGTCACCGGTTCCACCGTGGGCAAACGGATCATGGCCCTCCAGGTCGAACCCGGGCACGCCGTCGGATCGCCGCCCGAGGCCCAGCCCTCCCGCGAGTTCTCCTGGGCGCAGCCGAAACCCGCGGTCGCGGCGGCGATCGGCCGGCTCGAAGCCGTCATCGAAACAGACGGCCAGAAAACCCTCCCCGAGCCCGTCCGCGACCTCGTCGCTCAGCGGGTGGCCGGCTGGAACGGTGAGCACCCCAGCATCAGCCGGAGCTGGGTGGAGACCGCCGTCGGCTCACTCGAAGAACCCGACCGGCCGGCAGGCCGCCTGACTCTGCTGGTCGCGCTCGCCCCCTACCAACTCGACGAAACGGTCATCCAAGGATTCCGCGAGCACTACCCCTCCGATAGTTCGCTGCTAGCCGCGGCAGCCTGGGCAAGCTTCACCGCCACCCGCCGAATCGCCGGCTGGCTCACACCGGCCGCGACCACCGACTAACCCGAACGACCCGGGTGGTGTGGCCTTCGTGGTGCGCGTCGTACCAAACATCGACGGGCACCGAGTTTCTCTGGCTTGCCGCCTCCGCTCGCCGCACAAGCGTTGAGTGTGGGGCTAGCGCCCAGCACTTCTCGTCCCTAGGCGAGTCCCGCATTAGCAGGGAGTCATCAGAGCGCTCGATCTTCAGCCGCTTGACGCCTCCCGTGAGCTCCGAGCCCTCGGCTTCGAGGGTGTACAACTCCACCCAGTTCGAGGACGCAACGTGTTCGACGAGCGAGCGGAAGATCAGCGTCGCACCAGCCGCGTTCGGGCCAGGCCTCTCGAACGCGCGCGAGTCCAGGAACATCTTGATCGGCCAGCAGCGCGGCTGGCGGGAAAATGACTGCTGGCCGTCGATCGTGGGGAGCCTGACATATGGGATCACAGAAATGACTCGTTCCACTGGCACCGCTGCCCAGAGCTGCAGCGAGACCAAAACACTACCAAGCCCGTAGCCGCTCCCCTTCAAGGCCGCAGCGGCACCAGGTCCGCGTCGCGCCGTCGGTTCGTCCGCCGTCATCATGTCCCCGTGCCCCCGCGACGTGGCCGCGTCACAACGACCGTGGTGGATACCCACAGGCCAACGGCGGGTTTGCCGTGTTGTAGATGCTGTACGTGCCGCCCCGGGGGGTCACAGCGCCAGGCCAGCCACCGTCCGGCAACAACACCCCGACCATAACCGGCTGGTGCGGTATCCGTCGCGTCGAACTTTGGCGTGGCAGGCCCCCACCACCGGCACACCGTCTACCAGCAGGTCTGGGGTTCATCACAATTAGGTAACCAGATGCACAAGCAGCGCACCATGCGCGGCGTGGACGTCGGGTGCGCGGCGCCGGTCGGGTGGCCACCCCGGCCAGCTGCGGCCGTCGAGAACCGGGCCGTCAGGCCAGGAAGGCTCGGATGAGGTCGCTGACCTGGCCGAGCTGGCTCTCCAGCAGGAAGTGGCCACCGTCGAGCAGGTGCACCTGGGCCGCTGGCAGGTCCTCGGTGAACGCGCTGGCGCCGTCCGGGCCGAAAATCTCGTCGCCCTTGCCCCACACGGCCAGCAGCGGCACCTGGCTCTCCCGCAGGTAGTCGTGCAGCTTCGGGTAGAGCGGAAGGTTGCTGGCGTAGTCGCGGAACAGGGCGAGCTGTACCTGGTCGTTGCCAGGGCGGGAGACCAGCGCGAAGTCGTGGTGCCAGGTGTCCGGGCTGACCACGCTCTCATCCGGGACGCCGGTCAGGTACTGCCACCGGATGGCCTCCAGGCTCAGCGCCTGGCGGATCGCGGCCTCGGTGCTCGGGTTCGGGTCACGCTGGTAGTCCCACACTCCTGACCAGAAGCCGGGCACGAAGCCGGCCTCGTACCCGTTGCCGTTCTGCGTGATGATCGCGCTGATCGCGGCAGGGTTGCGCAGCGCCAGCCGCCAGCCCACCGGGGCGCCGTAGTCCTGCACGTAGATCGCGTAGCGGGTGAGGCCGAGCTGCGCCAGCAGGCCCTCGGTGAGCTCGGCCAGCGCGTCGAAGGTGTAGCCGAACTCGTCGACCGACGGCGCGTCGGAGAGCCCGAACCCCAGGTGGTCCGGGGCGATCACGTGGTGACGGTCGGCCAGCGCGGGGATCAGCTCGCGGAACATGAACGAACTGGTGGGAAAGCCGTGCAGCAGCACGACGGCGGGGGCGTCGGTTGGCCCGGCCTCCCGGTAGAACAGCCGCTGGCCCTGCACGGTCCGGTAGCGGTGGTGCACGGAAACCATTTTCTAACTCCTTAAGCTTGTGAGACTGGTTACAGAACAGCACGGTTCCTGCTAACCTGTCAATCGGCGTTGAGAAGTTACAATCAGCTGGGGAAGAGGTGGGACCGTGGTGGGGCTGCGAGACCGGGTGGTCGTGGTGGTCGGGCGGGGTAGTGGCATCGCCCGCGCGGTGGCGCTCGCCGCCAGGGACGCGGGCGCCAGGGTCGTGGTCGCCGGGCGGGACCGGCAGAAGCTGGCCGACGCCTACCAGGGCGAGGCCGGAATCACCGCCGAGACCCTCGACCTGACCGACGAGGCGTCCATCGCCGCGCTCGCCGAGCGGCTGCGTGCCGGCGGAGGTGTCGACCACGTGGTGTCCACCGGCTCGGTACGCGCCAAGGGCGGGGTGGCCGACCTGGACCGCGAGACGCTGCGGCTCTCCTTCGACACCAAGGTCATCGGTCCGATCATGCTGGCCAAGCACCTCGCGCCGCTGGTGGCGCGGGACGGCTCGTTCGTGCTGTTCTCCGGGGTTTCGGCGGTCAAGACGAGGGTCGACTGGCTCGGGGTGGCCACCACGAACGGCGCCGTCGACAGCCTCACCCGGTCCCTCGCGCTGGAGCTGGCACCCATCCGGGTCAACGCGATCTCCCCCGGCACCATCGACAGCGGCGCCTGGGACGGTCTCGGCGCCGAGGGCAAGGCCGAGCTTTTCGACACGCTGCGCGCGACGCTGCCGGCCCGCCGCGTCGGCGGCACCGAGGACATCGCGCACGGCGTGCTGTTCGCGCTGACCAACTCCTTCCTCACCGGCGTCACGCTGCACATCGACGGCGGGGAACCACTCACCTGACCGAGCCGCCCGGCGGATCACCGAAACGAAAGGGACTCATCATGGGCCTTTCCTGGCAACAGGGACCTCTCTCCGGGAGCGGGGTCGGGCGGTTTCTCAGCCCGGTGCCGCTGCCGGAGCGGCTGTTGTTCGCCGAGCCGCTGCGCCGTCGGATGCGGGTGCGGTTCGCCGGCCGGTGGATCGTGGACAGCGAGGACGTGGTGCTGCTGCACGAGCCCGGTCGCTACCCGGTGGCCTACTTCCGGTACCAGGACCTGGCACCCGGCGTGCTGGAGCCGACGGACACCGTGACCCGGCACCAGGACCTCGGCGCCACCTCGTGGTACGCGGTGCGGGCCGGCGGGAAGCGCACGCCGCGAGCCGCCTGGCGGCACACCGACCTGCCGGCATACGCCGGCGAGCTGCACGGGCGGGTCGCGCTGGCCTGGCGGGCGATGGACGCCTGCTACGAGGAGGACGAGCGGATTCTGGGCCACGCCGCCGACGCCTACCACCGCATCGACATCCGCCGCGCCTCGCGCCATCTTGTGGTCCGTTGCGAGGGGCGGGTGGTGGCGGACAGCACGGCGCCGGTGGTGCTCTACGAGTCCGGCTTCGCGCCGCGCTGGTACGTGCCGAGGGCCGACATCGACGTCGCGGCACTGACCCCGGTCGACGGCAAGACGTTCTGCCCGTACAAGGGGTTGGCCAGCTACTACGACATCGGCGGCAGCCAGCGTTCCGCCTGGTCCTACCGGGAGGCCTACAGCGAGGTGGCACGGGTGTCCGACCTGGTGTCCTTCGAGCCGGACAAGGTCGAGGTCGAGCTGGAAGGGACCAGGCTGGCGCCGGCACCGGGGCAGTCGGTGGTCCCGCACGGCTTCGACCGGGACCTCACCCCGGACTTCGTCGGCACCGATGCCTGAGCGGGAGGGCCGATGGCCACGCTGCTCTCGGTGAACATCGGCATGCCCCAGGATGTGGCGTGGCGCGGGGAGACCGTGCACACCGGCATCTGGAAGAGCGCGGTCGCCGGCCGCCGGCTGGTGCGGCGGCTGAACGTCGACGGTGACGGGCAGGGCGACACCAACGGGCACGGCGGGGAGAACCGCGCGGTGCTGGTCTACCAAATCCAGGCCTACCGGCACTGGCGGGAGCACTTCGGCCGCGACGACTTCGTCTTCGGCCAGTTCGGCGAGAACTTCACCGTCGACGGCCTTCCGGACGACGAGGTGTGCATCGGCGACCGCTACCGCATCGGGGAGGCCGAGTTCGAGGTCAGCCAACCGAGGGTGACCTGCTTCCGGGTCGGCATGCGCCTCGGCGAGCCGGGCATGCCGTCGCTGTTGGTCGCGCACCGCCGGCCCGGCTTCTACCTGCGGGTGCTCACCGAGGGGCACGTGCAGGCCGGCGACGAGATCGTCAAGATCGGCACCGGGCCCGGTGCGCTCAGCGTCGCCGACACCGACGCACTGCTCTACCTGCCCGACAAGGATCCGGAGCGGTTGCGGACCGCGCTGCGCATCCCGGCGCTGAGCCCCGGTTGGCAGGGCTCGTTCCGGCGGCTGCTGCGCGGCGAGGAGCACGGCCCGCCGCCGGCGGGTGCCGGGCCCGGTTGGGCCGGGTTCCGGGGGTTGCGGGTGGTGGACGTGGTGGTGGAGAGCAGCCAGGTCGCCTCGATCCAGCTGGCGGCGCGCGACGGAGGGCCGCTGCCGGCCGCCCAGCCGGGCCAGTACCTGACGCTGCGGGTGGGCGGCGCCGGGCAGCCGGCGCCGGTGCGCAGCTACTCGCTGTCCTCCGCGCCGGGCGCGGACACCTACCGGATCAGCGTCAAGCGCGAACCGGAAGGCCTGGTCAGCGGTTACCTGCACACCAAGCTGCGGCCCGGCGCGGTGCTCGACGCGGCCGCGCCGCGAGGCGACTTCGTGCTGCGCGACGGGACCAACCCGGTGCTGCTGGTCTCGGCTGGCATCGGCGTCACCCCGGTGCTGGCCATGCTGCACCGGCTGGCGGCGGCGGACAGCGAGCGGGACGTGTGGTGGCTGCACGTCGCGCGCGACCCGGCCGGGCATGCCCTTGCCGGCGAGGCGCACCGGCTGCTCGCCGGCCTCGCGCACGGGCGCGAGCGGGTCTTCTACACCGCGGCCACGCCGGCCGAGCTCGCGCGCACCGGAGCCGTGCCAGGCCGGCTCACGGCGGACAACCTGGCCGCGCTGGACCTGCCGGCCGACGCCAGTGCTTACCTGTGCGGGCCGGCGGGTTTCATGGCCGACGTGCGGGGCTGGCTGGGCGGGCTCGGGCTTGCGCCGGCCGCGATCCACAGCGAGCTGTTCGGTGCGCTGGACGCGATCAACCCCGGCCTGGTCGGGCAGCGGCGGGTCGCGCCGCACCCTCCGCCGGGCCGACCAGGCACCGGCCCGATGGTCACCTTCGCGCGCAGCGGCCTGACTGTGCCGTTCGGCGGTTGCACCCTGCTCGAGCTGGCCGAGGCGTGCGACGTGCCGACCCGGTGGTCCTGTCGCACCGGCGTGTGCCACACCTGCGTCACACCGGTGCTGGCCGGCGAGGTCAGCTACTCGCCGGCGCCGCTGGAGCTACCGGCCACCGGTTCCGTGCTGCCCTGCTGCGCCAGCCCGCTCGGCGAGCTGGTCCTGGACATGTGAGCACCGGGCACCCGCATCAATCCCGGTCACAAGCTCGGCTGGCGCTAATTCTGGACCGCGAGGTCCGGGTATTCGAGGAGGAATGTCCATTGGCAAATGCGGGCGGTTCGCCCGCGCCGCTTCTCCTACCCTCCGAAATTGGCCGATGACCCTCCGTGGTAATAACCAAGTTATAACATGGGGCACTTACTACGCTTTGTCGACGGCCTTTCGTCAAGTGTTAGGCGATTTGGTCGAAGAGCCTTCCGCCAAAAGGCCGACTACGCGCGAGCCACGGCCTTGCGGCATGGCGAGGTGTTAGCGCGGTCGATGTCGGGTGTCGATGACCGAACGGCCGTCGGTGTCGCGATATGTGAGTTCGGAAGTGGATCCCAAATTTATCGCTAATCACAATAGTATCATTTACCCCACAAGAACCTCAAAGTCTTGACGGTGTGTACCCGTGTGATCACGGTACTTAATCCTGGCACTGAAGCGTCAGGTCGTCCCGCCGCGTTCGTCGAGCACGAAGTATATCAGGCGCCTCATAGTTCAGTCCGAACGGCCGCAGTCGGACTCGCCCGTTGGGCTGCCTGGCGCTGGGCCGATCAGACGCACATTCCGCGCCGACGGGTGGCCGACCAGCTATTCTGTTCCGACGAGCCTCGAGTATGGCAACAGTGGCCCCATGCGCACCACGGTGCAGCTCGGAGCCGGCGCTGCGCCGGGCTCAGGAGGCTCGTGCCGACTGGTGGCCACTCACCTGGAACGTCGATAGCAGACTTCGGTGTCGCAAAAAATGAAGTATACTCATCTATGATTCTGCGGCCATTCAGCGCACTGACTAAAGCGCCGTCCGGACGGCCTTGCGCTATAGAATCCGGCCTTGATCAGTATCCCTACCCTCGGATGGCGGATTGGCGGGACCGGCGTCCTCAAGGACTATTTGCTGGCTCCAGTTGAACGCCTTGCAATGCCGCCGAGGGCCTTGCAATGCCGCAGAGGGAAGTCTCGAGAGGGTCACGAATGGATCTCCGGTACGAAGCGTACTGCTTTGCCGATCCGCTGTTCTTCGACGAACAGCGAGACGCTGGCGTACCCGGAGGTTCGTTTGCCCGGGACCTGCCCGCACCGCCGGACGGCTGGCTCCTCGCTGACCAGGACGTATGGCGGATGCTGGCGCCCGCCGACCGGTCGCTGCCCCGGCAAGGCTGGAAGATTCACGTTTCCGCGCACCTGGACAACGCGGTGCGAGTGCTGGCGACAGTGCATGCGTACTGCACCGAGCACCGGATTGCCTTCAAGCACCTCCGCACCCGAACAATCCTACTGACGCGTAACTCCAAGTACGCGCAGCGGGAGTCCAGCGGCAAGTTCATCACCATTTACCCCGCCGACGACGGTCAGTTCGACCGGGTACTGCGGGAGTTGTCCGAGGAACTGGCCGGCGAGTCCGGCCCGTACATTCTGAGCGATCTGCGCTACGGCCAGGGTCCGCTGTACGCCCGTTACGGCGGGTTCGACGAGCAGTGGGTGGAGTCCGAAGGGGCCAGGGTGCTGGCGGTGCTCCGCCCGGACGGCGTGCTGGTGCCGGACCGCAGGGAGCCGAAGTTCTCCATCCCGGACTGGGTCGAGCTGCCCGAGTGCCTGCGCCCGCAGCTGGCCGCGCGGCAAGCCGGCGACCCGGGGCAGTTCCCCTACCAGATCACCCGATGTCTGCACTACTCCAACGGTGGCGGCGTGTACGTCGCGCGGCACCGCGAGGACGGCCGCGAGGTCGTGCTCAAGGAGGCCCGCCCGCACGCCGGCCTTGACGCCGACGGCACCGACGCGGTTGCCCGGCTGCACCGGGAGCACGCAACGCTGTGCCGCCTCGCCGGCGTCCCCGGGGTGCCCTCGGTCTACGAGATGTTCTCCGTCTGGGAGCACGAGTTCCTCGCCATGCAGTACCTGCCGGGCATCCCGCTGGGCACCTGGCTGGTCCGTAACTACCCGTTGACCAGGCGAAACCGCGGTCCGGCCGAGATCGACGAGTACACCCGGCGCGCGGTCGCGGTGCTCGACGACATCACCGTGCTTGTCGACAAGGTGCACGAGCGCGGCATGGTCTTCGGCGACCTGCACGGGCAGAACCTGCTGGTCCACGAGGACGAAACGACCGGCACCCGCACCGTGTCGCTTGTCGACTTCGAGCTGGCCGGGCTGGCCAGCGACATCGGCCGGCCAGGCCTCGGCGCACCCGGTTTCCGCTCACCGGCCGACCGGGCCGGCTTCGCCATCGACGAGTACGCGCTCGCCGCGCTGCGGCTGTGGCTTTTCCTGCCGCTCAACTCGATCCTGGAGCTGGCGCCGAGCAAGCTGGACGGGCTGCTGGAGTTCATCGAAGGGCGCTTCGGCCTGCCAACCGGCTTCGGCGACTCGGTCCGCGCGCAGCTGAGCCCGCGCACCGCGCCGACCGGCGAGTCGATCGGCGCACCTGTCAGCGCGCCGCCGAGCGTGCCGAGGGCGCTACGCGAACTGAGCCGTCCCGACCCGGACTGGCCGCTGGTGCGCCGCTCGATCGCCGAGGCCATCCTGGCCAGCGCGACCCCGGCCCGCACCGACCGGTTGTTCCCCGGCGACATCGAGGCGTTCCAGGTCGGCGGGGCATGCTTCGGCTTCGGCGCGGCCGGGGTGCTCTACGCGCTGGACGCCGCCGGGTTCGGCCGGCACCCCGAGCACGAGCGCTGGCTGCTGGACTCGGTGCGCCGCGACCCACCGAAGCGGCCGGGCTTCTTCGACGGCGCGCACGGCATTGCCTACGTGCTGGAGAACTTCGGCCACCACGACACCGCCACCCAGCTGCTCACCGACACCGCCGGCCTTGCAGTTCAGACCACCGACCACGGCCTGAACAGCGGGCTGGCCGGTATCGGGCTGACCAGGCTGCACTTCGCCGGCACCAGGGAAGGGCAGCAGGCGCGGGAGTTCCTCGACCAGGCGCGGGAGACCGGCGAGCGGCTCTCCGCCGCGCTGGCGGTGGCCGCGCCGCCCGGCAAGTTCGGCCGCGCCGGGCTGCTGCACGGCTGGTCCGGCCCGGCGGTGCTGTTCGTCGGGCTGTACCGCCACACCGGCGAGCGCCGCTGGCTGGAGCTAGCCGACCGGGCACTGGCCAAGGACCTGGAGGAATGCGGCCCCGCTGACGACGGCTCGCTGCAGGTCCGGGACGGCAACCGGCGCACCCTGCCCTACCTTGGCATCGGCAGCGCCGGTGTGGCGGTGGCCGCCGAGCTGCTCGCCGAGCACGCCGAGCAGCCGGGCGAGTTTGCCAGCCTCAGCCAGCTACCCGAGCTGCGCCGGGCCTGCCTCGGCGAGTTCACCGCGTACTCCGGGCTCATGTACGGGCGAACCGGGCTGCTCGCCGCGCTCGCCATGGGCCGGCGCAACCCGACGGTCGCCGAGGACCCGGAGCTGCGCGAGGCGATCGGCGTGCATCTCGCCGGGCTGAGCTGGCACGCGGTGCCGTACCGCGACGGGCTCGCCTTCCCCGGCGAGCAGCTGTTGCGGCTGTCGATGGACGTCAATACGGGCAGCGCCGGTGTGCTGCTCGCCCTGGCCGCCGCACTGGACGGGCACGGCACGGCTCTGCCATTCCTCGAGCCGTCCCGCGTTGCCGCGTCCCCTGTTCCCACCGGTTAATCATGACCGGTCGGTATGTGTGAAACAACCGAAGAAGGATGGTACCGAGATGGAATTCGTACTGGACCTGCAGGCGATGGATGCACTCGAGGAGCTCGACGGTCACGGCGGCGGCGGTGGCGGCCCGAGCAACCTGAGCCTGCTGGCGATCTGCCACAACAGCACGCTGTCCGTGCTGGTCTGCGGCGTCTGA
>DASYBQ010000056.1:0-12523 GCA_036500625.1 Pseudonocardia sp. | reverse complement strand
CTAGTCCTGGCGCGACGAGCGCCGCCGGGTCGGCGGGCACCGAGGGGCGACAAGGCCCTCGAGCCGCCAGGTCCCTTCGCGCTCACGCCAGTGCAGCTCGCCCTGGCGCCACGGCAGGTCGTCGCCGCGCCAGGGCTGGTGCGCCTGCCAGCACGCACCCCAGGCCCGCTCCTGCCGTTCCCAGGCACTACCCAGCGCCCGGAACACCTTTCGGGCCGCCGCCCGCGCGTCGCTGCTCAACCTGTGGCGCCGTCCGCCGACGCTACCGCCCGATCCAACGCGGTCGCTCCAGTCTTCTCCATCACGGCTGTCCCAACCGTAGCGCGGTGCCAACAATGCCAATAGCGCCAAGAACACAACAACTAGCAGTCCAGTCATGGCCATCGCCTCCCTATGGACTTACCCTGGCCGCAACTGGCCTGGTTCTACAGGGCCAATTGACGAGAAGTGGGCTGGTCCAATGGACGTTGATCGGCACGTCAGCGGCCGCACGCTGGTGCGACACCTTGGCCAGTGGCGCACCGAGACGCGCGGCGTGGCCTACGCCGAGCTCGCCGAGCGGATCAAGCTGCTGGTGCTGGACGGGCGACTACCCACCCAGACCCGGCTGCCCGCCGAGCGCGAGCTGGCCGGCGCCCTGCGGCTCAGCCGGACCACCGTGGCGGCCAGCTACGACCTGCTGCGCGAGGCCGGCTTCCTACGCAGCAGGCGCGGCTCCGGCAGTTGGACCACCCTGCCGGCCGCCCCGGCCGGGCTGCAGGTCACCGCGTTCGCGCCCACGGGTGACCCGACCGCCTACGACCTGGCCTACGCCGGCCTTGCCGCGCCGCAGCAGGCGCTCGCCGAGGCGATCCAGGTGGCCGGCGAGCTGGTCCCGAGCCACGCCACCCACAGCGGCTACCAGCTTCTCGGGCTCGACTCGCTGCGCGACACAGTGGCCGAGCGCTTCACCCGACGCGGCCTGCCCACCACCCGGGACCAGATCCTGATCACCTGCGGCGCACAGCAGGGCATCGCGATGGTGCTCGCCGCGCTGTTGACACCCGGCGAACGGGTACTGGTGGAGCACCCGACCTACCCGAACGCGCTGGACGCCGTGGCCAGGGAGCACACCCGCGCGGTGCCCGTCGGGTTCGCCGGCCGGGACTGGGACCTGGCCACCATGGCCGCGTCGGTGCGCGACGCATGCCCCCGGCTGATGTACCTGACGCCGGACTACCAGAACCCGACCGGCGCGCTGATGAGCGAGCGGCAGCGCGAGGAGGTGATCGCGCTGGCCAGGCGGACCCGCACACCGCTGCTCATCGACGAGACGATGACCGAGATCGCGCTGGACGGGCCGACCGGCACCCCACTGGCCGGGTATGCCGCCTCGGCCGGCTCGCCGCCGGTCATCACGGTCGGGTCGGCGAGCAAGACCTTCTGGGGTGGACTGCGTATCGGGTGGGTCAGGACGAGCCCGCCGATGATCGAACGGCTCGCCAGGGCGAGGGCGTCCATGGACATCGCCACCTCGGTGCTCGACCAGTTGGTCACCCAGCACCTGATGGCGAACATCGACGCCGTGCTCGCTCGGCGGCTGCCGGCGTTGCGCGCCACGCGGGACAGCCTGCTCCGCCTGGTCGCGGAGTACTTCCCCAGCTGGCGCACCACCGCACCGCCCGGCGGGCTGTCGCTGTGGGTGGATCTGGGTGTGCCGGCCTCGAGCGCGCTGGTCGTCGAGGCCGCCCGGCAGAACGTGTTGCTCGCGGCCGGCCCGCGCTTCGGGGTGGACGGCGCCTTCGAGCGGTACCTGCGACTGCCGTACACCCTTGCCGAGCCCATCCTCGAGGTCGCCGTGCAGCGACTGGCCTCGGCGTGGACCTCGCTACCCGTCGCCGGCCAGTCCAGCACCGGCTGGCCGGACCCCCCGGTGGCCGTCGCCTGAGACGCGCGGCACGTCCTCGGCGATTCGACAGACCTAAAATGACCGCATGTCGACCCACCCCCAGGATGCACCCCCGCTTGCCATGGAGCTGCCTCCGGAGCTGGCCAAGGAGCAGCTGCCCGCCCGGATGGGCATCGAACTGCTCGAAGTCAGCCGGGAGCGGGTGGTGGGCACCATGCCGGTGGCCGGTAACCGGCAGCCGTTCGGGCTGATGCACGGCGGCGCCAGTGGCGTACTGGTGGAGACGCTCGGCTCGGTCGCGGCCGCCGCGCACACCATGCCGGACCGCTACCCCGTCGGGCTCGAGCTGAGCTGCACCCACCACGCCAGCGCCACAGTTGGCCTGGTCACCGGCATCGCGACACCGCTGCACGTCGGTCGGTCCACGTCGACCTTCGAGGTCGTGATCACCGATGAGCTGGGACGCCGCGTCTGTACCGGCAAGCTGACCTGCATGCACCTGGACCGCCGCCCCACCAGCACCGCCGGCTGAACCGCCTGGCCTTCGGCCTCGTCAGCGGGCGAATCCGCCGGGCCCGAACCCGCGCCGCCTGGCGTGCACCACCAGGGTGACCAGTGCCCAGAAGATCGGGAAGATCGGCCACGGGAACCCCAACCCGCCGGCCGCCCAACGGGTGATCACCAACCCGGCGAACGCGAGCACCAGCACCAGATGCACCGCGAGCGCGATCCGGCCCGACCCGGCGCGCCGGCTCCATGGGCGACCTACCGACGACGGCTGCGCGGGCGGCGCGGGCAGGTCGGCCACCAGAGGCGCGAGCTCATGGCGCATCCGGACCGCGTAGACCGCACCCAGCCGCTCGTCGAGCTCGGCGATCGTCAGCCGGCCCTCGTCGGCGGCGGTACGGATTTGCGCCGCCGTCTCCTCCCGCTCGGTGTCTGAGGCACGCACCGCCTGCACATTCGTTGTTCTCGTCCATGCCGTTCATGCTCGCGGCGCGGCGCCAGGTCCGCGTCGGCACGGCGGGGGCCTTCCGGGCGGCCCCGCTACGTCCGCCGGCGTAGCGGCATGGTCCCCCTCGGTGCGACGCCAACCGGCTTCGAACTGGCTAGCGTGTCTGTCGTGGAGCGCCCTGTCGCCCGAGCCCGGCTGCTGCTGCCGGCGCTGCTGGCCGGCCTTTTCCAGGTCGCCGGCAGCTTCGGGGCCGCCACCCGGCAACCGTCCGCGCGGCCGCTGGACGCGCTCGCGGTGGTGTTGCTGCTCGCCGGGCCGGCGCTGCTGTTGGCGCGGCGGCGGTTCCCGATCGCCACGCTGGCCGGCACCTCGGCGGTACTGTTCGGCTACCTCGGCGCCGGTTACCCGTTCGGGCCGGTGCCGTTGTCCTTTGCGCTCGCGCTGCTCAGCGCGGTGCTGCACGGTCGACGTCGCGGCACCTGGGTCGTCGCCGGGCTCGCCTACCTGGGGCTGGTCGGAGTCCTGTGGCTGCGCTTCGGCCCACCCGGCATCGCGCTGCTTTCCGGTGTGGCCGCCTGGCTGATGGTGCTGCTCACCATCGGTGAGCTGGTACGCAGCCGCTGGGACCGGTTGGCCAGGGAGCGGCGCTCCCGGGCCGAGGCCGCCGAGCGCCGGGCCACCGAGGAGCGGCTGCGCATCGCCCGCGACCTGCACGACGTGCTCGCTCATCACGTCTCGCTGATCAATGTGCAGGCCGGTACGGCGCTGCACCTGCTCGACGAGCGGCCCGAACTCGCCAGGGACGCGCTCGCCGCGATCAAGACGTCCAGCAAGGAGGTGCTCGTCGAGCTGCGCGCGATGCTCGGCGTACTGCGCCGGGTCGACGAGCAGGCACCCCGCTCCCCCACGGCGGGCCTTGCCGGGCTGGATGAACTGGTCCAGCGGGTCTCCTCCGGCGGGCTGGAGGTCACGGTGCACACTTCCGGCGTGCCGCGGCCGCTGCCAGCCGCCACGGACACGGCGGCGTTCCGCATCGTGCAGGAGTCGCTGACCAACGTGCACCGCCACGCCGGACCGGCCACCGCGACCGTGCGGGTGGACTACACACCGGACGGGGTGGTCGTCGCGGTGCGGGACACCGGCCGGGGCGTACCCGACGGCGTCGAACCGCCCACCGAGGGCAACGGTCTGCCCGGCATGCGGGAGCGGGCGGCGGCACTGGGTGGCCGGCTGGAGGCCGGTCCTCGGGCCGGCGGCGGGTTCGGGGTCCGCGCCGAGCTGCCCGCGCCCGTCCCAGCCGAGCACACTTCCGGGAGGGTGCCGCGGTGATCACCGTGTTGCTGGCCGACGACCAGGCCCTGGTACGCGCCGGCTTCCGCGCGCTGCTGGACGCCCAGCAGGACGTCACGGTGGCCGGTGAGGCGGGTGACGGCGGCGCAGCCGTGCGGGTGGCCAGACAGACCCGACCCGACCCGACGTGGTACTGATGGACATCCGGATGCCGGGTACCGACGGTCTGGCCGCGACCCGGCAGATCGCCGCCGATGCCACCCTGGCCGACACCAAGGTGCTCATCCTGACCACGTTCGACGAGGACGAGTACGTGTTCGAGGCCATCCGGATCGGGGCCAGCGGCTTCCTGGTCAAGGACACCGAGCCGGTGGAGCTGCTGCGTGCGGTGCGGGTGGTGGCCAGGGGCGAGGCGTTGTTGTCGCCGGGGGTGACCCGCAGGCTCATCGGTGAGTTCGCCAGGCGGGCCCGGCCGGGGCGCCCGATGCGCGAGCTGGCACTGCTCACCGCCCGGGAGCGGGAGATCGTCGCGCTGGTCGGCGAGGGCCTTTCCAACGACGAGATCGCGGGGCGCCTCGTGGTCAGCCCTGCCACCGCGAAGACCCACGTCAGCAGGGCGATGGTGAAGCTCGCCGCGCGGGACCGCGCCCAGCTGGTGGTGCTCGCCTACGAGACCGGCCTGGTTCGACCCGGCTGGAGCGCTTGACCCGCACTGGCCTCGATCAACACGCCGAGCCCTTCCAGCACCCTGGCCAGGCCGAACTCCTGCGCCGGGGCCTGGTCACCCTGCCGACCGACCAGCGCGACGACCACGCCCGAGGGCTGATCCTGGCGTGCGTGGTGGACGACCTGGAGGGCGAGCTGGCCCGGCTGGTGTCCGAGCGGGTGGCGATCATGATGCCGCTGACCGAGGAGGACTGGGGTGAGCGCGCGTTCCAGGTGCGCCCCAACGGCGTTATCGTCCAGCTGGTGGACTGGAATGGCGCCGGCTCCTCCGACGCCTACGGCCAATAGCGTCGCCGAGCACCCCAACTCAGCTCGCGAGCAGGGCCGAGCCCTCAATAAATCACGGTGTTACGGTGGATCGACATGCTCTGAAGCAGAACCTGTGGGGAGCTGTGATGGCTGGGTTCGTGGCGCCGTCCGGTGCGCAGTCCGGGCTGGCCGTGGTGCGTTCCATCGACGGGCCGACCGCCGCCGAAGGTGTCGCCGAGGAGATCCAGCAGTCGATCATGTCCGGCAGCACCCCGCCGGGTGGCGTGCTGTCGCTGAAGGAAGTCGCCTCGGCGCACCGGGTGAAGATCACCTCCCTGATGGAGGCGATGCGCCGGCTGCACCGCGACAGGTTGGTCACCATGCGCGGCGATGTGGTGATCGTGACCCCGCTGGACGGCCGGGAGGTCGCCAGTGTGTTCAAGATGCGGATGGAGGCCACCGCCCAGCTCAGCGCGAGAGCCGCCGAGGTCGCCTCACCAGCCCATTTCACCAGGCTGCGCAAGTTCGTCGATAACTTGCCCGCCGAGTACTTTCCGATGTCCTGGGAGGCCAGCCGGCAGTTCTACCGAAAGTACGTGTGGGAGCTGATGCGCCCGGCGGCGAGCAGTGTGGAGCTCAGGGTGCTCTACGACGCATGGGAGGTGAGTCGCCGCTACGAGCGCTACGGCTGGGAAGTGGTCAATCACGGCCAGTCGCCCTCGTTCGCCAATCAGGACGAGGGGAAACGGTTCTACGCCGAACGACTGGCGGAGATCACCGAGATCTATACCTCCCGACGCGTCCGCGCGGTGTACGACCTGGTCGCCTCCAACATCAGCCACACCAGCGAGATCGCGCACCAAAGCCTCGGTCGAGCCGTGGGACCGGCCGACCGCGATCCATGGCTGGTGTCCTGAGCCGACCCGGCCGAGGTCGGCCTACCCCCGGCGGTTTCCGGTCAGGATGCCGACTCGGCGCCGAGGTCCCCGCCGAGGTAAGCGTTCTGCACGTCCGGGTCGCTCAGCAGATCCGCCCCGGCGGCCGACTTGACCACCCGGCCGGTCTCCAGCACGTAGGCCCGGTGCGCCAACCGCAACGCCTGCGCGGCGTTCTGTTCCACCAGCAGCACCGTGGTGCCTCGCCGGTTGATCTCCTCGATGATCGTGAAAATCTGCGCGACGAGCAGCGGGGCCAGGCCCATGGACGGCTCGTCGAGCAGCAGTACCTTCGGCTTGGCCATCAGCGCCCGGCCGATGGCCAGCATCTGCTGCTCCCCGCCGGACATGGTTCCGCCGAACTGCGAACGCCGCTCCGCCAGCCGGGGAAACAGCCCGAAGACCTCGTCAAGCTCGCTGTCCTTGTTCTTCCCCCTGCGGGCGTAGCTGCCCATCAGCAGGTTTTCCTGCACGGTCATGCCGGGGAAGATGCCCCGGCCCTCCGGCGCCTGGCCGAGGCCGGCGACCACCCGCCGGTGGCCCGGCATCCGGCTGATGTCGCGGCCGTCGAAGGTGATCTGGCCCGAGGTCAGCGGACGCAGCCCGGAGATGGTCTTGAGTGTGGTGGTCTTGCCGGCGCCGTTCGCGCCGATCAGCGCCACGATCTCGCCGGTGTCCACCGCGATGCTGACACCCTTCAGCGCGGCGATCTTGCCGTAGTGCACATGGATGTCGCTGACCTCAAGAAGCATCGGCCGGCGCTCCCAGGTAGGCCTCGATGACCTTCGGGTCGGCCCGGACCTCGCGCGGCAGGCCTTCGGCGATCTTCTGCCCGAAGTCAAGCACCGTGATGCGGTCGCTGATGTCCATCACCAGCCCCATGTCGTGCTCGATGAGCAGCACGGTCCTCCCGGAGTCCCGTATCCGCCGGATCAGCGCCTGCAGGGCGATCTTCTCCGCCGGGTTCATGCCCGCCGCGGGCTCGTCGAGCAGCAGCAGCTTCGGGTCGGTCGCCAGGGCCCTCGCTATTTCCAGCCGCCGCTGGTCGCCGTAGGGCAGGTTCCGGGCGCTCTCCCCCGCACGCGCCGAGATGCCTACGAAGTCCAGCAGCTCACGGGCCTTGACCCTGCCTTCCCGCTCCTCCCGGTGGTGCCAGGGCAGCCCCAGCGCCGCGCCGGCCGCTCCGGTGCGGTGGTTCGCGTCGGCGCCCACCATCACGTTCTCCAGCGCGGACATGTTGCCGAACAGCCGGACGTTCTGGAAGGTACGCGCCACCCCCGCTTTCACCACCTTGAAGCGCTTCATGCCGTCGATCCGGTCGCCGAGGAAGCGCACCTGCCCCGCGCTCGGCCGGAACACACCGGTGATCACGTTGAACACGGTCGTCTTGCCGGCGCCGTTGGGCCCGATCAGCGCCGCGATCTCACCTTCTCCGACGGTCAGGTTCATCTCACGCAGCGCAACCACGCCGCCGAAGCGCATGGTCACGTCGCTGAGCCGCAGCACAGGGCTGGGCGGTGCGCTCATTTGGTCACCTCCGCCGGTGCCCCGGCCGGGTCCGCGACCTCCGCGCCGAGACTCGGCCCGGATGAGTCGGACAGCTCGGCGCTGCGCCGGCGGGACGGCAGCAACCCCTGCGGGCGCAGCGCCATCATCAGCACCAGCGCGGCGCCGAAGGCGAGAATCCGGTAGTCCTGCAGGCCGCGGAAACGCTCCGGCAGCCAGGCGATCAGGAACGCGCCTATGACGACCCCGGGCAGGTTCCCGGAGCCGCCGAGCAGCACCGCCGCCAGGATCGTGGCGGACAGGATGAACGGGAAGTTGGTCGGCGCGATGAAGATCACCTTGCCGGCCCACACCACACCGGCCAGCCCGCCGACCAGGGCGCCGATCGCGAACGCGAGCAGCTTGAAGCGGAACGTCGGCACACCCATCAGCTCCGCGGCGTCCTCGTCCTCGCGGATCGCGGTCCACGCCCGGCCCACCCGGCTGCGCTCCAGCCGGATGGAGAAGATGATCGCCAGCACGATCATCACCAGCATCAGGTAGTAGTACGGCAGCGGGTCGAGCAGGAACTGCACGCCGAACAGGGGTGGCGGATGCGGTACCGGGGTCATCCCCCGCGCACCGCCGATCGCGTTGGTGTTGGTGGCGGTGATCCGGACGATCTCGCCGAAGCCCAGCGTCACGATCGCCAGGTAGTCGCCGCGCAGCCGCAGCGTCGGGGCGCCCAGTACCACCCCCGCGACCGCCGCGAACAACATGCCGAGCAGCAGCGTGGGCCAGAACATGAAGCCGTGCACGATGCCCAGGTAGGCCAGCGAGTAGCCGCCGATGGCGAAGAACGCCACATAGCCGAGGTCGAGCAGGCCGGCGTGCCCGACCACGATGTTCAGCCCGATGGCCAGCAGGATGTAGGTGCCGATAGGGTTGAACAGCAGCGTGGTCCAGTCGGTGTAGGGCGACATGAACGCCCCGATCACCGGGCTGGGCGCCGCCACGGCGAGCACCAGCAGCGCGAGGAACACCAGCCAGCGGGCCCAGCCGGGCGCACCGGCCCACCTGTCCCTGACCGCGTCGGACTGGTCGGCCAGCGCGCGCCGAATCCGGGCCACCGGGCTCCCGGTGCGCGCGGTCGGTTCGGCCTCCGGCCGATGGTGGCGTCCGGAGCTCGCGGTCTCGGCTTCGCGTTCGGTGCGGCTCATGCGCGGGCCCGCTGCAGTGACTCGCCGAGGATGCCGGTCGGACGGAACAACAGCACGATGACCAGGATCACGAACGCGATCACGTCCTTCCACTGGGAACCGAAGAAGATCGCTCCCCAGTTCTCCACCAGCCCGAGGGCGACGCCGCCGACCAGCGCCCCACGAATGTTGCCGATCCCGCCGAGGACGGCGGCGGTGAAGGCTTTGATACCGAGCACGAACCCGATTATGTAGCTGATGTCCTCGAATTCCATGGCGTAGAGCACGCCAGCCACGCCGGCCATTGCGCCACCCAGCAGGAAGGTCAACCGGACGATCGTGTCGATGTTGACCCCCATGAGCACGGCCGCCTCCGGGTCCTGCGCGGTGGCCCGGATGCCCCTGCCGATCTTGGTGCGGGCAACCAGCTGGTCCAGCGCCACCATCATGATGATGGCGGCGATGAAGATGACCACCTGGTCGGTCTTGACCGGCGTGCCGAACACGGTGAACACCGTGTCGCGGTCCACCAGCCGAGGAACCGCCGCATCCACCCGGCCGGGCTTCCCGAACACGTCCGGGATCACGACCAGGGCAAACAGCTCCTGCAGGAACACCGATGCGCCGATCGCGGAGATCAACGCCGCCAGCCGGGGAGCACCGCGTTTGCGCAACGGGCGGTAGGCCAGCACCTCCAGCAGCACGGCGCCACCCCCGGAGACCGCCATGGCCGCAAGGAACAACAGCACCAGCATGCCGACCAGCGCCACCCCGCTCAGCGGACCCGCCAACCCCGCCAGGGTCAGCACGAACAGAGTGGCGAACGTGCCCATCATGAAGATTTCGGAATGCGCGAAGTTGATCAGACGGAGCACGCCGTAGACCATCGTGTAACCGAGAGCCACCAGCGCATAGATCGAGCCGATCACCAGACCACCGAGGGTGCTGGGCCCGAACTGCTGGATGAAGTCGTTGAGCACTGCGCGATCAGCCTCCGAGACGGGCACCTACCGGTATCAGTGTGGCGGAGGTGCGAACCGGGCCGGGTAGCGTGCGCATGACGCGCTCCGCTCCCCGGCCGTCGGCTCCGATCAGCCTAGTTTTGCGTCCTTGGCGTTGCCGAGCAGCTCCAGCTTCCCGTTCTTGACCTGGTGGATGAAGATGTCGGTGCCTACCACGTCGCCGTCCGGCTGGAACTTGATCGGCTTGGCCACGCCCTGGAAGCTCACCGTCGCCAGGAAGTTGTTGATCGCATCCGGCGTGGTGTTGCCGGCCTGGATGGCCTTGATGAACGCGGTCGCCGCGTCGTAGCCCTCGGTGGAGTACACAGCGGGGTCGACGTTGAACTTCGCCTTGTACTCGTCGTAGAACTTCTTCAGGTCGCCCTGCACGGCATTCGCCCCTGGCACCGCGCACGGGCATCCGACAACAGCACCCTCCGCGGCGGCCGCCCCGGCGCCGTTGATCAGGCCCTGGTCCAGGCTGCCGTCGGCGGTGGTGAACGTCGCGGTGATGCCGGCGTCGCGGATCTGCTTGAGCAGCCGGCCGCCCTGCGAGTAGTACCCGCCGAAGAAGATGACATCGGGGTTGGCGGCCTTGATCTTGGCCACCGACGAGGAGTAGTCCGAGGCGGTCTGGGCGAACTGGTCGCGCTCTTCCGGCACGTTCTTGGCCTTGAACTCGCCGAACACCGCGTCCGCGAGCCCGACGCTGTACTCCTGGTCGTCGCTGATCACGAAGGCCTTCTTCGGGCTCTTCGCCTTGATCAGGAAGTCGGCGATCGCCGGTCCCTGGAACGCGTCGCTGGCCAGCACCCGGTGGAAGTACTTCCAGCCGTTCTGGGACAGCCCCGGGTTGGTCGCCGACGCGGAGATGTTCGGAGTCTTGCCCTGCTCGAGGATCGGGTCGGCGGCCTTGGACTCACCGGAGAAGGTGGGACCGACAAGGCCGGCGATCTTGTCCTGCTGGATCGCCTTGGTCACCAGCGGCACCGCCTGGTCGGGCGAGCCCTGGCTGTCGTACTCGACGAGCTCGATCTTCTTCGGCGGGTTCGTCGCGTTGTAGTCGTCGATGGCCAGCTTCGCACCGTTGCGCGGCGGCTGGCCGAGGCCCGAGTTGGGGCCGGTCAGGTCGCCGAGGAACCCGATCTTGATGGTGTTGGCGTCCGAGGCACCACCGCCACCGCCACCGCCGCACGCCGACAGTGCGAGCGCCCCAGCCAGTGCCACCACGGCGGCGGCCATCCGCTTCCGACCCATTCCGGAACCTCCTGAAGTTGTCCGAGCCAATCGGGCAACGGGCCCCCGAGCACCGTCAGACCACGCTCACCCGTTCGTGGCGAGTGGACCGTAGTAAACCCTGCCCCATTACCTCATCAAGGACCGGGTGACTCTTTACCAGAACGCAACCAGATCGAGCGGTGCCTCATCGGGCGGCAGCACCGGACAATGACGCACCGCCTGGCACAGCACATGTGTCCCGCCCCAGGCGCACCGCGCCAGATGCTGGGTCGCCGGCGCACGGCTGCCGCCGTTACGGCGGCCGCGCACGGGCTCGTCAGGAGGACGGCGTCGGCGCCGCGAGACCGTTGACGATGGCGTCCGCGACCGCGCGCATCGTGCTGCGCCGGTCCATCGCGGTGCGCTGAATCCAGCGGAACGCCTCCGGCTCGGTCATCGCATTGTTGGTCATCAGCAGGCCCTTGGCCCGGTCGATGACCTTGCGCGTCTCCAACCGGTCGGTGAGCGTGGCTACCTCACCCTCGAGGGCCTGCAGCTCGGCGAACCGGCTGACGGACAGCTCGATGGCCGGCACCAGTTCGTGCCTTGCGAACGGCTTGACCAGGTACGCCATCGCTCCGGCGTCACGGGCCTGCTCGATCAGCTCACGCTGGCTGAACGCGGTGAGCATGACGACCGGGGCAATCCGCTCTTCCACGATCGTGCCGGCGGCACTGATCCCGTCGACCTTGGGCATCTTGATGTCCATGATCACCAGGCTCGGCTTGAGATCGCGGGCGAGCTGCACGGCGGCCTCGCCGTCCGCCGCCTCCGCGATCACCTCGTAGCCCTCCTCACGGAGCATCTCCGCGAGGTCCAGGCGGATCAGCGCTTCGTCCTCGGCAATCAGCACACGGTGCGTCACCGAGGACGCTTCGCCGTGGAGTTGCCGAGGTGCGGCGGCCTTGGTCACGGGACTCTCCCTTGTTTCCGGGTCGGGGCAGAGCTGTCAAGACTACCGGGCTACGCTCACGCCATGATGTGATCCCGGCGGCGGTTAACCACGCCGTCACCAGCGGCCATCACCAGCCCCCGTAGCCCAATCGGCAGAGGCAGCGGACTCAAAATCCGTCCAGTGTGCGTTCGAGTCGCACCGGGGGCACCATCCTGAACAGCGGAAATGCTGATTAGTAAGATCGTCATTCGCCGGCTTGTCCACCAAAATGTCCACTAGCGTGCCCTAGGCTGGCGCCATGACCAGCAGCGATACGCCTCGCCCCCGGGGCAGCATCCGCGCTCGCGGTGGGTCTCTCCAGGTTCGGGTGTTCTCCGGTATCGACCCGGTCACCGGCCAGAGGCAGGATCTGACCGCGACAGTCCGCGGCACGGATCGGGCGGCCCGTCGGGCCGCCGAGAGAGAACTCACGCGCCTTCAGCATCAGGTCGACCAGCAGCGCGTTGTGTCGAGCATGGTCTCGCTCACGGAGGCGATGGCCGAGTGGATGCGCACCAGCGAGCTCGAGGACAGCACCCGCAAGACCTACGCCGGCTACATCACCCGCACGATCGGTCCCGGG
>DASYBQ010000055.1:0-12030 GCA_036500625.1 Pseudonocardia sp. | reverse complement strand
CATCAGCGCGTCGCCGGCCTCGTCGTAGGGCAGCCCGCGCGACTCGGCCGACTGCCTCGCCACGATAGACAGCACGCCGGCCAGCTGAGCCGGACCCATCACCGCCGACTTCGCCGACGGCCAGGTGAACAGGAACCGCGGGGCGTAGGCGCGCCCGCACATGCCGTAGTTGCCGGCGCCGTAGGAGGCGCCCATGGTGAGCGTGATGTGCGGGACCGTTGAGTTGGACACCGCGTTGATCATCATCGCGCCGTGCTTGATGATCCCGCCGCGCTCGTAGTCCCGGCCGACCATGTAGCCGGTGGTGTTGTGCAGGAACAGCAGCGGGGTGTCGCTCTGGTTGGCCAGCTGGATGAACTGGGTGGCCTTCTGCGACTCCTCGCTGAACAGGATTCCCCTGGCGTTGGCCAGTATGCCGACCGGGTAGCCGTGCAGCTGTGCCCACCCGGTGACCAGCGAGGTGCCGTACAGCGGCTTGAACTCGTCGAACACCCGGTCGTCGGTGTCGGCAGCGCCGTCTATGATCCGAGTGATCACCTCGCGCGGGTCGAACGGCACCTTCGGGTCGGCCGGCACGATGTCAAGCAGGTCCTCGGCGCTGCTCGCCGGCTCGGCGTAGCCGGTGCGCGGCGCCGGGCCCTGCTTGTGCCAGTTCAGGCGGCGCACGATGCGCCGGCCAAGCCGGATCGCGTCCAGTTCGTCGGCGGCCAGGTAGTCGGCCAGCCCGGACACCCTGGCGTGCATGTCGGCGCCGCCGAGCTCCTCGTCGTCCGCTTCCTCCCCGGTGGCCATCTTGACCAGCGGCGGGCCGCCTAGGAACACCTTGGCCCGCCCGTCGACCATCACCACGTAGTCGGACATGCCGGGCAGGTACGCCCCGCCCGCGGTGGAGTTGCCGAACACCAGTGCGATGGTCGGCACCCGCTGCGCCGAGGCGCGGGTGAGGTTGCGGAACGTGCGGCCGGCCGGGATGAAGATGTCCTTCTGGGTGGGCAGGTCCGCGCCACCGGACTCCACCAGGTTGATCATCGGCAGCCGGTTCTGCGCGGCGATCTCGGCGGCCCGCAGGCCCTTGCGCAGCCCGGACGGGTTGATCGCGCCGCCCTTCACCGTGGGGTCGCTGGCGATCAGCACACACTCCACGCCCTGCACCACGCCGACGCCGGTGACCACACTGCCGCCGATCGCGTATTTGGTGCCGTAGGCGGCCAGCGGGGACAGCTCCAGGAACGGCGAGTCGGGGTCGACCAGCAGCTCGATGCGCTCCCGCGCGGTCAGCTTGCCCCGCTTGCGGTGCCGCTCGACGTACTTCTCGCCACCGCCGGCGATCGCCTTGGCGTGCTCGGCGTCCAGCTCGGCGAGCTTGGCCAGCATCGCCTCCCGGTTGGCCGAGAGCGGCTCGGTGCCGGTCACCATGCCGGTCATCGCGGGGGGGACCTCCGACCTGTAGGCAAGCGGACCGCCGCCGAGCGTGCCAGCCCAGCACAAAACAATCAAGCACGCTTGCTTTTTTTGTACCCGGAGTACAACCGGCCGCGCTTTCGAGACCCATGGGGTACAGAACGTGTCTGACTCGTCACGTCCGCAAGCGGCGCGTACCGGTCACTGCCAACCTTGTGCGAGGACCCGCAAGAACGACCCATCGCGACTCCCGGGGAGATATTTCGTGAGCACCTCAGTATCGGCCGACGTTGCCCGTCCGGTCGCCGCGAGCGGCGAGCTGCGGCTGGGTGATGCCGTCACGGTGAACCGGCTGGGCTACGGCGCCATGCGGATCACCGGAGAGGGCATCTGGGGACCGCCTTCGGACCCGCAGGAGTGCGTGCGGGTGCTGCGGCGCGCGGTGGCGCTTGGCGTCAACCTGATCGACACCGCCGACTCCTACGGCCCCTACGTGAGCGAGGAGCTGATCCGCGAGGCGCTGCACCCGTACCCGGAGGACCTGGTGCTGGCCACCAAGGCCGGCCTGCTGCGCACCGGCCCTGACGAGTGGCACCCGTGCGGCCGCCCTGAGTACCTGCGCCAGGAGTGCGAGATGAGCCTGCGCCGGCTCGGCCTCGAGCGCATCGACCTGTTCCAGCTGCACCGGGTGGACCCGGAGGTGCCGGCTGCGGACCAGTACGGCACGCTCGCCCAGCTGCAGTCCGAGGGCAAGGTCCGGCTGGTCGGGCTGTCCGAGGTGGGCGTGGACCAGATCGCCGAGGCGTCGGACATCGTCGAGATCGCCAGCGTGCAGAACCACTACAACCTCGTCGAGCGCGGCTCGGACGACGTGCTGCGCTACTGCACCGAGCGCGGCATCGGCTTCATCCCGTGGTTCCCGATCGCCGCCGGTGACCTGGCCAAGCCGGGCGGCGTGGTGCACGAGGCGGCGCAGCGGCTCGGCGCGACCCCGTCCCAGGTGGCGTTGGCCTGGCTGCTGCAGCGCTCGTCGCGCATGCTGCCGATCCCGGGCACCTCCAGCGTCACGCACCTGGAAGAGAACTGCGCCGCCGCCCCCCTGCGCCTGGACCTCGCCACCGTCACCGCCCTGGACGAAGCCGTCTAATCCCCCCGTGAGTGATGAGTGCCGCTACCGCGAAGCGGCGCCGAAGGCGTCGCGCTATAGCGGCACTCATCACTCACGAGCGCGGCGGCGGCGCATTCAGTGGATGTCGATGTTGCCGCTGGTCACCGGCATGGTGGTGAGGGTGGGCTTGCAGCCGGGGAATGCCGAGGTGGGCAGCGGCCCCAGGAAGCCCATGGTGTCCAGGTGGCCGTCGCCGTTGTCCTGCGCGGTGATCATGATGGCGGTCCCCGAGTCGCGCAGCAGCGCCGGGCGGGTCTTGTCCTCAAGCGGGTAGAGGAACCCGACCTTGTTGCCGTCGAACTCGACGCAGGTCACCGGGCCCTGCGGGGCGATGAGCGCGCCGGTCGGTCCGACGCCGGCGGCCGTGAAGTAGCCGCTCGGCCGGCCGTCCGAGTCGCGGTGCACGTGGAACTTGAAGGTGAACAGCGGCGTCGCGCCGTCACCGGTCGCGGTCGTGCCTCGGTCCTCGTGCGCCAAGGCGGCACTCGAGCCGTCGATCGCGCTGGTGGCCAGCAGCGCGGCCGATGCGGTGACGGCGAGCGCGGTAGCGGCGATGCGAACCCGGAGACCCATGTCCGGCTAACGGCGACCGGCCCGATCGGTTACGCCGAATGGAGTAGCAAGTTTCCGGCCAGTATGCGGCGCGGCCGTCAGTCGTTGCTGGAAGGCCGCCGCATCAGCCCGGCGATCCGCATCAGCTTGCGGCGCACCCTCGGCTCGATCGGGCCGGCCTTGGCGTGGTGCGGGTCCAGCGGGTTGATGTCCGCAGCGCGCGGCTCGTCCCGCGACGCCAGTGAGCGCACCGCGGCGGTGGCCACCGCGACCAGCGGCACGGCCAGCAGCGCGCCGACGATGCCCGCGACCACCACACCCCCGGCCACCGCGAGCACCACGGCAAGCGGGTGCAGCTGCACCGCCCGGCCGAGCAGCACCGGTTGCAGCACGTGCCCCTCCACCTGCATCACCAGGATCACCAGGCCCAGCACGATCAGCGCTTGCACCGGCCCGTTGGCCACCAGTGCGACCGCCACGGACACCGACCCGGACACCACCGCGCCCACCACCGGCACGAACGCGCCGAGGAACACCAGCGCGGCCAGCGGCACCACCAGCGGCACGCCGATGATCCACAGCCCGATCCCGATGCCCAGCCCGTCCACCACCGCGACCACCGCGGTGGCCCGCACGTAGCCGACCAGCGAGGCGAAACCGCGCCGCCCGGCGATGTCCGCCCGGTCGCGCTGCGCCAGCGGCACCACCCGTAGCACGAATCGCCAGATCCGCTGCCCGTCGTACAGGAAGAAGATGGTGACGAACAGCCCGAGCAGCACCCCGGAGACCACCTCGCCGAGGGTGGCGGCGGTGGACAGCGCGCCGCTGGTGATCGCCTCGGAGTTGGCGGCCAGTGAGCGCTGCAGCTCGTCGGGCAGGTGGTTCAGCCGGTCCATCGGGATGCGCAGCGGCGGCCCGGCGAGCAGCGGTTTGAAGGTGATCTGGTAGCTCTGCACCAGCCGGTTGGTCAGGTCCGGCAGGCCGGTGACGAACGCGTTGACCACGAACGACAGCACCAGGCCGAGCAGCGCGATGCCGCCGACCATCACCAACCCGGTGGCCAGCCCCCTGGGCACCCGGGACCCGGCCGCGGCGCCGACCAGCGGGCCGAGCAGCGCGGTGATCAACAGCGCGATGGCCATCGGGATGACCACCACCCGCAGCTGGATCACGATGAACATCACCACGGCAACCGCGAGCGCGATCACCAACAACCGGGCGCAGATTTCCGACGCGACCCGCAGCACGGCGGGCACGGCGGGACGCGGTTGGGCGGATTCCGGAGGTGGGCCGGCACCGTCGTTTGGCACGTGGCCGAGAGTAACGGTTATCCGCGATCAAGCCCGGGACCTCGGGGTTTGTGGTATCACAAACTCGAACGAGGGGGCGGGTGGCGCATGGCGCGTGGCAATGCGGTCGACGATGCGGTACGCAGGGCGTTGCGGGCCGGGGTGCCGCTGGACCTGCGGCCGGCCGACCGGGCGCGGTCCAACGGCGCGGAGCCCACCGGGGAACAGCGGCTGCCCGAGCTGCGCGCCGAGACGCTGGCGCAGCTGCTCACCGAGAACCGGGCGGCCCGGCCGGCGGTGCCGGTGGCCCGGCTGGCCGGGTTGCGGGTGGTCGGTGCGCTGTGCCTTGACGGGGCGCTGATCAGCGCGCCGGTGTGGTTCACCGACTGCGTGTTCGACGAGGAGCCGCAGCTGCGGATGGCCCGGCTGGAAGGTCTCGCACTGGTCGGCTGCCGGGTCCCAGGGCTGTGCGCGCCGAACCTGCGGGTCGCGGCGGACCTGACGCTGACCGGCCTGCGCTCCACCGGCACGGTCGAGCTGTCCGACGGCCACATCGGCGGCACGCTGCACCTGAACCGCGCCGACCTGCGGGTACCGGGCGGGTTCGCGCTGCTCGGCGAGCGGCTTGAGGTCAGCGGCGCGGTGTACGCCCGGCAGATCCGCACCGATGGCGAGGTGCGCATCCCCGGTGCCCGGGTGGTCGGCAACCTGAACCTCGGCGGCAGCCGGCTGTCCAACGCGACCGGTGACGCGTTGGACGCCACCGGCATCCAGGTGTCCGGCAGCCTGCTCGCCGACCGGTTCGGTCGGCACGGCCGACAGGTCAGCACGGACCCGGTGGACCGGTTTGTCAGCGACGGCCGGATGCTGCTCGCCGGTGCCCGGATCGGCGGTGACCTGGTGCTCTCCGGTGCGCAGATCCGCCGCGAGATGCCCTACCTCGGCCCTGAGCCGCCGCCGGAGCACGGCGGCGACCGCGCCGAGAACCGCCGCCAGGACTCCGAGTACTCCGAACGGCTCAAGGAGCCCGGCTCGCGGCTGGTGCCCCGGGGCATCGTGGACGCGGCCGCCTGCCTGGTCGCGGACCGGATCCGGGTGGAGGGCAACCTGGAGCTGGACGACGGGATGTGTGCCCGGGGCACGGTGCGGCTGCGCAACGCCACGGTCGGCGGCTACCTGCGGTTCTCCGGTGCCGAGCTGGGCCGGGCGGAGGGTGTGCCGCCCGGTGTCCCTGCGTCCAGCTCGGTGGCGCTGCTCGGCGACGGCATGCAGATCGGCGGCGACCTGGAGGCCCGCGACGACGGCGCTGGCCCGCTGCGGGTCACCGGGCAGCTGCGGTTGTCCGGCGCCCGGATCCGGGGCAGCGCCAGCCTTTCCGGCATCGAGCTGAACACCCCGGGCGGCGACAGTTTCTTCGGCGACGCGCTGACCGTGGACAGCATGCTGTTCCTGCGCCGGGTGCGCAGCGCCGGCACGATCCGGCTGCAGGGCGCCCGGATCGGTGCCTCGGTCGACTGCTCCGCCGCCCAGCTGACCCGGCCCCGGACCAGGCCGAACGGCACCGCGAAGCCGTCGCTGGACCTGCGCGCGGCCACTGTCGGCAAGGACCTGTTCTGCAACGACGGCTTCGTGGCCGAAGGGGGTATCCGGCTGCGCGCCGCCGAGGTGCTCAAGTCGGTGGTGGTGGCGGATGCGGAGCTGGGTGCTGCCGGGGCATCCACCGAGTACGCGTTCAACGGCTACGGGCTGGTCACCCCGGAGCTGACGGTGGCGGTGCGCACCCCGCCGACCAGCCGGGTCCGACTGACCAAGGCACGGGTGGGCACCTGGAGCGACAACGCGGCGCTGTGGCAGGCGCACGGCGGCCTCGACGTGGACGGGTTCGAGTTCCAGGCGCTGGGCAACGACGTGCCGGTCGCAGAGCGGTTGCGCTGGCTGGCCGCCGCGCTCGGTCCCCGCCAGTACCTGCCGGGGCCGTACGAACAGCTCGCCTCGGCCTATCGGGGGGAGGGTCGCGAGGAGGAGGCCGAACAGGTGTTGATGGCCCGGCAGCGCCGCCGCTACGCCAGTTTGGGGGTAGCTGGGCGGGTCTGGGGCGAGCTGCAGCGGTGCACGGTCGGTTTCGGTTACCGTCCGTGGTTGGCGGTGGCCTGGCTGGGGCTGTTCTGGGTGCTCGGCGGCTGGTGGTTCAGCCTGCACCCGCTGACCCGCATCGACACCGGGCAGCTGCCGGTGTGGAACCCGTGGCTGTATGCCGCCGACACCCTGCTGCCCATCATCAACCTCGGCGAGGACGGTTACTGGCGCGCCGAGGGCGCCTCGCAGTGGATCAGCGGCGGGTTGGTCGCGGTCGGCTGGATCCTGGCGTCCACCGCTGCTCGGGGCGCGGCCCGGGTGCTGAAACGGTCCTGAACAGTACGTTGTTCGCGATTCGGCGGTGGCCAGGAAGTTGCTGAATTGCACCCAGGTAATTAAAACAAAGTATCCTTTTTGCGCGAACTTCTTAGTTGTTTTGGCTGACCTTGCGGTTCCGCGCCGCACCTTCTGCGCGGGCCGACCGTTGCTAGTTGAAAAGCCCTAAAACGGCCCCGGTCCACCGGATTCGACACCGCACCGGGCGCAGACGGCACGGGAGAGGAGGCGGGAGCTCAGGTGGACAAGCGACGGCAAGACTCCTACCAGGTAAGTCAGCACGCCACTACTGGCCGGTCGGAGGGGCTGGACGACGCGGCCGGCCTGCCAGGCGCCGAGGCCGAGCTCACGCCTATTTTCCGCGCGCTGGCCGAGCGCGCGGCGGACCACCAGGTCGAGCACTTCCACCGGGACCCACTGGCCGCCCCGTTGCCCTCGTTCCTCGCCCCGGTGTCCTCGGCACCGAGGATGATGCCGCAGGCGGTGGCGGATCAGAATACTGAATTGCCTGCGCCGCGGCTGGGTTCGGACGAACGCCGGGCCGTGCCGAGCCGGCGCCGGGCGGCGCACGCGGCTGAGTCGGAGCGCCCGGTCGCACAGCTGGGCGCGGGTGGCTCGGGGGCGCACAGTGTGCCAGCTGAACGCTCGGGGCGGCACCGGGTACTGCGGTCGGTCGGCCGGACGCACTGGACCATGCCACCGGCCGCGCACCAGCCGAAACACCCAACGTAACGGCGTCGCTACCCTCTGATCCAGCCTCACACACATGCGTCGCACAATCACAGCTAGTGAGTGCGTCGCGGGCCGGCCTTCACTCCGTTGAGCCCATCACCCGGCCCTCGATCACGCGTTGAACCTATTGAGCTCTTCACGCCCGCGGTGCGGCACTCCAACCAGCACTATCGGGCGGTCGGCGCAGCTGGCCACCGAACACTCGTGCGGTGTGGCCGGACGCAACTAGGAGGACCGATGTACAGCTCGGGGAACCGGGGCTTCGCCGCGGCCGTCATCACCGGAGGACAGATCGGCGTCAGTGGTACCGCGGCCGCACTGCGACCCGTCCCGCCGCTGCCACCCATGTCGTCCTCCGAGTCCGCTGTCGAGTCCGCTGTCGAGTCCTCGGCTGAGCCCTCCGGTACCGACGTCGCGTCGCCGGAACAGCCACTGCCCGACGCGCCACCCGCCGACCCTTCGAACGGCGCGGCCGCCATGCCCTCGGTGGGTCCGACCGTGCCACGGTCGGGCCCGTCGTCCGACTCGTCCGGCCCGGACTCCTCCGGCGGCGGGGATGCCCGGCGGCGGGCGCCGTGGGAGCAGGACCCGGGACGCGGGCCGGCCGGTCAGCAGCCCGGTCAGCGGCAGCGCGACCATGGGGCGCCCCTGCCACCGCGGCAGCAGCCCGGCGGGCCGCAGGCTCGCCAGCCGCAGCAGCCGCCCCAGGGTGCCCGGCGCACACCGTTCGGCCCGGCCAACCAGCGCCAGGGGATGCACGCCCCGCCGTCCGGACGCTTCGAGGAGCCGCCGACCGGCGGCGGGCTCGCCTCGGCGCGGGCGCTGCTGGACCCGGAGCAGAGCACGCCCGGCGTGGCGCCACACCTGGTCGAGAACAATGTGGTCGAGGCCGCCGCGGCCGAAGGCGGCGTGCCGCGCTGGGACGGCAGGCCAGGCGGCGCAACCGGCGGGCTGCGAGTGGTGCCCAATCTGAACACCGCGAGCCTGAACACCGCGAGCCTGAACACCGCCAACCAGCACGCCTTGCAGGCCGAAGGGCCGGCCGGCACCGGCGGCTACCGCTCGGTGGCCGAGATGACCGTCGGCGCCGGACTTCGTCCGGCCACCGACGCGGCCGGGGGCCGGCGTCGGCGCCGTGCTGAGGACGCGCCGCCGGTCAGCCAGCTTCGAGTGGTCCGCGACGCGCCCTCGACCAGTTCGACCAGCGGGAACGGAGCGGGTGACGGGTACACCGGCCGGAGAACCGGGCAGACCGCCGGTGAGGGTGCGTATCGGACGTCTCCCGAGGTGGTCGGTTCCGAGGGGTACCGACCGCACACGGAGCCGAACGGCACCGGCGGTTTCCGGCCCGACCCGGCGAAGCACGCCGAATCCGGCGCGGACGCCGAGTCCGCCCCGTCGTCTGAATCTTCGGTTGACCTCGGGGGGCGCCGCGCGAGCGGGCCCGAGGAGGTCACCGGCTCGGCCCGGCGCAACGGCTCGGCCCGCACGGAGCAGTCACCCTCGAACGGTGCGGCGGTCGGCAAGGTGAGCTCGGTCGACAGTCCGAGCCTTGGCCTCGAGCGTTCGACGATCGGCGCGCTGGGTCCGGCCGAGGGCAGCCTTGGCACCGGGTTCCACGCCTACGGCGAGGCGGCTCCGGAGGTCGAGATGGGCAGCCCGAGGTGGCGGGAGTCGCACTCCGCGCCGAACGGGCTGTTCCGCAACCGGGCGATCGAGTCCTCGCTGCCCTGCGCCGCGGTGGTCAGCCAGCAGTTCACCGCTCCTCGTCTCGGTTACCCGCCCGCGCCGCCGGTGCGTTTCCGAGGCACCTCCCAGCCCCCTCCCGGGCCGGTCGGCGGTGCCGTCGGCTCGCCGGTCAACGGAGCCGCTCCGGGCGATGCCGCGCCGGGCGGCGGCGTGCGCAACGGTGCGGCCGGTGTGCGGTCCAGCGGCCAGTGGCAGGCTGCTGTGCCGCCGCACGGCGTCGAGTCCAGCGGCTCGGGCGGTGACACCAGCCTGTTCGAGCACAACCCGATGGCCGACTCGGTATCCACTACCGCGCTGGCCCCGGTCGGTGGTTTCGGCCTGGACCACCCGGGCCGGGCGCAGCCGCCGGCCACCGATCCGTACAACACCGGATACCGCGAGTCTCCTCGGTGGGAGTCCCAGCACGAGCCCTCCCAGCTGGAGTTCTTGCGGCAGGAACCGTCACCACACGACTCATCGCGCCACGAGTCGTCACGGAGCGGACTGTCGCGGATCGAGTCGTCTCACGACGAGTTGTCCTACCAGTCGGCTTATGGCGGGTCGGCGTACAACGGGTCGTCGCACGGCTCGCCCGGCACTGAGTTGCCCCAGGAGCCGGCACCGTACGAGTCGTCGCAGCGGGAGTCGTCGCCGACCGGGTCGTCGCACCGTGGTGAGTCCGACCGGGCCGGCTACGACGAGCCGTCCTACGGGTCGCTGGGTACCGGGGGCTACTACCAGGAGCCGTCGGGCGCCGGGGCGCCGTACCGGGCGCCGCTGGAGTCCAGGCCGAGGCACGGCGACCCGCTGGGTGCCGACAGCTACGACACGCCGCTCTCGGCGGGCGTGGACTACATCGGGTCGTTGCCAACCGGCTCCCTGTCCAGCGACTCCTTCTCGTTGTCCGAGGCCGACCAGCCGGAGTACGACCGGTCCGGGTACGGGCAGTCCGAGGAACAGCACGGCGGGCAGCGACACGGTGCCACCGCGTCCACCGACGAGCCGGGGCGCCACGAGAGCCCTCGGCACGACACGCGTGGCGGTGACGGCTCACCGCGTTACTCGAGCCACTTCGAGCAGCGCAGTGCCGCGCTGGGCAGCCTGGACAGCAGCGGACTCTTCAAGTCGCTGTCACCCCGGGAGCGGTAGCTGAGCCGGGTCGAGCACCGATCCGGTGAGCCGGCCGCCGTAACGGACGCCACCGCGACAGCCGAAAGGGCGGCGATGCGCCGACCGGGTAGCGTCCGGGGGATCCGCGGCGTGGTCTTCCGCAACGGACGGGACGACCTCGTTGCACCCCACTAGGCTTCCCGCGCATGTGGACGAACTGGTCGGGCGGTCAGCGCTGCCAACCCAGCGCCACTGTGCGCCCACTGGACGAGGCCGGTGTCCGGGCGGCGGTTCGCCGGGCGGCGGCGCGCGGGCAGCGGATCCGCCCGGTCGGCGCGGGCGGTTCGTTCAGCCCGCTCGCGGTGGCCGAGGAGGTGGCGCTGGATCTGTCCGCCCTCACCGGCCTTGTCCGGGTCGGCGGGGGCCGGGTGCGGGTGCGGGCCGGCACCAGCGTCGGTGAGCTGGCCGGCATGCTGGCGCAGCGGCAGCTCGCGCTGGCCTGCGTCTGCGACGTCGACACACCGACCGTTGCCGGCGCGGTCTCCACCGGCACACACGGCAGCATGAGCCGGACCGGATCGGTTTCCGCACAGGTCACCGGCCTGCGGATGGTGGAAGGCAGCGGAGCGGCGCTGGAGGTCCCGCCCGACGAGATGGACGCGGCGCGCACCGCGCTCGGCGCGCTAGGGGTGATCACCGAGGTGGAGCTGGCGGTGCGCCCGGAGTTCGTGCTGCGCATGTCACAGGCCCGGATGCCGCTGGACCAGGTGCTCTCCGGCGACTACCTGGACGCGCACCGGTGGGCGGAGTTCTCCGTGTTCCCCTACGCCACCGACGCGCTGGCCCGGTGGGCCGACGAGGTGACCGATCATCCGGCCCCGCCCTCGGCGATGCGCGCCCAGCAGCGGCGGCTGGTGCGCTCCGCCGCCGTCGGTGGCGGGGTGGCGCTCGGCCGCACCGTGCCCCGGCTGGTTCCGGCGATCAACCGGGCCGCCACCAGGCTGAACGGGTCCGGCTCGGCGACCGACCTCGCGCACCGGGTGCTGCTGGCCCGGCCGGTGGTGCGCTGGGAGGAGAGCGAGTGGGCGCTGCCCCGCGCGGCGCTGGCCGATGGGGTCCGCGAGCTGCTGGCCGCGATCAGCGAACGGGAGCTAGACGTTGGCTTCCCGCTCGAGGTGCGGGTCGGGCCGGCCGAGCCGGGCTGGCTGCACCCGGCGTACGGCCGGAACACCGGCTGGGTCGCCGTGCACACCGCCGCCGGCGTCGACCCCGAGCCGATGACCCAGCTCGCCTCGGAAGTACTCGGCGCGCACGCCGGCCGCCCGCACTGGGGCAAACGCCACCCGTGGACGATTTCCGAGCTGGCCCCGGCCTACCCCAAGCTGGACGACTTCCTCGCGCTACGGGACCGCCGCGACCCGGACCGCGTCTTCACCAACCCCCACCTGGACACCCTCCTCGGCCCCTGACCGCCCTGACCCAGCCGGCCAGCGTGACGTGATCGTGCCCCTGTCCCGCGAGTCGGGCGTCCGGGCACACCGAGTCGGGGCTCCCAGCACACCATCCGGACCCCTTGTGGTTGTCGGGCGGCGATCGCAGGGCGCCGCTGATGTCGAGGGCGGGGCCGGCGGCCAAGAG
>DASYBQ010000054.1:0-13130 GCA_036500625.1 Pseudonocardia sp. | reverse complement strand
CCCCCCCCAACACTCACGGGTCGTAGTGTGGTCGTGGTGCGTCGCCGACTACCTGAGCTGTCCGAGCTGCGCGAGCTGTTGCGTCCCGCGCCTTTCCAACTCGGCGGGTTGGAGCGCGCCGCGTCCATTGCCGACCTGCGCCGGTTGGCGATGCGCCGTGCCCCGAGGGCGGTCTTCGACTACACCGACGGCGCGGCGGGGGTCGGCGAGCTGGCGCTGCGCCGGGCAAGAGACCTGTTCAACAGGTTGGAATTCCACCCGTCGGTGCTGACCGACGTGTCCAAGGTCAGCACCGAGACGATGATCCTCGGCCGCCCGTCCGCCCAGCCGTTCGCCCTGGGCCCGACCGGTTTCACCCGGATGATGCACACCGAGGGCGAGCGTGCGGTGGTCCGGGTCGCGCAGCGGGAGGGCATTCCGTACGCGCTGTCCACCATGGGCACCACCACCATCGAGGAGATGGCCGCCGAGGGCCCGGCCGCCCGCAAGTGGTTCCAGCTCTACCTGTGGCGGGACCGCACGCCGGCCGCCGACCTGTTGGCCCGCGCGTCCTCGGCCGGCTACGACACGCTGATGATCACGCTGGACACCCCGGTGGCCGGCGCCCGGCTGCGTGACGTGCGCAACGGACTGACCATTCCGCCCCAGCTGACCTTGCGCACCTTCGCGGACGGGGCGATGCACCCGCGCTGGTGGTTCGACCTGGTGACCACCGAGCCGCTGCGCTTCGCCAACATGAGCTCGAGCGGCGGCACACCGGGCCAGCTCATCGACCGCATGTTCGACCCGTCGGCAACCATGGTCGACCTGGAGTGGCTGCGTGCCACCTGGCCGGGCTCGCTGGTCGCCAAGGGGGTGCAGACGGTCGCCGATGCCAAGCGGGTCGCCTACGCGGGGGTGGACGCCGTGCTGCTGTCCAACCACGGCGGCCGCCAGCTGGACCGGGCGCCGGTCCCGCTCGAACTGGTGGCACCGGTGCGGGAGGCGCTCGACGACCGGGTCGAGGTGCTGGTGGACACCGGCATCACCACCGGCGCCGACGTGGTGGCCGCGCTCGCCATGGGCGCGGGCGCAGCACTCGTCGGTCGGGCGTACCTGTACGGGCTGATGGCCGGCGGCGAGCGCGGGGTGGCCAGGGCGGTGCGCATCCTCGCCGACGAGGTGGCCCGGACCATGGCGCTGCTCGGCGTGACCAAGGTCGAGGACCTGCGCCCGCACCACGTCTCGGTGCGGCCCCGCTGACCCAGGTCCCGATACCTCGGGCCGTCACAACCTCCTCGACGGTGGCTCGACCGCCTGGGCCGAGGCGTTCAGTCGAGGGCGCGGCGCAGGAAGCCCTGGCTGCCCGCCCAGGTGAACCCGACCAGTGCCAGCACGGTGACCAGCAGACACAGCCAGTAGGGCAGGTGTGGCACACCCGGCACCAGGCTGGCGCGGATGCCCTCGCTGACGTAGGTCAACGGGTTGAGCGCGCAGACCACCTGGAACCATCGCTCGCTGGCCAGTGCATACCACGGGAACTGCACGGAGCCGGTGAACATCAGCGGTGCGAAGATCACCGCGAACATCACGCTCACCCGGCGTGCGGTTACCAGGGTGCCGATGGTCAGGCCGACCGCGCCGCCGAGCACCGCGCCGAGCGCGGTGATCAGCAGGGCCGGCGCCAGCCCCTCGACCGGCCAGGACACGTCGGGCAGCACGGCGAACCCGATCGGCACCATGAGCACCGAGGCGAGCAACCCGCGCAACCCACCGAAGACGATCTTCTCCACGCCGACCAACGGGATCGGGATCGGCGCGAGCAGCCGGTCCTCGATCTCCCTGGTCCAGGCGAAGTCGAACACCAGCGGCAAGGTGACCGCCTGCAGCGCCCCGAAGAACGCGTTCAGCGCGAGCAGGCCGGGCAGCATGATCTGGCCGTAGCCCGCCGACACGAAACCGGCGTTGCCGAGCACCTTGGCGAAGATGAACAGGAAGAAGAACGGCTGGATCAACGTCTGCGCCAGGAACGCGTAGATCTCCTTGCCGGTCACATGCACGTCACGGCCCAGCACCGCGAGGAAGGCCCGTGTCGGCGTGGTGCGCGCGGCGCTGACCAGTTCGGCCGGTGTGCCACTCATCGCAGGTCCCTCCCGGTCAAGCCGATGAACACGTCTTCCAGGGTCGCCTCGCCGAGTGACATGTCCGCCACCGAGGCACCCCGCGCGGACAACACCGACACCACCGGGCCGACCAGCGCGGCCGGCTCGCCGGCCACGTAGATCCGCAGCCGTTGCGTGGTGTCCGTGTCCGGGTCCGTCCCGGTGCGGGCCGCGGTGGCGACCTCGGTCCTGGATCCGTCGGACCGGTCGCCGAGCGCGGGCCCGACGACCGATGCCGGCCCGGCACCGAGCTCGTTGCGGCCGGTGACCGAGCCGAGCAGCTCGACGCGCTCCACGCCGGCCAGCTCGCCGAGCGCCTCGACCACTGACTCGGCCGGCACCCCGCCGGCCCGTACGCCGACCTCCAGGGTCGCGCTGCCAGGCAGCGAGCGGACCAGCGCGGCCGGGGTGTCCAGCGCGAGCATCTGGCCGTGGTCCACGATGCCGACCCGGTCACAGAGCTTGGCCGCCTCGTCCATGTCGTGCGTGGTGAGCATGACGGTGACGCCGTCCTCGCGCAGCGTTCGCACCCGGTCGTGCACGAACAGCCTTGCCTGCGGGTCCAGCCCGGTGGACGGCTCGTCCAGGAACAGCACGCTGGGCCGGTGCATCAGCCCGCGCGCGATCATCAGCCGCTGCGACTGGCCGCCGGAGAGCTTGTCGACGTCCTGCCTCGCCTTGTCCGCCAGCCCCATCCGGTCCAGCATCTCGTCGGCCCGCGCCGCCCGGTCGGAGCGGGAAAGCCCGTGGTAGGCGGCATGAAAGATGAGGTTGTTCCGCACGGTGAGCGCACGGTCCAGGTTCACCCGCTGGGGCACCACACCCAGCCGGGAGCGCACCGCCACCGCGTCCCGCACCACGTCCAGGCCGGCGACCTTCGCCAATCCCTCCGTCGGCATCACCCGGGTGGTCAGAATGCCGACCGTGGTCGTCTTGCCTGCCCCGTTGGGGCCGAGCAGTCCGAACACCTCGCCGGGCGGCACCGCGAAGGACAGCCCGTCCACCGCGTTGGCCGATGCCCTCGGGTACCGCTTCACCAGATCGGCCACCTCGACGGCCCACCCACTGTCCCGCATCGACCCTCCCCCTTGTCCACGCCGCGGCGGTCCGGCAAGTGTGAACCCTCGCCGGCCGCCACACGACCGAGTTTCCGCCCGCCTTGACCTAAACCGCTGTTCGTGTACCAGACTCTGCCCCGGCATCCGTGATATCGCTAGGAGACACGATGATCCTGGTCACCGGCGCGACCGGCAATGTCGGTCGCAACGTTGTGGCGCAACTGCTGGCCGCCGGCCGGCGGGTGCGCGCGGTCACCCGCAACCCGGACGCGGCCAGGCTGCCGCGGGGCGCCGAGGTGTTCGGCGCCGACCTGGCCGAGCCCGACTCGCTGGACGGGGCGCTGCGCGGCATCGAGCGGCTGTTCCTGTTCCCCCGGCCGGAGACCGCCGAGCAGGTGCTTGCCCTGGCCAGGCGCCGCGGTGTGCGCCGGGTGGTGCTGCTGTCCGCCAGCGCGGTGCTCGACCACGACGAACGTAACCTGATCGGCGCGATGCACCGTGAGGTGGAGGACGCGGTCACCGCGTCGGGACTGGCCGCGACGTTCGTCCGGCCCGGCGGGTTCGCGGCGAACGCACTGGGCTGGGCGCCGTCGATCCGGGCCGAAGGTGTGGTGCGCGCGCCCTACCCGGAGCTGGCCAGCGCCCCCGTCCACGAGCGGGACATCGCGGCGGTGGCCACCGCCGCTCTGCTCGAGGACGGCCACGAAGGTGCCGCGTACCAGCTGACCGGTCCGCACACCCTCACCCAGCTCGAACAGGTGGCCTCGATCGGCGTCGCGGCCGGCCGCGACATCCGGTTCGAGGAGCAGACCCCGCAACAGGCCCGCGCGCAGCTGCTGCGCGCCATGCCCGCGCCGGTGGTGGACAGCCTGCTGCACATCTGGGCCCGGCTGGCCGACCCCGAGCCCGAGCCCGAGAAAATACTGCCGACCGTCGAGCAGGTCACCGGGCGCCCGCCGAGCACCTTCGCGCAGTGGGCCCACGAGCACAGCGAGGCCTTCCGCTGACCCGCGCCTCGTGAGTGCGCAGTGCCCTCAGGAGGGCACTACGCCAGTCACGTCAGGCGCGTTGTTCGGCTCGTTGGGTGGTGTCGCGCCGGGCACCCCAGCGCAGCTGCTCCACCAGGAACAGACCGCAGGCCAGCAGCGGGAGCGCACCACCGAGCACGCAGACTCCGGCCCAGCCGGATGCCCCATAGGCCACCGCGGCCAGCGCGCTGCCGAGCGTGGCACCGACGAAGTAGGCGGTGAGGTAGGCAGTGTTCAGCCGACTGCGGGCATCCGGGCGCAGTGGGTAGATCATGCCCTGGTTGGTGATGTGGAGCCCTTGCACACCGAAGTCGAACAGCAGCACGCCGATGACCAACGCGACGAGCAGGTGGCCGCCGAGCGCGAGCGGAATGAAGCTCACCGCGATGAGCAGCGCGAACGCCGGCGTGGTCAGCCGGGCGTACCCGCGGTCGACGAGCTTGCCGGCGAACTTCGCCACCACGGCCCCCGCCACCCCGAGCAGCGCGAACAATCCGATCTGGATCTCGTTCCAGTGATAGGGCGCACGGGCCAGCAGGAAGCCACTGGTGGACCAGAACATGCTGAAGGCGCCCATCCCCAGCGCGCCGTAGGCCATCCGGTAGCGCAGCACCGGCTCCTCCCGGACCAACCGCAGCACCGAGGCCAACAGCGACCGGTAGCTCATCCGCGCGGTCGGCGCCAGCACCGGCAGCTCCCGCCAGAGCAGCACCGCGACCAAGGCGGTGAGCAGGGCGGCGAGGCCGAACACCCAGCGCCAGCCGACCAGCCCGGCCAGCACCCCGGAGACGGTGCGCGACACCAGCACCCCGATCAGCAGGCCACCCATCACGGTGCCGACCACCTGGCCCTGCCTGCCCTCCTCGGCCAGGTGCGCGGCGAACGGCACGATCACCTGCACCGCCACCGAGGTGAGCCCCACCAACACCGCCGCCGACGCGATGACCGCGAACGTCGGCGCGGCGGCCATCACCGCCAGCCCCAGCACACAACCCGCCAGCAGCACGACCAACAAGCGCCGCCGCTCGACCAGGTCGCCCAGCGGCACCAGGGTGGCCAGCCCGACCGCGTACCCCAGCTGGGTCAGCGTGATCAGCAGGCCGATCGCCGAGGTACCGGCGTGGAACGCGCCGGCAAGGGTCTCCTCCAGCGGCTGGGCGTAGTAGATGTTGGCCACCACGGCACCGGTGGCGAAGGCCATGCTCGCGATGACGCGGCGGTTCGCACTCACGACAGCCATCCTGCGGGCGGTCCATTATTCTGGCCAACACATTATTTTACTCAAAGTCATCTATAAAATAGATGGAATGGAGCTACGTCAGATCGAGCACGTGCTGGCCGTGGTCGAGCACGGCAGTTTCACCGCCGCGGCGCGCTCGGCCTCGATCGTGCAGTCCGCGTTGAGCACCTCGATCCGCAACCTGGAGCGGGAGCTGGGTGCCCCGCTGTTCGAGCGGACCACCCGGCGTGTCTCGTTGTCCCAGGCGGGGATGGCTTTCCTGCCCGCAGCCCGGCGGATGCTCGCCGAGTCCTCGGCGGCCGCCGACGCGGTGCGCGCTGTCGCCGGGCTGCACCAGGGGCAGGTGGCCATCGGCATGATCCAGTGGCTCGGCCCGGTGGATCTGCCCAGCGGCCTGGCCGCGTTCCACCGCAAGTACCCCGGCATCCAGATCAGCGTGTGGAACGCCACTGTTGCCGTGCTGCGGGAGCGGTTGCGTGACGGCGAACTTGATCTCGCCTACCTGGGCTCGGACGAACCGGTGGCCGACGACCTTGTCGGCCGCACAGTCTTCGGCGAGAGGCTGGTGCTGATCATGCCAACGGACCACCCACTCGCGGGGCGTGCGCGAGTGCGGTGGGCGGAGCTGGCCGGCGAGCCGTTCGTCGAGTTGACCGAAGGTAGCGGGGTCACGACCATTCTCGGCCGAGTGACCGGTCGGCTCGGCCTGCGGCGTCGGATCGTCGGCCGGGTCACCCAGGTGGAGGTACAGCTGGCGCTGGTGCGCAACGGGATCGGTGTCGCCGTGGTCCAGGAGACGCTGGCGCGCTCCACGTCCGGCCTGGCGATCGCCGAGCTCGCCGAACCCGAGACGCGCTGGACGGTCACGCTGGTGGGCCGCGCGCCGGGGCCGGCCAACCCGGCGGCCGTCGCGTTGCTGGAGCACCTGGTCCCTTCACACCGATAGCGACTCGCCGTGTCAGAGAATCGGATGCTGACATTCGCGAACGCCGCGCGCGAAGCGCGGCGGATCTGTCGGGCTCCCACGCCATACTGACCGCGCCCTCGAACGCACCGGCCGCCCATCCGGCGTTCACCCGGCGACCGGCCGTTGCCCGGGTCGTCTCCGATTCACCGTGACTGGTTCTTGACGCCGTCGTGCGCAGGAGGAGACATGACCACAGCTCTGTACCGCCCGAGCCCGCTGCCGGCCGCACTGCCCTCGGCCGCACTGCCACTGGCGCCCGCGCCGCTGGCGCCGGTGCCTCGGCCGCGCTCGGCGCCGCCGCCGCACGATCCGGCGCCACACGATCCGGCGCCGCCATCGCGGCGGCCCGGTGGAGTGCGCGTGATGCCCCAGTTGGAGCCGACGCGGCTCGCCGGGCTGGCCGAGCCGGTGTCCTGGCCGCGGGGCGCGGAGCTCCGTCCGGACGAAGGGGAGCCCGACCCGGGCGAGCGAGCGTTGCGGTACAGCGTGGAGCGCACCCTGCGCCTGGCTCTGGAGGTCGTCTCCGGCCACCGCCCACCGGGCCAGCTGACCGGCCTGGTCAGCGAGTCGGTGCTGCGTTACGTCATGCTCGCCGCCAGCCAGGCCGATCTTCGGCAACGCTGGTCGCCCCCGGTGCCCGCCCGGCACCGGGCGGCACCGCCGACCGCGGCCGGCATCAGTCCCGGGGCCGGCCTGCGCGCACTGCGTACCTGCATCCCGACCGACGGGGTGGCCGAGGTCAGCGCGGTGTGGCGCCGGCGAGGCCGGTACCGCGCGTTGGCCGCCCGCTTCGACACCGTCGAGGCCGACCCGGAACGGAGCCAACTATGGCGCTGCACCGCGCTGCGACTGGGCTGAGGCACACAGCGGGTCGGCGGTGTTCAGCCTCGGGCGCCGGTGCGAGCGCCGTGGCAGTGCTTGTACTTGCGGCCCGAGCCGCACGGGCACGGCTGGTTGCGTGCGGGCTCGCCGGTGGCCTCGGTGGACCTGCCCGCTCGGCGGGCGCCGCCGCTGCGTACCTCGGCGCCGTCCTCGTCCGGGCCGCTGTAGCGCAGCTGGCTGGCCGACGGGGTCGCCGCGCCGATCGGGGCACCGCTGGCACCGCGCAGCGCGGCCGGCACTCCGGCGGGCGGGTCGGTGGCTGCCGGCCCGGTCGCGTCCTCGGCACGGGCGGCGTGCCGGGCACGCTTGCCGCTGGGCACCGACCCGTTCGCCGCCGGCGCGGTGGCCGGCTCGGCGGCGGTCGCCGGCTCGGCGGCGCTGGTCGGGTCGATCGCCATGTCCGGCCGGGTGGTCTCCTCGACCGGGGCGACCTGCACGTTGAACAGATACCCGACGGCCTCCTCCTTGATGCCCTCCAGCATCGCGGCGAACATGTCGAAGCCCTCGCGCTGGTACTCGATCAGCGGGTCGCGCTGCGCCATCGCACGCAGTCCGATGCCCTCCTTGAGGTAGTCCATCTCGTAGAGGTGCTCACGCCACTTGCGGTCCAGCACGGTGAGCAGGATCTGGCGTTCCAGCTCGCGCATGCCGCCCTGCGCGGGGATGGCCTCGTCGATCTCCACCTCGCGGCGCTGGTAGGCCTCGCGGGCATCCGCCAGCACCTTCTCGTGCAGCAGGTCACGGCCCAGGTCGATCGGCTCGCCGAACTCGTCGCCGCTGTCCGCCTCGTCGACAAGGTCCTGCCACCGGATGCTGACCGGGTACAGCGTGCCCAGCGCGGTCCACAGCGCGTCGAAGTCCCAGTCCTCCGCGTAGCCCGCCGAGGTGGCGCCGTCGATGTAGGCGCCGACCACGTCGCTGATCATGTGGTCGACCTGTTCGCGCAGGTTCTCCCCGGCAAGCACCCTGCGGCGCTCGGCGTAGATCACCTTGCGCTGCTGGTTCATCACCTCGTCGTACTTGAGCACGTTCTTGCGGATCTCGAAGTTCTGCTGCTCGACCTGCGTCTGCGCGCTGCGGATGGCCTTGGTGACCATGCCGGCCTCGATCGGCACGTCGTCAGGCACGTTCAGCCGATTCATGATCGATTCAACGGCCTGGCCATTGAACCGGCGCATCAGCTCGTCGCCGAGGGAGAGGTAGAAGCGGGACTCGCCGGGGTCACCTTGGCGGCCGGACCGACCGCGCAGCTGGTTGTCGATCCGTCGGGACTCGTGGCGCTCGGTGCCCAGCACGTAGAGGCCGCCGGCCTCCCGCACCTCTTCGGCCTCGGCCGCAACCTGGTCCTTGGCATCGGTCAGCACCCCGTGCCAGGCGTGCTCGTACTCCTCGCGGCTGTCCACCGGGTCGAGCCCACGCCCGCGCAGGTCCTGCTCGGCCATGAACTCGGGGTTTCCGCCGAGCATGATGTCGGTGCCTCGACCGGCCATGTTGGTGGCCACCGTGACCGCGCCGGCGTGCCCGGCCTGCGCCACGATGGTGGCCTCCCGCTCGTGGTGCTTGGCGTTGAGCACCTCGTGCGGAATCTGGCGCTGCACCAGCAGCTTGGACAGGTACTCGGACTTCTCCACGCTGGTGGTACCGACCAGCACCGGTTGGCCACCCCGGTGGCGGGCTGCGATGTCGTCCGCCACGGCCTCGAACTTGGCCGGCTCGGTCTTGTAGATCAGGTCCGGCCGGTCGGCGCGCACCATCGGCCGGTTGGTCGGGATGCTGACCACGTTCATCTTGTAGATCTGGTGCAGCTCGGCCGCCTCGGTCTGGGCGGTACCGGTCATGCCGGAGAGCTTGTCGTAGAGCCGGAAGTAGTTCTGCAGGGTGATCGTGGCCAGCGTCTGGTTCTCGGCCTTGATCTCCACCTTCTCCTTGGCCTCGATGGCCTGGTGCATGCCCTCGTTGTAGCGCCGGCCCATCAGTACCCGGCCGGTGAACTCGTCGACGATGAGCACCTCGCCGTCGCGCACGATGTAGTCCTTGTCGAGCTTGAACAGCTCCTTGGCCTTCAGCGCGTTGTTCAGGTAGCCGACCAGCGGGGTGTTCGCCGACTCGTAGAGGTTCTCGATGCCGAGCTGGTCCTCGATGTAGGCGACGCCCTCCTCGCTGACCCCGACGGTGCGCTTGCGCTCGTCGACCTCGTAGTGCACGTCCTTGACCATCAGCGGGGAGAGCCGAGCGAACTCGGTGTACCAGCGGGCGCTCTGCTCGGCCGGCCCGGAGATGATCAGCGGGGTGCGGGCCTCGTCGATGAGGATCGAGTCGGCCTCGTCGACCACCGCGAAGTTGTGCCCGCGCTGCACCATGTCCTCGGTCAGCCAGGTCATGTTGTCACGCAGGTAGTCGAAGCCGAACTCGTTGTTGGTGCCGTAGGTGACGTCGGCCAGGTAGGCCTCGCGGCGCTCCGGTGGTTGCATCTCGTTCAGGATCACCCCGACGGTCAGGCCGAGGAACCGGTGGATCCGACCCATGTTCTCCGCGTCGCGCTTGGCCAGGTAGTCGTTCACCGTGACCACGTGCACGCCCTCGCCCGAGATCGCGTTGAGGTAGGCGGACAGTACGCAGGTCAGGGTCTTGCCCTCACCGGTCTTCATCTCCGCGACGTTGCCGAGGTGCAGCGCGGCGCCACCCATCAGCTGGACCTTGAACGGACGCTGCCCGATGGTGCGCCGTGCACCCTCGCGGACTACCGCGAAAGCCTCGGGCAACAGGTCGTCGAGCGACTCGCCGCGGCCGTGCCGCCCCCGGAACTCCTCGGTCTTGGCAGACAGCGCCGCGTCCGAGAGCGACTCGATCTCCGCCTCGAAGGTGTCCACGTGGTCGGCGACGCGCGAAAGGCGCCTCACCAACTTCGTCTCACCGGCACGGAGCAGACGGTTCAAAACCACCGGATGACCTCAGCTCATGGTTCGCGATGCGGCCGCACCCGCGGACGCCTTCCCGACCCCCATGTTAGGCACTGCACAAAACCAAGCCGAGGGCACGGGCGGTCAAGCCCGTGCCCTCGGCGGATAGCAGGAAGGAAAACTGTCCTCAGGCCAGGCGGATTACCCCGTAGTCGTAGCCCTTGCGCCGGTAGACAACGCTCGGCTGGCCGGTCTCCACACAGGCGAACAGATAGAAGTCGTGGCCGACCAGCTCCATCTCGGCCAGCGCGTCGTCGACAGACATCGGCTTGGCGGTGTGTTCCTTGTGGCGGACGATCTGACCGGGCAGATGCTCATCGAGCTTCGAAGAGATCCCGGACATCCCGGGCATGCCGGGGCCGCGCGGGGATGGAATGTCCACCGCGGGGAATTGATCGGTCCGCTCGGCGGCCAGCTCCTCCTCGAGAACGGCGGTGCTGGTGCCACCCATGGTGCGTACTGTGCTGCGCGCCCGGCGGTTGTACGGCACCCGCCGGCGGTCGTGAGCTCGGCGCAGCCGCGACTCGAGCTTGCCGATGGCGCTGTCCAGCGCCGCGTAGAAGTCGGGCCCGCACGCCTCCGCGCGAGCGACGGAGCCGCAGCCCCGCCCGGTGAGCTCCACCCGCTGGCAGCTCTTGGCCTGCCGGCGGTTGCGCTCGTGGAAGAGTTCTACCTCCATCCCGATGAGCTTGTGGTCGTACCGTTCCAACCGGGTGAGCTTGTCGGTGACGTGGACCCGGAAATGTTCCGGCACCTCCACGTTCCGACCACTGACGACTATCTCCACTCGGACCTCCCTCGCACTTGAGCGTCGGGCAGTTGAATCTGGTCTCGCTGGGTTACTCGTCCTTCACCACCCGTTCAGGTGGTGGCTTCGCACCGTAACCTGCATCACGGTCCGGCAACACCCCTTACCGGGTAGGAGCCCACACCTGGGCGGACTCGCCGAACGGTGTTCCCCGCGGTGTCCGTACGCGGTAACGTGGGAGGGCATATATCACCTTCTCCTGGGTCCGCCGGACCCATCTGCGGCGCGCTCGGAACCGGTGGCATCACAGAGCACCAGACAGCCGCACACCGGCGTTCCCGCCCTGGCCAGCGCCTCGACGCAGGCCCGGACCGTTGCGCCCGTGGTGATCACGTCGTCCAGCAGCACCACGGTCGATCCGGCCGGCGGCAGATCTGCCGACCGGACCAGTACCCGGCCGGCCAGGTTCGCCGCCCTTTCCCTGGCATCCAGGCCCACTGAGTCCCGCGCGGCCCGGTGCATGCCCACGGCCGCGCTGGTGCCGGCGCAGGCGCCCGTGGCGGCCAGCCGTTCCGCGACCCGGACGGCCACCGACCGCATGTGGTCGCCGCCCCGGGCCCGCGCGGCCGCCCGCCGGGAGGGCGCGGGCACCAGCCACCACCGCCGGGCGGCCGGTTGGCCCCACACCGGCGCGGCAAGCAGCGCCTCGGTGAGCAGACCGCTCAGCGGCACCGCCAGCTCGCGGCGCCCGTGCTCCTTGTAGGCCAGCAACGCGCCGCGCAGGGCCCCGGAGTAATGCCCCACCGCGACCGTGGGCGGCAACCCCCTCGGGGTACGCACGATCCGGGGCCGCCCGATGCTCGCCGCGCAGCGCGCACACCATGCCGGGCGGTCATCTCGGCCGGCCATCGCCAGGGCGCCAGGCCCGCCGCCCGAGTCCACCAGGCCGCTCGGGATGCCGCAACCCGCGCACAGCACCGGCAGCACCAGGTCCAGCAGGCCGGCCAGCAGCCCTCGAGTGTCCACCCGGCCCATGGTGGCCGGACCGGCCCGCCGCCGCGGCCAGCCGGGCGCGTAGTCGGCGGAGTTGTGCACAGCCGCGACGGTTGTACACAGGGTGCGCCGCGAGGCCGTAACCTGCGCGGGTCGGGTGTGCGGGGACGTCGAGGAGGGCGCGCGGGTGCGGGCGGTGCGGTTCCACGACTACGGCGGGCCCGAGGCGCTGCGGGTGGACGATGTCCCGGTCCCCGCGCCGAGCGCGGGGCAGGTACTGCTCGAGCTGGACGCGGTGGGCGTGACACTGCCGGTGGTCCGGCTGGCCAGGGGTAGGCCGCAAGGTGGCGGCGTCACGCTGCCGCACGCCCCCGGCGGCGACGTGGTGGGCCGGGTGGCCGGTCTCGGCGCCGGCGTGACGGGGTGGCGGATCGGGCAGCGGGCCGCCGGGCCGGCCTTCGCCGGCGGCTACGCGGAGTACGCCGTGGTGGCGGTGCCCATGCTGGCCGCCGTGCCGGACGACGTCGACGACCACACCGCCGTGACCGCGGTGCGTGGCGGGCAGGTTGCGCTCGGAGCACTCGGCGCGTCAGGTCTACTGGAAGGTGAAAGCGTGCTGGTCACCGCTGCGGCCGGGGCCACCGGCCAGCTGGCGGCCCAGCTGGCCGACGCCCTCGGCGCCGGGCGGGTGGCCGGCGCGGTGGGCCCCGGTGCTTTCCGGCGGAAGATCGAGGCGCTGCACGCGCTGGGAGTCGCCGAGGTGCTCGGCTACCACGAGCTTGGCGAGCTGGCGCCGGTGGACGTTGTGTTGGACAGCGTCGGAGGGGACGTGCAGGCGCGGGCGCTGGACACGCTGGCCCCGTTCGGGCGGCTGGTCACGTTCAGCGCCGAGGGCGGGCGGGTGGACGCCAACGGCCTGCGGGTGCACAGCCGGACGGTGATCGGATTCAACATGTCGCACTTCGCCACCCGGCTCACCGATGCCTACCTGGCCAACCGCGAGCGGCTGTGGCGGCTGGCCGGGGCCGGCCGGCTGCGTGCCCCGGTGGACCGCGTCCTGCCCCTGGATGCGGCCGGGCAGGCGCACCAGCTCATCGAGGACCGGTGCAACGT
>DASYBQ010000053.1:0-26009 GCA_036500625.1 Pseudonocardia sp. | reverse complement strand
GTGGACACCGGCACCGAGACCGGCGCGGTGGACGGCTGCCTGCGCCGGCTGGGTGTGGTGTCACTGGCCCTCGTGGTGCTGACCCACCTGCACGCCGACCACATCGGTGGGCTGGCCGCCGCGCTGGCCGGGCGCGGCGCCGCAGCCGTCGCGGTGGGGCCGGTGCACCGCCCGGAGTGGGCGTTCGACCAGGTCAGACGGGTCGTGGCGGCGCAAGGGTCGCGGCTGGTCGAGCTGCACAGCGGGCAGCACCTGCACTGGTCAGGGTTGGCGCTGGACGTGCTCGGCCCGGTGCACCCGCACAGCGACATCGACCCGGAGGACGGCTCCGAGGTCAATGACACCTCGGTGGTGATGCGGGCGCACACCGCCGCGGGCACGGTGTTGCTGACCGGTGACGTCGAACTGCTCGCCCAGGCCGACCTGCTGTCCTCGGGCGCCGACCTGCGTGCGGATGTGCTCAAGGTTCCGCACCACGGCAGCCGGTACTCGCTGCCGGCCTTCCTGGCTCGGGTACACCCTCGGCTTGCGCTGGTCAGCGTGGGCGCGGGCAACCGGTACGGCCACCCGAACCAGTCGCTGCTTGGCAGGCTGCGCCAGGCCGGCGTGCTGGTACGCCGTACCGACGAGTCCGGGGACGTGGCGGTGGTGGCGACCAGGGCCGGTCCGGCGGCGGTGGCAAGGGGCTACCCCCAGCCTGCGCCGAGGCGTGGCTGACCGCGGCGGCCGGCTGCCTCAGACTTGGCGCAGCGCCTGACGGACGGCGGCGGTGGACGCGTCCACCGTGGCGCTCGGCCCGACCTGGTCCGCAACCGCGTCCAGCGTCTTGAGCCCGTCACCGGTGATCAGCAGCACCGTGTCGGCGTCCGGATCGAGCTGGCCGGACTCGACGAGCTTGCGGGCGGTGGCCACGGTGACCCCACCCGCGGTCTCGGCGAAGATGCCCTCGGTGCGAGCCAGCTGCAGGATCGCGTCGACCACCTCCGTGTCGGAGACGTCGGCCACCGCGCCGCCGGTGCGACGCACGCTGTCCAGCACATACGGCCCGTCGGCCGGGTTGCCGATGGCCAGCGAGCGGGCGATCGTGTCCGGCCGGACCGGCCGGACCACGTCGAGGCCCTCGGCGAACGCCGTCGAGATCGGCGAGCACCCGGTGGCCTGGGCGCCGAACATCCGGTAGGCGGTGGGCTCGACCAGCCCGAGCTCACCCAGCTCACGGAACGACTTGTCGACCTTGGTCAGCTGCGACCCGGAGGCCACCGGCACCACCACCTGCCGGGGCAGCCGCCAGCCGAGCTGCTCGGCGACCTCGAAACCGAGCGTCTTCGAGCCCTCCGCGTAGTAGGGCCGGACGTTCACGTTGACGAACGCCCAGTCCTCCTCCTCGGCGGCCAGCTCGGTGGCCAACCGGTTGACGTCGTCGTAGTTGCCGTTCACCGCGATCAGCGTGCCGCCGTACACCGCGGTCATCTGGATCTTCGCCTGCTCCAGCGAACTCGGGATGAGCACCACCGAACGCCAGCCGGCGCGGGCGGCGGCGGCGGCCACCGCGTTGGCCAGGTTGCCGGTCGAAGGGCAGGCCAACACACTGAAGCCCAGCTCACGGGCGGCGGCGAGGGCGACCGCGACCACCCGGTCCTTGAACGAGTGGGTCGGGTTGCCGGTGTCGTCCTTGACCCACAGCCGCTTGATGCCCAGCTCCTTGCCCAGCCGCTCGGCACGCACCAACCGGGTCAGGCCGGGCTCGGTGTTGGGGTGCTGGGCCACGGTGCTCGGCACCGGCAGCAGGGAGGCGTAGCGCCAGATCGACTTGGGGCCGGACTCGATCCGTTCTCTGGTCACCCCGGTGAAGTCGTAGGCCACCTCGAGCGGGCCGAAACACTCCGGACAGGCGAACTCGGCGGCCAGCGGGACCTCGTGGCCGCACTCGCGGCAGGACAGGGCCCGCGCGGGACCGAGGTCCAGGCCGGTGGTGGTCGTTTTGAGCGTGGCACTGCTAGTCATCGCGAGGTCTCCTCATCTGTCCCGTGGCACGGGTCGGAATTGGCACCGTGATCGTCGACGACCTCGTCACTGCGGACGGCTGCGCGTCGGCTATGCGCAGATCGGTCAACGCCGGTTGCCGGGGCTTCGTAGGGCCGTTTCCCTCTACCCCTCTGGATGAGCCGTATTCGATTGTCACCCGTTGCCGGGTCGCGACCGCCTTGGCGATCAGCTATCACGTTACGTCACGTTCACGCGCGCCGCCTACCCGGAAGCCTGATCTGGGAGCGCGCTCACCCCTGCCGAGCCCGAGCTGACACGATGTGCCCATGAGCCGCGACGGCACCATCAGCGTGCGCCCGGTCCCCCTGCGCCTGATCGTGGGCGACGAGGAGTTGCTGGTGGAGCGGGCCGTCGCCGCGGCGCTGGCCACGGCGAGGGCCGGCGACCCGAGCGCGGAGCTGCGCAAGGTGTCCGCCGCCGGGCTGAGCCGAGGTGAGCTGGCCGAGCTGGTGAGCCCCTCACTGTTCGCCGAGAGCCGGGTGGTGGTGCTGGAGGGCGCGCAGGACGCGGCCAAGGAGCTGACCGCCGCGGTCACCGAGTACCTCGCGGACCCGGCGGACGGGGTGAGCCTGCTGGTACTGCACAGCGGAGGAGCCAAGGGCAAGGCGCTGACCGATGCGCTGCGCGAGGCCGGCGCCGAGGTCACGACCTGCGCGAAGCTGGCCAAGTACGACGAGCGGTCGGACTTCGTGCGGGGCGAGGTGCGCCAGGCCGGCGGCCGAATCACTCAGGACGGGCTGCGGGTACTGCTCGACGCGGTCGGCAACGACCTGCGCGAGCTCGCCTCGGCCACCGCACAGCTGGTCGCCGACACCGAGGGCCCGGTAGACGTGGACGCCGTGCGGCGCTACCACCGCGGCAGGGCCGAGGTGACCGGCTTTGCGGTCGCCGAGAAGGCGATCACCGGCGACCGGGCCGGCGCGTTGGAGGCGTTGCGCTGGGCGCTTGTGCTGGGTGTGCCGGCGGTGTTGGTGGCCGACGCGCTGGCCGACGCGGTGCGCACGGTGGCGAAAGTGGGCGCCGCGGGGCGGGGGGACCCGTTCCGGATGGCCGGCTCGCTGGGCATGCCGCCGTGGAAGGTACGCAAGGCGCAGTCGCAGGCCAGGGGCTGGCGGCCGGCCGGTATCGCCGTGGCGATGGCGGTGGCCGCCGAGGTGAACGCCGACGTCAAAGGGGTCGCGGCGGACCCGAACTACGCACTGGAACGCGCGGTGACCCGGATCGTCGCCGCCCACGGCACAAGCTGAGCATTCGCGCCAGACACGACACAGCGGCGCTGCCCCACGGGAAAGGGCAGCGCCGCCGAGATCGGTGCGCTGGTGCTGTCTGGGTTATCGGGACAACACCGCGCGGTGTTACGCCTGCTCGCGGGTCAGTTTGCGTTGACCCGGCGGGCCATCGCCGCCTTCTTGTTGGCGGCCTGGTTGCGGTGGATCACGCCCTTGGTGGCGGCCTTGTCCAGTGCGCGCGCGGCGGAGCGCTGCTGCTCGGTGATCTTCTCGGTGTCGCCGGCCTCGACGGCCTCGCGGAACCGACGGATCGCGGTCCGAACCGAGGACTTGACCGACTTGTTGCGCTGGCGGCGCTTCTCGTTGGTCTTGACCCGCTTGATCTGGGACTTGATGTTGGCCACGCGAGTGCCTCTGGTCTTCCTGTTCGTCAATGATTCGACTTGCTCGCCGCGCGACGATACCGGGATCATTCGGCGCGGGATGTAGCGGCCCGGTGCGTACTCACGCAGGGCTTTCCGGCTTCCAGGGTAGCAGCGCGGGTCAGGGTCAGGGTTCCCGGGGCGAATCTCGGTGTCTTCCCTGATGTCCGGGCATCGCGCGCCGAGCAGCATTGTGCTCCATGAGGGGAACCCGAGAGCAGCAGCACCACACACCGTGCGCCAAGTCCGATCCCGACCTGTGGTTCGCCGAACGGCCGGCGCAGCTGAACCTGGCCAAGGCGTTGTGCGGCCAGTGCCCGATCAAGGCCGCCTGCCTGGCCGGCGCGCTGGACCGCGAGGAGCCCTGGGGGGTGTGGGGCGGCGAGATCGTCCAACAAGGCGTGGTGCTGGCCTACAAGCGCGGCCGGGGCCGGCCGAGCAACGCCGACCGGCAGCTGGGTCTGGTCACCCGGGCGGCCGAGCCGACCGGCCTGCCGGTCAGAACACTCGATACGGCAGGAACTTGCCATTCAAGGTCAGCTTGACCCGGTCGCCTTTCGGGTCGGCCACCCGCTGCACGGCCAGCTCGAAGTCGATCGCGCTCATGATGCCGTCGCCGAACTCTTCGCGGATCAGTTCGCTGATCGCGGTGCCGTACACCTGGATCGCCTCCTGCAGCCGGTAGACGACCGGCTCGGTGGTGTCCACCGCGGCGGCGCCGCGCACCGGCGCCAGCTGCAGCGCGGCGACCACCGCGTCGTCCAGCTCCAGCAGCTCGCCCGCGGCGCTGGCCTGCTCCTGGCTCATCGGTTGCTGGCCGAGCAGCGCGGAGGTGGACCACTCGGTGGAGTTGCCCACGGACTTCGCGATGCTGGCCCAGCTCAGCCCGAGCCGTTTCTTCGCGGCCAGCACCGCGGTGGCGGCGTCGGCTCGGGTGAGCGTGGGCAGCGGGGTGAAGGACATGGGTGCTCCTGCCTGGACCGGGTTCGGGACGTTCGAGAACGATCGTTTCCAAAGGTCCCCGCCCCGTCAAGCAGCCGAGAGTGAACATGATCTCTCCCGGGCATGGCCGGCGCCCTCACCAGCTCCGGATCCAGTCGATGAGGAACGGGTCGCGCAGCGAGGCGAGCACGAGATCGGCGGGCAGCTCGACGTGCGGCAGGCTGGGCACGCCGACACACGGCACACCAGCCGCCAGGGCCGAGCGCAGGCCGGTCATCGAGTCCTCGAATGCGACGCACCTCCGCGCGGGGACGCCCAGGCGTGCACAGGCCGCCAGGTACATGTCCGGGGCCGGCTTGGCGTGTATGACGTCGTCGGCGCACAGGCTGACCGGGAACACGAGCCCTGCCCGCCGCAGGGCGGCGTCGAGCAGTGAGCGGGGCGAGTTGCTGGCCACCGCGACCGGCACCCGGGCGGCTGCCGCCGCGACGACGTCGTGCGCGCCGGGCATGGCCTGCGCGCTGGACGCCAGGACGTCGCTGACCAGCCCGAGCAGCTCCGCCTCGAGCGCGGGAGCCCGGCCGGGTTCGTCGAACAACACGGTCAGGTCCGCGCAGGCCGCCGGAATCGTGCGCCCGATCAGCATCGCCTTCTGCTCGGGCCCGAACGACAGCCCGCGCCGGGCGAACAGCTCGGTCTCGGCCACGGTCCAGCACGGTTCGGTGTCGACCAGCAGCCCGTCGCAGTCGAACACCACGGCCACCGGACGCCAGTACCGAGCTTCCTCAGGCGCCGTGCCCATGTCGTACCAGATCTGGGGACAACCCCAACGCTCGCGCGGGGCGCCCGTGACCATGCGGTTCCCTGGCGCGTCGAACCAGCGTGCGACCATGGAGGCAGCCCCTGCCCAGTAAAGGAACCGAGTGAGCACGTTCGCCGACCGCACCTTCACCGCGCCGGAACGCATTCGAAATTTCTGCATCATCGCGCACATCGACCACGGGAAATCCACCCTGGCCGACCGGATGCTGCAGCTCACCGGCGTGCTCGAGGAGCGCAACTACCGGGCCCAGTACCTGGACCGGATGGACATCGAGCGCGAGCGCGGAATCACCATCAAGGCGCAGAGCGTCCGGCTGCCGTGGAAGGTGGATGGTGCGGACCACGTCCTGCACCTGATCGACACCCCCGGGCACGTCGACTTCACCTACGAGGTGAGCCGCGCGCTGGAGGCCTGTGAGGGCGCGATCCTGCTGGTGGACGCCGCGCAGGGCATCGAGGCGCAGACGCTGGCCAACCTCTACCTGGCGCTGGACAAGAACCTCACCGTCATCCCGGTTCTCAACAAGATCGATCTGCCGGCCGCCGATCCGGACCGCTACGCCGCCGAGATCGCGCACATCATCGGCTGCGAGCCGTCCGACGTGCTGAGGGTCAGCGCGAAGACCGGCGTCGGGGTGCGCGAGGTGCTCGACGAGGTGGTGCGGGTGGTGCCGGCGCCGGTGGGCGACTCCGACGCGGCGCCCCGGGCGATGATCTTCGACTCGGTGTACGACACCTACCGGGGCGTGATCACCTACATCAGGGTGGTGGACGGCAGGATCACCCCACGGCAGCGGATCCAGATGATGTCCACCGGCGCCACCCACGAGCTGCTCGAGGTGGGCATCGTCTCGCCTGAACCCAAGCCGTCCGAGGGGCTCGGCGTCGGCGAGGTCGGCTACCTGATCACCGGGGTGAAGGACGTCCGGCAGTCCAAGGTCGGCGACACGGTGACCTCGCAGCGCGGCGGCGCCACCGAGCCGCTGACCGGCTACCGGGAGCCGCGCCCGATGGTCTACTCCGGGCTCTACCCGGTGGACGGCTCGGACTACCCGGAGCTGCGTGATGCGCTCGACAAACTACAGCTCAACGATGCCGCGCTGACTTACGAGCCGGAGACGTCCACCGCGCTGGGCTTCGGCTTCCGGTGCGGCTTCCTCGGCCTGCTGCACCTGGAGATCACCCGGGACCGCCTCGAGCGCGAGGCCGGCCTCGACCTGATCGCCACCGCGCCGAACGTGGTGTACCGGGTGGTGCTCGACGACGGCTCCGAGCTGACCGTGACCAACCCGTCGGACTGGCCGGGCGGCAAGATCGCCGAGGTGCACGAGCCGGTGGTCAAGGTCACCATCCTGGCGCCGTCGGAGTTCATCGGCGCGATCATGGAGCTGTGCCAGAGCCGGCGCGGTCAGCTTGGCGGTATGGACTACCTGTCCGAGACCCGCGTCGAGCTGCGCTACACGATGCCGCTCGCCGAGATCATCTTCGACTTCTTCGACGCTCTCAAGTCTCGTACCAGGGGATATGCCTCGCTGGACTACGAGGAGGCGGGGGAGCAGGCCGCCGACCTCGTCAAGATCGACATCCTGTTGCAGGGCGAGCCGGTGGACGCCTTCTCCGCGATCCGGCACCGCGACTCGGCCTATGCCTACGGCACCACGATGGCCGCCAAGCTGCGCAAGCTGATCCCGCGCCAGCAGTTCGAGGTGCCGATCCAAGCGGCCATCGGCTCCCGGATCATTGCGCGGGAGAATATCCGGGCGATCCGCAAGGACGTGCTCGCCAAGTGCTATGGCGGTGACATCAGCCGTAAGCGCAAGCTGCTGGAGAAGCAGAAGGAGGGCAAGAAGCGGATGAAGACCATCGGGCGGGTCGAGGTGCCGCAGGAGGCCTTCGTCGCGGCGCTGTCCACCGACGAACCCGGTGACAAGGCCGGGTCCAAGAAGTAGCCGGGTCCAAGAAGTAGCCGCCGAACTGTCGGTGCTCGGTGGTGTGCTGGCCACCATGGCCAGAAGGGGGCACCATGACAGTCATGAGCACCACTACGGCCGGCGGTCGACCGTTCACGGTCGACGACCTCATAACAATGCCCGATGACGGGCATCGTTATGAGCTGCTGGACGGCGTGTTGATCGTGAGCCCCGCGCCGGGCACTCGACACCAGTTGGCATGTGTAGCGATCATCGTGACGTTGGATGGGGCATGTCCTGACGGCATGGCGGTGTTGACCGCGCCTTACGCGGTCCAGCCATCCGCTAGCACTGAGCTGCAGCCCGACGTGTTGGTCGCCAGGACGACCGACCTGACAGAGAAGAACCTACCGGTCGCGCCGCTTCTGGCCGTCGAGCTGGTGTCGCCAAGCACCGCGCTGTACGACCTCAACCTCAAGAAGGCCGCCTACGCGCAGATGGGCGTGGCCAGCTATTGGGTGGTGGACCCGCAGGAGCTGGTGTTGACCGTCTTCGAGCTGGACTCCGAACGGAGCTACCAGCAGATTGGCCAGGTCAAGGGCGCTGAGGCATTCGAGGCGGAGCGGCCGTACCCGGTGCGGATCGTGCCGGCGGAGCTGGTTGCCCGGCTGTCGGGGACCGACCGGTAGATCCTCGATGCGCCGTTACGGGACTGTCGGTGCCTGGTGGTGTGCTGGTCAGCATGACCAGGAGGGGGCACCATGACAGCTATGACCACCACGTCCGCGTCGTACGCGCGTCCGTTCACCGTGGGCGACCTCGAATCGATGCCCGATGACGGGCGTCGCTACGAGCTGTTGGACGGGGTGCTCCTCGTGAGCCCGGCTCCGCTCAGGCGGCATCAGCGGGTCTGCGGACGGCTGTTCATGGTGTTGGAACAATCATGCCCGGGCACGATGGAGGTCTTGATCGCACCATTCGCGGTCCAGCCGTCCAACAGCACTGAACTGCAGCCGGACCTCCTGGTGGCCAGAGAGCAGGATTTGACGGAGCGGAATCTGCCCGCGGCGCCGATGCTTGCCATTGAGGTGCTCTCGCCGAGTACCGCGCTGTTCGATCTCAATCTCAAGAAGGCCGCATACGAGCGGATGGGGGTTGTCAGCTATTGGATCGTGGATCCGCTGGAGTTGGTGCTGACCGTCTTCGAGCTGGACCCCAAAGGGAACTATCAACAGGTTGCCCTGGTCAAGGGCGCTGAGGCGTTCGAGGCGCAGCGGCCGTACCCGGTGCGGATCGTGCCTGCGGAGCTGGTCGCCCGGCTGCCCAGTTCCGGAGGTTAGGAGGACGGCTCACGGACCGGCAGGGTGCCGGCCAGCATGGTGAGCAGCGTGCGCAGTGTCGCGTCGCCGCCGGAGAGCTGGGCCAGCGCACGGTCGACCCGCTTCTCCACCTGACGGCTGACCCGGTCCACCACGTCACGCCCCCTCGGGGCCAGATGCACCAGAACCCGCCTGCGGTCGTTCGGGTCGTTGCGCCGGATCGCCAGCGAGTGCGCGACCAGCCGGCTGACCATCCTGGTCGCCGTCGGGTTGGGGATTGCGGCATGCTCGGCGATCTCACCCATGCTGCGGCCCCCGGCCTGGGACAGCAGCAACAAAACTCGCCAGCCTTCCCGGCTCAGGCCTTCCTGGGCTGCAACCGGGGTCAGCACCGCGTCGACCGCCCGGTCGGCGTGATCGAGAAGCTCGACCACGCCGGCGTGGTCCCCGGGGACGCGCGGTAGCGGCACGTGTGTACTGGTCACGGCCAAAGAGTGTACGGCTCAGTCAAAGCCACCGGGTTCGATCCTCGCCAAAAAGGTTTCAGTCGACCATGTCGGTAATTATCGAGTGAAGACGATCTTGCCAGCGGTCTCGCCGTCCAACATCGCCCGGAAGCCTTGTTCGGCCTGTTCGAACGGTAGCTCGAGGCCAACCTCGGGGACGATACCGGCGGTGTCCACAAAGGCCAGCAGATCGCGCAGCTCATCGAGCGTGCCCATGGTCGAACCGACAATGCGCAGCTGCAGGAAGAAAACTCGCTGTAGATCCGAAGGCGGATTGGGCCCGCTCGTCGAGCCGGAGCACACGATGACACCGCCCGGCTTGAGCGCCCGCAGCGAGTGGCTCCAGGTGGCCTCGCCCACCGTCTCGAACACGCCGTCCACCTTCTCCGGCAGCCGCTCACCGGAGGGGAACGTGGCGTGCGCGCCGAGCTTCTCTGCCAGCCCGCGCTTCTCCGCACTGCGCCCGGTGACCCACACCCGCAGGCCGGCCGCTCGGCCCAGCTGGACCAGAGCGGTGGACACCCCACCGGAAGCACCCTGCACCAGCATGGTCTGCCCCGGGCGCAGCCCGGACTTGCTGAACAACATCCGGTAGGCGGTCAACCAGGCGGTACCCATCCCGGCCGCCCGGACCGCCGACAGCCCGGCCGGCTTGGGTACCGCGTTGCGGGCCGGCACCACGACCGTGTCGGCGAAGGTGCCCTGGTGCTTCTCGGTGAGCAGGGTCCGCTTCGGGTCCAACGTCTCGTCGCCGGTCCAGAGTGGGTCGCCGATCACCGAGTGCAGCACCACCTCGGTGCCGTCGCTCAACGTGCCGGCGCCGTCACAGCCCAGGATCATCGGGAACTGATCGGGTTTGATGCCCACCCCGCGCAGCGTCCACAGATCGTGCATGTTCAGGCTGGCGGCGCTGACTTTCACCGCGACCCACCCGTCCGGCGTCTCCGGGTCGGGGCGGTCCCCGACAACGAGTGAGGCCAGCGGATCGTCGCGGTCGGGTTCGGATGCGTAGACGGCGAACATGGTCACGAACTTAGCCCGGAACGGCTCGGTTTACTCTGTGGGACGTGTTGCGTGCGATAGCCGACTGGTGGGACTCGGTCGAACTGTGGATTACCCAGCTTGCCTTCCCTTTCCAGGTTCTGCTGGCGATCGTGGTGTTGCTGCCGCTGTGCGCCGGCGTGGCCACCCTTGTCGACCTCGTCTCGAGCGGGTTGGACAACGTGATCGCCCGCTTGCGCCCGCGTTCCCGCGGTTGACCGGGATGCCACGCTCCAGGCTGACAGTCGCGGTGCGCTCCGGTGGGCGGGCGGTGCTTGCCGGCCTGCTCGCCCTGCTCGCCGTACTGTTGGTGGCCTGTGGGGCAGCTGGATCGGCCGGGTCGTCGCGCCCGGCGGCCACCACCGCGAGCGGCTCGTCGTCGGCGGGCCCGGGCTGTCGGGCGCCGTCGCCGGGCACACCGGGCGTGAGCCTTTCCAAGCTTCCGCTGCAATCGCTGTGCGCGCTCCCGGTCGAGGCGGCGCGGACCTGGCACCTCATCGAGACCGGCGGAAAGTTGCCGTACTCGAGGGACGGCATCGTGTTCAACAACGCCGAGCGGCGACTGCCGCAGGAGAGCAGGGGCTACTACCACGAGTACACCGTCCCGACGCCGGGCTCGAAGGATCGGGGAGCGCGCCGGCTGATCACCGGTCAGACGCACGAGCTGTACTACACGGGCGACCATTACGCCTCGTTCGTGGTGGTCGACCCGACCGCGGTGGCCGGCTGAGCACCAGTCAGCCGGGACTTCTCGGCGAGCCGCCCGGTGCCGGCGCCGACGGCTTCGAAGGCGGCGCGCTGCCAGGCGATCGCGGTGTCGAGATTTCAGCGCCGCCGCTACCTGTACGTCGCTGGGCATGATGGTCACGGCGACACCCAAGCCGGGCCCAATGCTCGGCGCAAACGACTCAGGCCAAGACCCGCTGGGGGGCGGAGAAGCCGAACAGTCGCCTTCGCGGCATCGAAATCACCGTCGGCGCCCCCTACCGTGGCGGGTGCCCGATAGCGACGTGGAAGAGGTGCCTGGCGGATGACGCTGTCCAGTGTGGTCGACGGGGCCGAGCACGACGACGGTGCGGGCGAGTACGTCTCGCGTAACCCTTCCCGGCTCGATGACGTGGTGGCCAGGGTGGCGCTGGCCCGGCCGGAGACGCTGCGGCGCGCGGCCGAGTCGGCGAAACGGGCCCAGGTCGCGTGGTCTGAGGTGCCGGCGCCGGTGCGCGGCCGGGTCATCGCGAGCCTGGGTCGGCTGATCGAGGCCAACAAGACCTCGCTGGCCGAGCTGGTGACCAGGGAGATCGGCAAGCCGGTCGCCGAGGCGCTCGGCGAGGTGCAGGAGATGATCGACACCTGCGACTTCTTCCTCGGCGAGGGGCGACGGCTCTACGGGCAGACGGTGCCCTCGGAGATGCCGGACAAGCAACTGTTCACCTTCCGGGTGCCGGTCGGAGTGGCCACGGTGATCACCGCCGGCAACTTCCCGGTCGCGGTGCCGTCCTGGTACCTGGTGCCGGCGTTGCTGTGCGGCAACGCGGTGGTGTGGAAGCCTGCGGAGTACGCGGCGGCCAGCGCGCGGGCGTTCGCCGAGATGGCCTGGCGCGCCGGGGTGCCGGACGGGGTGCTCAACCTGGTGTTCGCCGACGGCGCCGCCACCTACGACGGCCTGGAGCAGGCGCTGGCGGCGGGGTTGGTGCACAAGGTCGGTTTCACCGGTTCCAGCGCGGTCGGTTCGCGGGTCGGTGAGCTGTGCGGGAGATACCTGCAGTCGCCGTGCCTCGAGCTGGGCGGCAAGAACCCCATGGTGGTCGCGCCGGACGCCGACCTGGAGCTGGCGGTGCAGGGCGCGCTGTTCTCCGGCTACGGCACCGCGGGGCAGCGCTGCACATCGCTGGGCTCGGTGATCGCGCACGTCGACATCCGCGACGAGTTCGTGTGCCGATTGGACGCGGCGCTGCGCGGCGCGCCGGTCGGTGACCCCACCCGCGACGTGCTGTACGGGCCGATGTTGGACGAGAAGTTCGCCGACAACTACGAGAAAATTCTCGGCTGGATCGCTGGCCACCACCGGGTGCTGGGCAGCAGCGCCACCGGCCGGATCACCGCCGAGGCACCCCGGCACGGTTTCGTGGGCGACTACCGTGCCGGGTTGTTCTACCACCCGGTGCTGCTGGACGGCGTGCGCCCGCAGGACGAGGTCTTCCAGCAGGAGACGTTCGGCCCGATCGTCGGTGTGACCGACTACCGCACGCTGGGCGAGGCGGTCGAGCTGGCCAACGCCCCCGGATACGGGTTGTCCGCGTCTATCTACACCACCGACCCGGCCACCGCGTTCCGGTTCCGCGCCCGGGTCGGCGCCGGGATGGTGAGCGTCAACAACTCCACCTCCGGTGCCGAGGCGCATCTGCCGTTCGGCGGCAACGGTCGCTCCGGCAACGGCAGCCGCCAGTCCGGTATCTGGGTGCTGGACCAGTTCACCCGCTGGCAGTCGATGAACTGGGACTTCTCCGGCAAGCTGCAGAAGGCGCAGATGGACGTCGCCACGGTCGAACCGGACCTGGACTACCGGCTGCCCGCCGCCGACGCGGAGCGCTGAGCCATGGCCGGCGCACCAACCGCCATCGACGACTACTTCCTGGCCGAGGTCGCGGCCGCTCGCCCCGGCGGCGCGCCGCTGACCGGTCTGACGCGGGCCGGTGCGCTGGAGCTGTTCGACTCGCAGCTGGGCAGCCGCCACCTCGACCTCGCCGCGCGGGAACTCGGCTCCCGAGGCCAGGGGTTCTACAGCATCGGCTCGTCCGGGCACGAAGGCAACGCGGCGGTGGCCGACGCGCTGCGCCCGACCGACCCGGCCCTGCTGCACTACCGCTCCGGCGCCTTCTACCTGCAGCGTGCCCGGCAGGTCCCCGGTCAGCGGCCGCTGCGGGACGTGTTGGCGGGCATCACCTCGGTCGTCGATGAGCCGATCTCCGGCGGCCGGCACAAGGTGTTCGGCAACAAGGCGCTGGGCATCATCCCGCAGACCTCGACGATCGCCTCGCACCTGCCGCGCGCGGTCGGTCTGGCGTTCGGCATCGGCCGAGCGGTCCGGTTGGGCCTCGACGGTGAGTGGCCCGCCGACTCGGTCGTGGTGTGCAGCTTCGGGGACGCCTCGGCGAACCACTCCACCGCGGTCGGCGCGATCAACACCGCGCTGTACTGCGCCTACCAGGGTCTGCCGATGCCGTTGCTGTTGGTCTGCGAGGACAACGGCATCGGGATCAGCGTGCGTACCCCGCCCGGCTGGATCTCCACGACCTACCGCCGGCGCCCCGGCCTGCGGTACTTCGCCGCCGACGGTTGCGACCTGGTGCAGAGCGTCGACGTCGCCGCGCGGGCGGCGCACTGGGTGCGGACCCACCGGGCGCCGGCGTTCCTGCGGCTGCGCGCGGTGCGGCTGATGGGGCACGCCGGCTCGGACGTGGAGTCCGCCTACCGCCGCGGGTCCGAGATCGCCGCCGACGCGGCGCGTGACCCGGTGCTGGCGACCGCGCGGCTGCTGATCGGTGCGGGGGTGTTGACCACGGAGGAGGTGCTGCGCCGCTACGAGGCGAAGCGGGAGCAGGTGCGTTCACTCGCGGCGGAGCTGGTCGGGCATCCTCGGCTCGGCTCGGCCGAATCGGTCATGGCGCCGCTCGCTCCTTCCCGGCCACCGGCTGTGCCGTCCCCGGCGCCGCCGGCGGCCCGGTCGAGCGCGTTCGGTGCGCGGCCGCCGGAGACCGAGAGCGGGCTGACCCTCGCGCAGTCGATCAACCGCGCGCTCGCCGACGTGCTGGCGGCGGACCGGGGCGCGGTGGTGCTCGGCGAGGACGTCGCGGCCAAGGGCGGGGTATACGGGGTGACCAGGGGGCTGGCGAAGCGGTTCGGCGCCGCGCGGGTGTTCGACTCGGTGCTCGACGAGCAGAGTGTGCTGGGCACCGGGCTTGGCATGGCGCTGGCCGGCTTCCTGCCGATCGTGGAGATCCAGTACCTGGCCTACCTGCACAATGCGATCGACCAGCTGCGCGGCGAGGCCGCCACGCTGCGCTTCTTCTCCCAGGGCCAGTACCAGAACCCGCTGCTGGTGCGAGTGGCCGGCTTGGCATACCAGAAGGGCTTCGGCGGCCACTTCCACAACGACAACGCGGTGGCCGCGCTGCGCGACATCCCGGGCCTGGTCGTAGCGGTACCGGCCCGGCCCGGGGATGCGGCGCCGATGTTGCGCAGCTGCGCGGCGGCGGCCCGATCCGATGGCCGGGTGTGTGTGATCTTGGAGCCGATCGCGCTGTACCACACCCGCGACCTGCACGAACCCGACGACGACGGCTGGCTGGCGCGGTATGCCGCGCCCGATGCCTGGGCCGAGGCGCATGTGCCGCTCGGCACCGGCCGCACCTACGGCGACGGCGAGGACATCACGCTGGTCAGCTTCGGTAACGGCCTGCGGATGAGCCTGCGAGCGGCCCGCCGGCTGGCCGTATCCGGCGTCGGCGCCCGGGTGCTGGACCTGCGCTGGCTGGCCCCGCTGCCGGTGCCCGACCTGCTGCGCGAGGCGCGGGCGACCGGGCGGGTCCTCGTTGTCGACGAAACCCGCCGCACCGGCGGCGTCGCCGAACCGGTGCTGGCCGCCCTGGTCGACGCTGGCTTCGACGGCCCCATGGCCCGGGTCACCAGCGCGGACAGCTTCATCCCACTCGGCCCCGCCGCCGACCACGTCCTACTCTCCGAACAGGACATCGAAAAAGCCGCCCACGACCTGCTCCGCCGGCCACAAGTCGCGTTCCTCCGCGCCTGAACTGGGTCACGTTATTCGGGAACGTGCATCAACCTTGACGGCCCAGATGATCTCGCCTAGCTTTTCTTAGGAGCCTGTTACCGAGGAGGGCACCATGAAGCTGACCCGGATTGCTGGCGGCGACTGCGAGGGCGACGACTGCGGAAGCGAGGACTGCCCAGCAATATTCGTCACGGACAGAGGCACGATCGCGTGGCTCGTCCGTGTGCGCCATTTCCGAGACACCGGTCGGTGGATCGGGCGTGTGCACCTTATTAGTAGGCCATTGAGCGACTACCTGCGCTACGAGTTTGCCGTATACAGTCATACGGTGCAGGCAGGTGAGGATGTGCGAATCCTCGACGTTACTGATCAGCCCAACCCGGGCTTGCCAATGCAGGACTACTGGCTGTTCGATGACACAACGGTCGTGCGGATGGATTACGCCCCGGACGGCACTCAACTCGGGCGTGAACTGCTCGAAGGCGTTGATCCTGGTCCGTACGTGGCATGGAAACAGTTGGCCCTGAAGCATGCGAGCGGTTCACCGACGATTGGATGAACCGACAGGCGTGACACTCGATCCCACACGGGCCGAGCAAGACCGGCAGAGCTTGGCCAGCGCACTGCGCGACCTTCGCGTGGCGACTGGCCTCTCTGGCGACCGGTTGGCTCGACGCTGTGGGATGAGTCAAAGCAAGGTCAGCCGTATCGAGACCGGCCGCCTGTTGCCGAGCGTGGTCGACGTGGAGCAGATGCTGAACGCGCTCGGTGTCGAGCAGACTACGCGGTGTGAGTTGCTGAGACTTGCCCGCCTGGCGAATGTCGAATACCAGGATGTACGCGCTTCTGTGCGCCGGGGGCTCCATCACCGGCAGCGCGAGCTGGCCGCGCTCGAAGTGAGTGCGACCCGTATGCGGCACTTTCTCCCCGCATTGATAACCGGTTTGCTTCAGACGGCCGAATATATGCAAGCCGCCATGTCTACCCCGGTTGAGCCGGCCGCTGGTGAAGTTGCCAGGGCGATCGCGCTGAAAATCGAGCGGCAGGCAGTTCTCCAAGACGAGACCAAGAATTTTGAGTTCCTGCTCACCGAGTCGGCAACGCGGTGGCAACTCTGCCCTCCGCCGCTCATGGCGGCACAGATCGACCGTCTGGTATCGCTGTCGCGGCTGCCGAACGTCCGTATTGGCGTACTGCCGCTCTCTGCGGTAGTTCCCAACGGTCCATACCACACGTTTGTCACCTACGACCGCCGGCTCGTGACTATAGAGCTGTTCAGCGGGCGGCTGGTGCTCCGCGAACCCAAGGACATCGACTACTACCGGGCGCTCTTCGACTTCTTCAGCACCCGAGCCCTATGGGTCGATCAAGCCCGGAGCTTCCTGCGGGGGCTGGCTACCGAATTTCGCGCCGTCGAGTAAATTCGAGCACACGCATAATGCTGGAATCTATCGTGATCCCGGCCGTAACCTGCCCGGGTGAGCACGCCACAGCAGTCCTATCGGGTGTTTGAGGATGAGCTCAACGACCTTATGAATACGTTGCTGGCAGGTGGCGCCGCGTACGATCGGGTGACCGCCGAGCGTGCCGTGCGTGTCGTCGGGGCGATGGCACAAGTGCTTGCTCGGCACTCGGTCGACGACCTGGGCAGGTGCCGGGTGTGCCGGCGCCCCAACACCTCCAGGCTCGGTGTGTGGCGGCCACGCGGCCACTGCACGGTCACTGATGCGTTGAGCCTGCATCTTCTCGGCAGGAACCGATCACGTTGATCACCTGGCTTGCGGCAGAGCATGCATACCCTTGTGGTTATATTCCTTACGAGGTATGTTCGGAGCGTGTCCACGACGTTCGATGTGCTTGCCGAGCCGACCAGGCGGCAGATCCTGGACCTGCTGCGGGGGCGCCCCCGGCTGGTCGGTGAGCTGACCGAGGCGCTCGGCCTGAGCCAGCCCGGCACCTCGAAGCATCTCAAGGTGCTGCGCGAGGCCGGCCTGGTGCGGGTGCGGCCGGAGGCGCAACGCCGCTGGTACGAGCTGCGGCCCGAGCCGCTGGCCGAGGTCGACGACTGGCTGGCGCCGTACCGCCTGCTCTGGGCGCACCACCTGGACGAGCTGGAACGACACCTGGACCGGATGCCGGAAGGCCCTGACTCTGATAGAGAGGACCACACGTGACCGAGACATCGCTGTACACCGTCGACGGGCGCGCCGCGCTGCGCATCGAGCGGGCGCTGGCGCACCCGCCGGAGAAGGTCTGGCGGGCGCTCACCGAGCCGTCGCAGCTCAACCAGTGGTTCCCGTTCGATGTCGAGTCCACGCTGGAGGTCGGCGGCACCGTGCGGTTCTCCGACCGTGCCGGCGGCCCGCTCACCACGGGCGTGATCACCGATCTCGAACCGCCGAAGCTGCTGGCCTACACCTGGGAGACCGACCACCTGCGCTGGGAGCTGAGCCGGACCGCCACCGGTTGCGCGTTGGTGCTGACCCACACCGTGCACGACCGCTACGGCACAGCCAGCTTCGCCGCCGGCTGGCATGCCTGCATCGACTGGCTCGACGCGGTGCTGGCCGGCCGCCCGACCGAGCGGCCGGACAACATGGACGGCACCCACGAACGGTTCGTCGCCGAACTCGGGCTGGACCAGGGCGAGGTCACCGAGGTCCCAGAGGGCTGGCGGGTGCGGTTCGAGCGCCAGCTGGTCCGGCCGGCCACACAGGCATGGCTGGCACTGGTGGGCGACGACGAGCCGACGGTCGGTGGCCCGCTGCCGGCCGGTGCCGAGGTGGCAGGGTTCGGGGTCGGCACCCTCACTGAGGCGGTGCCAGGCAAGGCGCTGGCCTACGAGTGGCTCGCTGACGGGACGCCGGCCGGCACGATTCGCTGGGAGTTGGGTGAAGGCACCGGCCACGGCGCCCGCGCTGTACTGACCCAGACCGGTCCGTCGGACCGCTCAAACGACCAGTCCCGGGCGGTGTCCGCATGCCACGACCGAATCGAGGACTTGGCAGCCCACCTGGCGAGCACCCCGAAGGCAACCCCCGCAAGCTAGTACTGCAGGGCCGGTAAGGCGAGTCGCCCCTGCGAGGCTCCGGAGGAGTTCCGGCGAAGGCCGGCGCTGTGAATGTCGGCAACCAAAGGTCCCGAACCCTGCTGGCGGCACCCCAGGGTGAGCACAAGCGCGCTCTTTCGGCCGAAGGCGAACTTCCGGAGGCGGGCCCGACGGGTCCCCGATCGGAAGTTCTCGCGCGAGAACAGGCCCTGTAGTACTAGGTCTGTCACGTCACTCGCGGCGAGTTCGGCTTCGAAACAGACGGGAACGCCTTTCGATCGAGAAAAGGGCCGCTCCTGTCTGTCTCGGCGTTCCGGGCTCGACGCGCTCAGCGCACCCAGGAGGGTTTGCGCTTCTCGGTGAAGGCGCGGATGCCTTCCTGGGCCTCCTCAGAGGCGAACCGCTCGGCGGACACCATGGTCATCGCGGCCAGGTCGTCGGACATGGTGCGCGCCGTCGGGCCGCGCAACAGCAGCTTGGTGGCCGCCAGCGCACCTGGCGCGCCCAGCCGCAGCATCTCGGTGTAGCGGCGCACCTCGTCATCGAGGTGCTCGGCCGGTACCGCCTTGGTGATCAGGCCGATCTCGGCCGCGCGGCGGGCGTCGAACCGCTCGCCGGTCAGGAACAGCTCGTGCAGCGCCGACGGCTGGATCTGAGGCACCAGCGGCACGGAGATCAGTGCGGGAACGACCCCGATGCGCACCTCGGAGAAGGCGAACGTCACCTCCTCCTCGGCGATCGCCAGGTCGCACACCGAGACGAGGCCCACCCCGCCTGCCCTGGCCGGCCCGGAGAGCCTGGCGATCACCGGGGTGGGTGAGGTCCAGATCAGCCGCAGGGTGTCCGGGAAGTCGTTGACGCCCTGGTCGGCGGCGTCCGCGCCGAGGGACTCCTTGAGGTCCATGCCGGCGCAGAACACGGTTCCGGTGTGCGTGAGCACGATGGTCCGGACCTCGTCGGAGTCGATGGCGGCGATCAGGTGCGCCTGCAGCTCGCCGCGCAGCTGGGCGGACAGCGCGTTGCGGTTGTGCGGTGAGTCCAGGGTGACCGTGGCGATACCCGAGTCGACCTCGAGGTGAACGACCTCAGTGCTACTCATGTCTCGACCGTATCCGGCGCGGGGCCGGTCGTCGTACCGACGCGCACGGACACCGGCAGCCGTACGTTTTCCGGCGTCCGCCCGCCGAGCAGCTCGACCACCGCGTGCGCCGCGAGCCGGCCCTTCTCGTCGGTCGGCTGCACCACGGTGGTCAGCTCCGCAGGGTGCAGCCAGGGCAGGTCCGCCCCGTCGAAGCCGGCCACGCTGAGGTCCTCGGGCACCCGCAGCCCCAGCTCGGCCGCCGCGCGCAGCACGCCGGCGGCCAGGATGTCACTCTGCGCCAGTATCGCGGTCGGCCGCCGCGCGCCGGTGAGCAGCGCTCGGCCGGCGTGCTCGCCTTCGTCGACCGAGTTGCTCGCGGCCTCGTAGGCCGGCGCGCGAGGGAACACCTCGTGTGCGCCCGCCAGCCGGTGCCGCACGTCGCGGTAGTGGTTGAGTGCGCGGCGGTCCTCGCCCAAGGGGCCCCGGGTGCCGTCCAGCCGCAGCGGCATGGCGACCGAGGCGACCCGGCGATGGCCCAGCTCGAACAGGTATCGCGCCAGATCGGCCGTGCCGCCCCGGTCGTCGATGTCCACCAGCACGACGTCGTCGGACAACGGGCCGTCTATCCCGACCACCGGCACGCCCCGGTGACGCAGCAGCTCCAGCGCGGGATCGTCCTCGAGGCCGCAGGTGGCGAATATCGCCGCGTCCAGCGGGATGCGCGCGAGCTGGGTCAGCCCCGGGCGGCTGGTGTCCCCGGCGAGCAGCAGCAACCCGACGCCGTGCGGGCCGAGCACCTCGGCGATCCCGTCCATCAGCACGACCGCGTGCGGGTCGCGGAACGCGTACCGCAGCCGCTCGCCGACGAATGCGCCGACGATGCCGCTGCGGCCTCGGCGCAGCGAAGCCGCGAGCGGGTCCGGCCCGGGGTAGCCGAGCTCCTCGGCGGCGGTGAGCACCCGTTGTCTGGTCGCCGGGGTGACGCGGGGGCTGTCGGCGAAGGCCAGCGACGCGGTGGAGGCGGAGACCCCGGCGCGCGCGGCTACCGAGGCCAGCGTCGGTCGGGGGTGGCCGGACATGGCATCAACGTTAGCCGTTGTGATCAGCGTGGACGCGCCGGTACGGTGACTATCGAATCGATTCGATAGGGGGAACGATGACCGTGCTGACCACGTCGAGCGCCGGGCAGCTGTCCAGGGCGCGTACGGCGGTCATGGTGGCCTTCGGGCTCAACGGTTTCTGTTTCGCGTCCTGGCTGTCCCGTGCGCCCACCGCTCGTGACACGCTGTCGCTCAGCTCGGCTCAGCTCGGTCTGTTGTTGCTGTGCCTTTCCGGCGGGGCCTGCGCGGCGCTACCGATGTCAGGGCCGGTGGTGGCGCGGCTCGGCGCGGCCCGGGTGGTGCTACTCGGCTCGGTCGGCGTAGGACTCGGGCTGGTCGCCTTCGCGGCGGCGCTGGTCAGCGGCGTGGTCTGGCCGGCGGCGGTCGGGCTGGCGATCACCGGGATCTGCATGGGCAACTGGGACGTGGCGATGAACGTCGCCGGGGCCGATGTGGAGCGCCGTCGGGGGCGGTCGCTGATGCCGCGACTGCATGCCGGGTTCAGCCTGGGCACGGTCATCGGCGGAGCCGTCGGCGCGGTGCTCGCCGGCTGGTCGGTCCCGCTCGCCGCCCAGGTCATGGTTGCGGCGCTGCTGGCGCCGCTGGCGATGGTGTTCGCGGTGCGCGGTTTCCTCCCCGACCGGTCCGGCGGGTCCGATCAGCCGAAGGAATCCTCCGGAGGGCTGGCTGCATGGCGGGAGCCGAGGACGCTGCTCATCGGCCTGCTCACGCTGTGTTTCGCGTTCACCGAGGGCAGCGCGAACGACTGGCTCGCGGTGGCACTGGTGGACGGGCACCGGACCAGCGAGACGCTCGGCGCGGTCGGCTTCGGCGTTTTCGTCACCGCCATGACCATCGGCCGGCTCAGCGGCGTCCCGCTGCTGGACCGGTTCGGCCGGGTGGTGGTGCTGCGGGTGACCGCGGCGTTCGCGATCGGTGGCCTGCTGCTGGTGACGTTGAGCTCGTCGCTGGTGTGGGTGCTGGTCGGCGCGTTGCTGTGGGGGATGGGTGCGTCGCTGGGCTTCCCGGTCGGCATGAGCGCGGCGGCCGACGACCCGGCCCGAGCGGCCGCGCGGGTCGGTGTGGTCAGCTCGGTGGCCTACACGGCGTTCCTGGCCGGGCCGCCGCTGATCGGTGTGCTGGCCCAGCACACCGGCATCCTGCACGCACTGTCCGTCGTGCTCGGCGCGCTCGCAATCGGCCTGCTGGCCAGCCTAGCCGCTCGCCCCGCCAAGACCTTGTGAGTGCATAGTGCTCTCCTGAGGGCACTATGCACTCACAAGGCCGGAGGCCAGTTCAGGTGCCGAGGCCTCGGGTGCGTAGTACCCGGCGCTCCACCGGGCGGAAGACCAGCAGCTCGATCCCGATGCCGACGACCAGGATCAACAGGATCGCCGCAATGACCATTGCCATATTGTTCAGGTTGCTGGCCTGCTCCAGGTAGGCGCCGAGGCCAACGCCCAGCAGCGGCCCGGCCGCGATGATCTCCGCCGCCATCAGCGACCGCCAGGAGAACGCCCAGCCCTGCTTGCAACCGGCCAGGTAACCGGGCAGCGCCGCCGGCAGCAGGATGTGCCGGGCACTCGACAGCCCTCGGGCACCCAGCACCTGGCCGACCCGGGGCAGGATCGGCGGGATCTGGTCGATGCCGGCCAGCAGCCCGTTGGCGATGGACGGAATGGATCCGGCCAGCACCACGAAGTAGATCGTGGAGTCGGTAAGGCCGAACCACATCACCGCGGCCGGCACCCAGGCCACCGACGGCAGGCTCTGCAACCCGGACAGCAGTGGCCCGATCGCGGCGCGCACCACCCCGACCTTGGCCACCAGCAGCCCGAGCGGGGTGGCCAGCAGCACCGCGACGAAGAAGCCGAGGAAGGCCCGGCTGATCGAGGTCCACAGGATCGGCCAGACCTGGCCGCTGTCCAGCACGGTCAGGAACTCCCGCCACACCGCGAGCGGCGCGGGCAGCTTGAACTCCGGCCAGAACGCGGCGGCCCACAACGCCTGCCAGACACCGATGCCCAGCAGCAGTGCGACCAGCGGCGGTAGACCGGCGGACAGCGCGCGGCGCCACCACGGCACCCGCCGGAGCGTCGGGATGTCCAGCGCGTCGAGGCCGGCGAGTGCGGCGGCCGTGTCGTCCAGCAGGGGCGCCGGTGACTCAGGCGGCATGGCGGGTGATGACCTCACGCAGCCGTGCGGTGATCTCGTCGTGCAGGCCGTCGGACCGGTCCGTGACGTCCCATTCGGCCATCACGGTGCCCGGCCGGGAGGACAGCAGCACCACCCGCTGGGCCAGCCGCACCGCCTCGCGGACGTCGTGGGTCACGAACAGCACGGTCGTGTCGGTGGCCCGCCAGATTCGCAGCAGCTCGCCCTGCAGCACGTCCCGGGTGATCGCGTCGAGCGCGGCGAACGGCTCGTCCATCAGCAGCAGCCCACGACTGTCCGAGCCATCCGGGTGGGTGGCCGCGGCAAGGGCGCGGGCCAGCGCGACGCGCTGGCGCATGCCACCGGACAACTCGTGCGGCCGCTTGCCGTTCTGCCCGTCCAGCCGGACCAGCTCCAACAGCTCCTGGGCCCGGCGCCGGCGACCGGCCCGGCTCATCCCGGCGATGCGCAGCGGCAGCTCCACGTTGCGCCCGGCGTCCAGCCAGGGCAGCAATGCCGGCTCCTGGAACATGAACGACGGCCGCGAGGTGGTCAGCTCCAGCCGGCCGGTGGTCGGCCGCTCGAGCCCGGCGACCAGGTTGAGCAGCGTCGACTTGCCGCAGCCTGACGCGCCGAGCAGACAGACGAACTCGCCGGGCGCAACCGTCAGGTCGATGTCGCGCAGCGCGGTGACCGCCGCCGAGCCGGTGCCGAAGGTCTTGCCGACGCCGGTCAGCGCGACCGCGCTGGCCGCGGTCCGGGAACGAGGCTCGATGGTCACGGTCATGGCCGCATCACCTCTGCGTCTTGTCGAGGCCGGCGGCGCCCACCGCCGGCTTGCCCGCCGCGCCGCGCACCTTGTTCAGCTCGGTCAGGTCGAGGAAGCCGTGCAGGTCCGGCGTCGTGCTGGCGACCCCCGCGGTCACACTGTCGCGGGCCAGCTGGGGGAACGTCGAGGCCAGCGGGTCGAGTCCGAAGGAAAGCTCGGAGAACGCGCGGTCGAGCACCGGCTGGGAGAGCGTGGCGCCGGTCAACCGCTTGATCGCGTTGTTGGTCACGGTCTTCGCGTCGGCGGGGTTGCTCGCCGCGTAGTCGATGGCCTGCTGCGTCCCGCGCAGCAGCGCGGCAACCGTGTCCGGGTGCGCGCGCAGGAAGTCGGTGCGCACCAACAGGACGGTGGTGGGGAACTGCCCGCCCGGCCACAGCGACCGCTCGTCCACCAGCGCGGTGGCACCGGCGTCCACCACCAGCTGGGAGCTCCACGGCTCGGGCAGCCATCCGCCGGCCAGCTGGCCGCTCCTGAACAGGTCCAGGGTGCGCGGGTTGGCCAGGTTCTGCACGGTGACCAGGCCTGGCCCGGTGCCGGTCGGCAGGTTGTGCGCTTTGAGCCACTTCTTGAACGACACGTCCTGGGTGTTGGCCAGCTGCGGGGTGGCGATGGTCTGGCCCTTGAGCTGGTCAGGGCTGGTGATACCGGGCCGGACCACCAGCTGCGCGCCGCCCGAGGTCGAACCGGCGACGAGCCGCACGGTCGCGCCCTTGGACTGGGCGAACGCGTTGATGGCGGGACTGGACCCGATGAACGCCGCGTCCAGCGAGCCGCCGAGCAGCGCGCTGACTTCCGGTGGCCCGGCGTTGAACTGCTGGGTGACCAGCTTCGTGGCGCCCAGCTCGCGGGCGAAGAAACCCTTGTCCAGTCCGATGAGCGCGGGTGCGTGGGTGATGTTGGGGAAGTAGCCGAGGCGCAGCGTGTCGGCCGGCCCCTGGGAAGCGGGAGCCGGGGCCGCGTTGCGGTCGGCACGCGAGCACGCGGTGACCGTGGCTATCGCGAACGCCGCGATGAGCAGTACCAGGACGCGGAAGCTGCGGGTCATCTGAGCCTTCCTTGTTCGAGGCACAGTGTTGGGCCGCGGCGGGTTCAGTGGACCGGGTCGAGCTCGGGAGCCGCTGCCGTGGCCGGCTCGGTGGCCACCGGGCCGGGACGCAGCAGCACCATCGCGACCGCGCCGGCCACCGCGCCGGCGATGATCACCGCGGTACTCACCTGCAGCAGTGCCAGCGCCGAGGCGAGCAACACCGCCGCGATCACCGGCCGCAGCAGCGCGGATGGGCCCTGCGCGGACAGCTTGGCGCCCAGGTAGACGCCGGGCAGCGCGCCGAGCAGCAGGAACGTCGTCACGGAGAGTTGGATGTCACCGAACAGCAGGTGGCCCAGCGTGGCGGCACCCACCAGCGGGATCGCCTGCACGATGTCGGTGCCGACCAGCTGGGCCGGGCGCAGCGCCGGGTAAGCGATCAGCAGCAGCGCGATGATCACCGAGCCGGCGCCGACCGAGGTCATGCCGACCGCGAACCCGCCGACAGCGCCGATCAACAGGGTGCGCAGCGGATGGATGTGCAACGGCGCCGCCGGGTCGACCTGGCGGCCCAGCCGGGCGTCGATGCGCCGCGCGCGGCGGTCCAACAGCTGACGGACGATCATCAGCGCCACCGAGGCGCACAGCGCGGTGCCGATGACGACCTTCAGGTTGTCCTGCACGCCGTGCCGGTGCCCGATCGTGCCGATCAGCACCGCGCCGGCAAATGCCGAGGGCACCGAGCCCACGGTGAGCCAGCCGACCAGCCGCCAGTGCACGGTGCGCTTGTGCAGGTGCACCGCGGCGCCGACCGGCTTCATCACCAGCGAGGTGAGCAGGTCGCTGGAGATCGCGGCCAGCGGCTGGACCCGGAAGAGCAGGACCAGCAGCGGGGTCAGCAGCGCGCCGCCGCCCATCCCGGTCAGGCCGACGAGCAGTCCCACCAGCAAGCCTGCGACCGACAGCGAAAAATTGACGTGCACGATAGTGCCTGCCTCACGACGACGAGAGCGACCTGGTCGCTCGACGCGGAACCTCGGGTCAGCGGTCGGTGGGGCAGCAGGCAGTAGCGAAGATGCGCATCAGGTCGATGTGCAGCCGGCGAACCAGCAGCGGCCGGACAGCCCGGCCAGCCTGACTACATGCGCGCACCCCACAATGCTTACATTCCTGAGCAACATAGTCAACAAAATCCCAGCTCGGGGACTGTGACGCCCATCCTGTTGCCGAATGCGACATCCTCAACCGCCCAGGTTCCCGACGAACTCATCGATCTGGCGGCGTGACCGCAGCCGGACGAAGCGCGACCCTTGGTACGCCGGTTGGGTCTGTGCCGCGAGGAAACGCCGCCGGTTCTGCCCGTGCGTCACCCAGGCCCACACGATGACCGACTGCTCCTTGTCCAGCGAGAAGAAGTTGCGCGGCCGCTCGCGGTTGCCGTTCCACAGCTCCTCGCGAGTCAGAATCCGGCGCGCGGTCCGCAAGATGATCTGCCGCATGACGACGTGCCGGGGCAGGTCGAGCCAGACGACGGTGTCGGCGCGGGCCAGGACGAGATCGCCAACGCTTCCGGTGTAGTTGCCGTCGATCACCCAGCTGTCGGCGGCGACCCGCTCGGCAACGGCGGCCCGAAACTCAGGTCTGGGCAAGGGCGTCCAGTCGGCCTGGTGGAACACGGCGTCCAGCTGGACCCACGACGCTGCGGTCCGCTGCGAGATCGCGCGCGCCAACGTGCTCTTC
>DASYBQ010000052.1:0-4238 GCA_036500625.1 Pseudonocardia sp. | reverse complement strand
CCCGCGGCCATTTCGGCCCGCACACTGTCGATGAGGCCCGGCCATTCATTTCTCCACACTCTCGATATAATCTTCGCCGAGCTGGGTACGCCGCTGCTGCAGTGCGAAAATCTGTTCGTCGGTGACGTAGTTCCGGAATGTCTCGCTCATCGTGGCCACCTCTTCGATCAGTCTCAACAGATCGCACGCGTTGGATATCGGTCTCGCGGTAGAGTCGATTACCCGAAGGAGTACGGGCCGAGGGAGTGACCAGGCCCAGGTAGTCTCAATGATGCAAAGTCCGTACCGTCATGCCGGTGGCCTTGGCAAGCTCGCACTTTTCGGCGGCTCAGTCGCCGACCTTGATCCCGACGGTGCCGAGCCGGTCGAACTCGGCCAGGAAGGCGTCGCCAGAGCGCATCGGCACCGCGGCGTGCAACGCGCCGGTCATGATGAGGTGCCCGGGTTCCAGCGCGACGCCGTCGGCGGCGAGCGTGTTGGCCAGCCAGGCCACCACGGCCACCGGGTCGCCGAGCGCGGCGGCGCCGGCCCCGGTGTCGACCAGCTCGCCGTCCCGGGTCAGTGCCATGCCGATCAGCCGGGTGTCCGGGATGTCGGCGAGTGGCACGACGGTGGCCGAAACGGCCATGGCTCCGTTGGAGGCCAGGTCGGCGACCGTGTCGGCCAGCTTGATGCGCCAGTTCTCGATGCGTGAGTCGACGATCTCCAGGCCGGCGACCACCCCGGAGATCGCCGCGCGGGCCTGCTCGACCGTTACCCCGGGCCCCTGCAGCCGGGAGCCGAGCACGAAGACGATCTCGGCCTCGATCTTCGGGGCGATGAACCGGCCCAGCGGCACGGTGCCCCCGTCCGGGTAGACAGTCGAGGCGAGCACCGGGCCGTAGTCGGGCGAGTCGACGCCGAGCATCCGCTGCATGGGTTTGGCGGTCAGGCCGACCTTGTGCCCGATGATCCGGTCACCGTCGGCCAGCAGCATCGCGACCAACTCTCGCTGGATCGCGTAGCCGGCGGCCATGTCGAGGGTCGGGTCGTCGTCGGTGAACGGCGGGATCGGCTTGCCGGTGGCCCGAGCCTCGTACAGGGCCCGGGCGCGCCCGGTCGTGTCGTTCATCGGTGGTCGTCCTCCTGCTCGGCGGCGAGGCCGATCGCCACGTCGATGATCATATCCTCCTGGCCGCCGACATAGCCGAGCTCACCGCAGCGGCGCAGGATGTGGTGCGCGGGCACCTTGTACCGCTCGGCGGCCCGCTCGGCATGCAGCAGGAACGACGAGTACACCCCGGCCCAGCCCTGCACGATGGCGTTGCGGTCCATCTTGGGCCAGCGCGGCAAGTATGGCCGCACCACGTCCTCGGCCGCGTCGAGCAGCGCGGACACGTCGAGGCCGGTGTGCACGCCGAGCCGGTCGAACACCGCCGCCAGCACCTCGGTGGGGGAGTTGCCCGAGCCGGCCCCGAGCGCGCAGAGCGAACCGTCGATGGACCGGACGCCGGTCTCCTGGGCGATCACCGAGTTCGCCACCCCGAGGCTCATGTTCTGGTGGCCGTGGTAGCCCACCAGCGCCTGCTCGCCCACCTCGGCGACCAGCGCCTCGAACCGGTCCTTGGCCTCATGCATCAGCAGGGCGCCGGCCGAGTCGGTGACGTACGGGCACTGGCAGCCGGCGTCGACCATGATCCGAGCCTGCTTCGCCAGGTTCTCCGGGCTGGTCCGGTGCGCCATCATCAGGAAGCCGACGGTCTCCATGCCCAGCCCGCGGGCGGCGGCGAAATGCTGCGGCGACACGTCCGCCTCGGTGCAGTGCGTGGCCACCCGAACCATGTCGGCGCCGGCGTCCCTGGCCCGTTTGAGGTCGTCGACGGTGCCGATACCGGGCACCAACAGCACCGCGATGCGCGCCTGCCGGGCTTCCTGGCGGGCGGCGGCGATGAGCATCATCTCGTCGGTGCCGGAGAAGCCGTAGTTGAACGATGACCCGCCGATGCCGTCGCCGTGCGACACCTCGATCCACTCGATTCCGGCGGCGTCCAGCGCCCGGACCGTGTCGCGCACCTGGGTCTCGGTGAACCGGTGGGCCATCGCGTGCGAACCGTCCCGCAGCGTGGTGTCGATGATGCGCACGTCGTGCGCCAACTCCGGGCGACTCATGCCGATACCTCCTGGGTCGTGTTCGCCAGCCCCGTCTCCAGTATTGCCTCGGCCATCAGCTCGCCGACCCGCGCGGCGGCCGCGGTCATGATGTCGAGATTCCCGGCGTAGCAGGGCAGGTAGTCGCCGTTGCCCTTCACCTCGAGGAACACCGCGACCCGGGCGTGGCCACCCCACTCGTCGCTGGGTTCGTCGAACTGGGGCTCGGCCCGCAGCGTGTAGCCGGGCACGTAGTGCTGGACGTCGGCGACCATGTCGTGGACCGAGGAGGTGATCGCGGCCCGGTCGGAGTCGGCGCCGATCATGCCGAACACCGTGTCCCGCATGATCATCGGCGGCTCCACCGGGTTGAGAATGATGATCGCCTTGCCCCGGGCCGCGCCGCCGACCTCGGCGATCGCCCTCCCGGTGGTGCGGGTGAACTCGTCGATGTTCGCCCGGGTGCCCGGCCCGGCGCCCCGGGACGCGACGGAGGCGACGATCTCCGCGTACGGTACGTCGGTCACCCGCGATATCGCGTGCACCATCGGGATGGTGGCCTGCCCACCACAGGTGATCATCGAGACGTTCGGCGCGGCAAGGTGCTCGCGCAGGTTGACCGCCGGGCACACCATGGGTCCGAGGTGGGCCGGGGTGAGGTCGACGGCCTGGATGCCGGCCTCGGCGTAGCGCGGTGCATTCGCGGCGTGGGCCGAGGCGGAGGTCGCCTCGAACACGATCCTGGGCAGCGGGTCCTGGCGCAGCAGCCAGTCGACGCCGTCGGCCGAGGCGGCGATGCCGTGTTCCCGGGCCCTGGCCAGTCCGTCCGACTCCACCACGCCGACCATGTAGCCGACGTCGACCACCTCGCTGCGCCGTAGCTTGGCCAACAGGTCGGTACCGATGTTGCCGGGCCCGACGATCGCGGCGGGCACCTTCTGCGTTGCCATCTATGGACCTTGGCAGCTCGGCCGCGCACTATTAAGCCATGCGGTCCACTCAGCGGAACGGTGTGCCGAACTCGGTTCTCGGGCGGGCGTTGACGCTGCTCACCGCGTTCCGGGGTGGCGACGACGAGCTGAGCCTGGCCGAGCTGCACCGCCGTACCGGGATTGCCAAGCCCACCGCGCACCGGCTGCTGGGCGAGCTGGCCGGCTGGGACGTCGTGGAGCGGACCCCGACCGGGGTGCGGCTCGGCCTGCGGCTGTTCGAGCTGGGCCACCTGGTGCCCAGGCAGCGCGACCTGGCCGAGGCGGCCGCGCCGCTGCTGGCCGACCTGTTCGAGGCAACCCACGAGACGGTGCACCTCGCGGTGGCCGACGGTGTCGAGGTCGTCTACCTGCAGAAGCTTGTCGGGCCCCAGGGCCCCACCGTGCCCTCCCGGGTCGGCGGGCGGATGCCGCTGCACTGCACCGGCGTCGGTAAGGCGCTGTTGGCATTCGGCCCCCCGGGTCTGGTGCGGCGGGTGCTGGCGGGTGGGCTGGACCGGCGGACGCCGCGCACCCTCGCCGCGCCCGGGCTGTTGGCCGCCGAGCTGGCCAGGATCCGGGACCGGGGGGTGGCCTTCGAGTACGAGGAGTCCACGGTCGGCATCACCTGCGTCGCCGCGCCGGTACTCGACGGGACCGGGACCGCCGTAGCCGCGGTGTCCATCACCGGCTGGGTGAACCGCCTCGACCCGGACCGGTTCGCCCCGGCGGTCCGGACCGCCGCGCTCGGGCTGAGCCGGGCCCTGCGCGCCTGCGAGTGACTCACTGGGTTTCAGATGTGGCCTCGGCGGGTATGTGCACTCTCAACCTGGCTCGGGATTCGGTGCCTGTGCTTGTACAGCTGGGCACCGGGGCGCTCGGCGTGGTGCTCGAGACAAAGAAGTCGAAGGAGTCCATGACCGCTGAAGCAGATTTCGCTGGCACAACTTCACCAGCCCGAGGCCGAGCATAATTCTTAATTGCATTCGGCTCCTCAGTGGTGGCCACCGGACCGTGTGGTCAGTCCTCGGCCAACCGATGGCTCCTTCATTTTACGGTCAACGCGGGTTAAGCTCTGACGCTGTAGATAGTTCGGCGTAATCGAAGAAGCTGCTGGCCTCGTCCGCCGCGGCGGGTGACGAT
>DASYBQ010000051.1:0-13775 GCA_036500625.1 Pseudonocardia sp. | reverse complement strand
GTGGTGCAGAACGACTCGATGGTCGTGCTGTTCGCCACGGCCGGCCCTGGTCGCTACGGGGCCGCGAGCGCGCTGTGGAACATCGCCTACGACGCGGGCACCGGCGCCGGCGCGGTCGGGCTGGGCGCGGTGGCCGAGCCGTTCGGCTTCCGCGCGGCATTCGGAACCGCGGCCCTGTTTCTGCTGTTCGCCCTGGCCACCGACCCGACGACCCGACGACGACCGCCCGCTACCCCGCACCCCGATCAGCCACCGGGCGCGGGATAGCGCGGATCACCTGTGCGGCCGCGGTCAGAACGGCGGCGGACCCGGATCACTGGCCGGCGGTGCGCGCAACGACGCTGGGGATGCTCCCGTCGGCGTCGGTGCTGTGTGGTGGGAGGCCGGTGGTGGTGGGTCGAGGGGTTCGGCCTGGGTGCGGTGGATGCGGCCCAGGGGGCTGGTCCATTCGAAGATGCCGGCTCGGGTTTGGCGCAGTTTCCAGGCGCCGGCGGTTTTGTAGAGGTGGTGGCGCGCGCAGAGTGGCGCAGTGTTGGCCTGGATGGCCACTCCGCCGGTGGCGTAGTCCTGGGTGTGGTCGATCTGGGAGTTGACGGCGGAGCGTCGGCAGCCGGGCCAGACACAGCCGCGGTCGCGGATGCACAGGAATCGGCTGAGTCCGGTGCTCGAGAACCGGTCGCGTCGGTGACGGCGAACCGCCATTCCGCGCCGCGGTGTCGGTTGGCCACCCGCCGCCGGGCTGTCTCGGGGAGTACGTAGTCGTAGCCGGCGATCTGCCCGCACCGTTCATCCAGGCCTAGCAGCGTGGCCAGCCCGACGGGTATCTCGATCCCGGTCACGGCTCAGCTGCCGTGCCTGCGCCTCCCCGGCCAGTCCCGGCGGGGGTGCTGGGGGTGGCCGCGGCGAGTTCCTCGACGGGTGCGCCGGCGAGGTCGGCAGACTCGGGGTCGGCGCCGGTGGCTCGACCCCCGGCGTCGACACCGTCAGCGGAGTCAGCGTCCTCGCGGCACTGCTCCTCGCGGCGCTGGGTCTCGACTGGCTGGTCCTCGCCGCCCCGGGTGTCGTCGCCCTGGCCCTTGCTGGCCTGGTCCGCGGCGGCCTGGCCCGCGGTGGTCTCAGGCGTGTTGCCCGCCGTGGCGTCTTCGGCGGGGGTTCGGTGTCTTCGGGGCGGACGTCGCCGAGCATCGTGGCGATGATCTGTGCGCGGGGGAGGTGACTGAGCGAGCCGTCGAGTAGGCCGAGGTAGAGGTCGGCGCGGATTTGGGGTAGCAGGCTGGGGTGCCCGGCACGGCGGATCGCCCCGGCGAGGTCATCAAGCCGGGTCATCGCCGCGGCGGCTTCGTCGGGGGCGAGGCCTTGGCCGGTGATGGTCATGGTGCCGGCTTGGTCGAGGTAGGCGGTGACGCCGCGTTCGCGGCCCGCGGCCCGGTAGCGCCGGGCGGCCCGGCCGGGTCGTGTTCGAGGATCATCCGGCGTAGCCGGTTGGCCAGTTTGCCGGGGGTCCACCCCACGGCGGGTTCGACCAGGGCCGCGCAGAGCGCGTCTTGATGTTCGGGCAGCAAATCGTGCAGGTAGTCGGCGAACACCACACCTTGGCCCGGCCCAACCGCCCCGCGAGCATCGCCTCGAACGCCAATGGCATGTGGGTGACGACTTGTTCGGCGAAGTCGAGTTCCTGGCGGGCGGCGCGCTCGCTACAGGTGTACAGCGCGGCGACTTCCCCGTCGGCCCACTGGCTGGGTTGGGACAACCGAGGGGGGCCGGCGCACCAGCCGAGTTCCCGATCCTGAGCCAACATCAACGCCCGGTGGTGGGTCATCTGCCGGCGCTGAGCCAACGCCACGGTCGGCCGCACCGACGGATTCCGGCAGAAAGCCTTCGCAAAGCTCCGGCTTCCCACCGGCCCGATATTCAGCTGGTCACTTCACCAGTCGTGCCCGACAGCCAACGCAAGTCGGGCACACGCCCCTCGGCCATGGATCGTCCCCGGTCAAGACCGTTCTAAACCGGATCATCAACCCAACTGGAGCCTGATCAGGACAACGTCACTCCTTCTCCGCCAACCACTCCTCCAGATGCGGCGACTCCGCCCCGATACGAGTCGAGTCCCCGTGCCCAGGCCGAACCTCGGTCTCGCCAGGCAGGGTGAAAAGCCGATCCCGAATAGAGTCCAAGATCGTGTCGTAGCTGGAGTACGACTTCCCGGTAGCACCGGGACCTCCTTGGAAGAGGGTGTCCCCGCTGAACAGAATGCCCAGCTCAGGCGCGTACAGGCAGGTAGACCCGGGGGAGTGGCCCGGCGTCTGCAGTGCGCGCAGCTCCACACCGCCGGCCCGCAGCACGTCGCCGTCGTTGAGCTCCCGGTCCGGCTTGCGGTCCGGCCAGGTCATCTCCCACAGTGGCGCCTCGGCCGGGTTGAGCAGGATCGGGGCGTCGAACCGGTCGGCCAGCGCCGGGGCCTGGTTGACGTGGTCGTCGTGCGCGTGCGTGCACACCACCGCGACCACCCGGCGGTCGCCGACGACCTTGGCGATGGCGTCCGCGTCGTGCGCGGCGTCGATCACCAGCACCTCACGTTCGTCGCCGACGATCCAGACGTTGTTGTCCACGTCCCAGGTGCCGCCGTCCAGGGAGAATGTCCCGGACGTCTCCAGATGCTCGATGCTCATAAGAAACTGACTCCTTGCTCGGTTGCGGTCGGTGGGCTGCCGGGATTCACATCATCACCACCGAGCGCAGCACCTCACCGCGCTCCATCTTGTGGAACGCCTCCTCCACGTCGTCCAGCCCGATCTTCTCGGTGACGAACTTGTCCAGCGGCAGCCGACCCTGCAGGTACAGGTCGATCAGCATCGGGAAGTCCCGGTTGGGCAGGCAGTCGCCGTACCAGGAGGACCGGGTGGACCCGCCGCGGCCGAACACGTCGATCAGCGGCAGCTCGATCTTCAGGTCCGGGGTCGGCACGCCGACCAGCACCACCATGCCGGCCAGGTCGCGGGCGTAGAACGCCTGCCGGAAGGTGTCCGGCACGCCGACCGCGTCGACCACCACGTTGGCGCCGTTGCCGTCGGTCAGCTCCTGGATGCCCTCGACCGGGTCCTGCTCCTTGGCGTTGATGGTGTGCGTGGCACCGAACTCGGTTGCCCACTTGAGTTTCCGAGGGTCGACGTCCACCGCGATGATCGTGGTCGCGCCGGCCAACTTGGCGCCGGCGATCGCCGCGTTGCCCACCCCGCCGCAGCCGATCACCGCGAACGAGTCGCCCCGCCCGACCTGGCCGGTGTTGATCGCCGCGCCGATGCCGGCCATCATCCCGCAGCCCAGCAGCCCGGCCACCTCGGGTTTCGCGTCCGGGTTGACCTTGGTGCACTGGCCGGAGGCGACCAGCGTCTTCTCCGCGAACGCGCCGATGCCCAGCGCCGGCTCCAGCTCCTGGCCGGAGGACAGCGTCATCGGCTGCGTGGCGTTGTGCGTGTCGAAGCAGTACCACGGCGTGCCGCGCCGGCAGGCCCGGCAGACCCCGCACACCGCGCGCCAGTTCAGCACCACGTAGTCGCCCGGCGCCACGTCGACAACGTCGTTGCCGACCGACTCGACCACACCGGCCGCCTCGTGCCCGAGCAGGAACGGGAAGTCCTCGCTGATGCCGCCCTCCCGGTAGTGCAGGTCGGTATGGCACACACCGCAGGCCTGTACCTTGACCAGCGCCTCTCCCGGTCCCGGGTCGGGCACGTTGATCGTTTCGACGGTCACCGGCTCGCTCTTCTTGTGTGCGACGACCGCGCGTACTTCTTGTGCCATTGCTCACCTCTGCGTGATTCATGCGTTTGTCACTAGACGTGCATATGTTCCCGCGGCGTGCCGCTGTTAACCGGTTGATCAATGGCGGACAGGGTAAGTTCGGCCCAATGATCGAGCAGAAGGATCTCGGGCCGGTCACAGTGCTCACCATCGAGAACGGCCCGATGAACGTGATGGACACCGCGCTGCTGCGGCAGACCACCGAGGTTCTCACCCGGCTGACCACCGAGTCGACCAACTCGCTGGTGGTCACCGGCACCGGCCGGGCGTTCTCCGCCGGGGTAGATCTGCGCAGCCTGCTGGACGGCGGCCCGGACTACGTCGCGGACTTCCTGCCCGCGCTGAGCGAGGCGCTGCTGGCCGCGTTCACCTTCCCCCGGCCGATGGTCGCGGCGGTCAACGGGCACGCGATCGCCGGTGGCGCGGTGCTGGCGGCCTGCGCGGACGCCAGGCTGATGGCCGACGGCGGTGGCCGCATCGGCACCCCCGAGCTGTTGGTCGGCGTGCCGTTCCCCCGGGTGGCGTTGGACGTCCTGGCGCACGCGGTCGGTCCCCGGGTGGCGCACCGGCTGGTGTTCGGCGCGGATACCGTCGAGCCGGCCCAGGCGCTGGCGCTCGGCCTCGCCGACGAGGTGGTACCCCCGGACGCGCTGCTGGACCGGGCGATCGAGGTGGCGACCCGGCTGGGCAGCACGATCCCGCCGGACAGCTTTGCCTTCACCAAGGCGCAGCTGCGCCGGGAGACCGTCGAGCGCATCGTCGAGTACCGGCCGCTGGAGGACCCGAGGGCGCTGGAACTGTGGAACGCCAGTGCTCGGGACGGCTGGATCGCCGGCTACCTCGAGCGGGTGACCAAGAAGTCCTAATCCGTCAGAACAACGGCGAACCAGCTGGACGTCGTAGCCGGCGTCGCGCATCTCCCGGTTCGACGGCACACAGCGAGTAGTCGCGGCACACATGTCCGGACATGTGTGCCGCGACCAACCGCTGTGTGCCGTCTCGGGACGCGGTTGTTGATGGTGTGGTCGTCGCCACAGTTGGGTATCTGGCCGGCCGGTGGCGCGCTCCTCCCCACGAGAACGAGAGGGAGCCCATGACCAACGTCGTTGCGCCAGATACCGGCACCGCGGTCGACGCGGGTGCATTGCGAGAGGCGATGACCGGCGCGCTGGTGACACAGGACTCGGCCGACTACGACGACGTCCGCCGGGTGTGGAACGGCGACGTGGACCGGCGCCCCGCGATGCTCGCCCGGTGTGAGAGTGACGCCGACGTGGTGGCCGCGATCGGGTTCGCCCGCCGCGCCGGGCTGGAGATCGCGGTCCGGGGCGGCGCGCACAGCGTCGGCGGCGCATCCACGGTGGACGGCGGGCTGGTGATCGACCTGAGCCGGATGAACGACGTCCAGGTCGACCTGGAGCGCCGGCTCGCGAAGGTGGGCGGCGGCGCGCTGCTGCGCGATGTGGACGCGGCCACCCAGGAGTACGGGCTGGCCTTCCCGGTCGGGGCGATCAGCCACACCGGCATCGGCGGCCTCGCGCTCGGCGGCGGGATGGGCTGGCTGACCCGCCGGCACGGGCTCAGCATCGACAACCTGGAATCCGCCAGGGTGGTCACCGCCGACGGGCAGGTGCTGCGCGCCGCCGCCGACGAGAACCCGGAGCTGTTCTGGGCGCTGCGCGGCGGCGGGGGCAACTTCGGCGTGGTCACCGAGTTCGAGTTCCGGCTGCACGAGGTCGGCCCGATGATCCAGTTCGGCATGCTGTTCTGGGAACTGGAGCAGGGTGCGGAGGTGCTGCGGCTGGCCAGGGACGTGCTGGCCACGCTGCCCGTGGAGTTCAACATCATCTTCGGTGGGATGAACGCGCCGCCCGCGCCGTTCGTGCCCGAGCAGCACCACCTCCGGCCCGGCTACGGCATGATCGTGGTCGGTTTCGGCGGGCCCGAAGCGCACGCCGAGCTGGTCGCGCGACTCAGCGGCGCGCTGCCGCCGCTGGTCGAGTTCGCCGGCCCGATGCCGTACGTGGCGCTGCAGCAGATGATGGACGAGGCGAGCGCCTGGGGGAGGCACAGCTACGAGAAGGGCGCCTACCTGACCGAGCTGACCGACGAGGCGATCAAAGTGGTCACCACGCAGGTGCCGCGGCGCAACTCGCCGCTGTCGATGCTGTTGTTCTACCGGCTGGATGGCGCGTACAGCGAGGTCGCCGAGGACACCACCGCGTTCGGCGGCCGCCGGTCACCCCGCTTCGCGGTGTACGTCCTTGCGGTGTGCCTTGACGCGGCCACGCTGGCGGCGGACCGGGCCTGGGCCAGGGCGACCTGGCAGGCGCTGCGCCCGCACGCCGCGACCGCCGGCTGCTACGTCAACTCGATGGCCGAGCACGAGGACGACCGGGTACGCGCCGCCTACGGCGGGAAGTACCAGCGGCTTGCGCGGGTCAAGTCGAGCTACGACCCGGAGAACGTGTTCCACCGCAATATGAACGTCACCCCCGGCTGAGGGGAGCGGGGCCAGCCGGGTGGGCGGCGGGCGGACCGGAGCCGGGCTTGATCAGTTCGGCTCCGGGTCCGCCACGTGCACCACCAGCTTGCCGGTGTTGCGCCCGTCGTAGAGGTCGTTCAGTGCGGACAGCGTGTTCTGCAGGCCCTCGACGACGGTCTCCCGAGTCTTCAGCCGCCCGGAGCTGACCAGCCCGCCCAGGTGGTCCACCGCCTCGGCGTAGCGGTCCTGGTGGTCGAACACGATGAACGCCCGCATCAGCCCGCGCGCCACGATCAACGGGAACAGGTCCAGCTCGGGTGCCCCGGCGCCGCCGTACTGCGACATGATCCCGGACAGCACCACCCGCCCGTCCCGGTTGATCCGGGAGATGCAGTGGTTCAGCACCGGGCCGCCGACGTTCTCGAACTGCACGTCGATGCCGTCCGGGGTGGCCTCGTCGATCTGCCGCGCCCAGTCGTCGGCCTTGTAGTTCACCGCCGCGTCGAAGCCCAGCTCGTCCACCAGCATCGCGCACTTGTCGTCCGCGCCGGCTATGCCGACCACCCGCGCGCCGCGCGCCTTGCCGACCTGCCCCGCGACGTTGCCCACCGCGCCCGCGGCGGCGGTGACCACCATGGTCTCGCCGTCCTGCGGCTTGCCGATCAGCTCGAGACCGAGGTAGGCGCTGATCCCGGTCATGCCGAGCGCGCCGAGCATCGAGGGCAGCGGCGCCGGCAGCGGGTCGGGCAGCACGGTGAACGGGAACTCGTTGTCGGTGTCGTCGGCGACCGAGTAGTCCTGCCAGCCGGGGAACCCGGTCACCAGGTCGCCGGCCTTCATGTCGCCCCGGCGCGACCCGACGACCTGGCCGACGCCGAGCCCGCGCATCACCCCGTCGATCGGCACCGGCTCGATGTAGGTCTTGCGGTCGCTCATCCACAGCCGGCTGGAGGCATCCAGGGACAGGTACAGCGTCCGGACCAGCGCCTGGCCGTCGGCCAGTTCGGGAACCTGCTCCTCGGTGAGCTCAAGGTCGGCCTCGGTGACCCGGTCGGTGGGGCGCTGACGCAGGCGGAACACCCGGTTCACGACGTTGCTCATTCCGGTGACCCTACTTCGCGCCGCCGTCCGAACGGGCCCGCGACGCCTCGTCGGGGAACCTTCCCCGACCGCACCCGCCAGGCTTGTCCACACGGCACACGCGGGGGGCAGCGGCAACGGTCGGACAGTCAGGTGCGCGACGGTGGTCTTCCCGGCCGGGCAGGGTGGTCCGGCTGCTGCCGGTGGTGCCGTTGGTGTTCGGCCTGGTCGTGGCGTGTGGGGGTACCGCGACCAGGCCCGACATCGGCGTCGGCCCGGCGGCCGCGGCCGGCCCGACCAGCACGGTGGGGGCGGAGAACTTCCCGGGCTGAGCCGCACTGAGCTCACCAGTCGTCGGTGTCGCCGAGCAGCCGAAGATCCTCCGGCGCCAGCGTGGTGGACAGCAGCAGTTCGATGACGAGGTTGTGGTTGAGCGTGTTGCCGACCGGTTCACCCACCTCGTCGCGCCGCAGCCCGCTCACCCCGGCGCGGATCAGCCGGGCGCGTACCCGTTCCACGACCTTCTCCGCGCGTTTCGCGGTCCACGCCGGGTCGCCGGTGGCCGCCCGCAGCTGCTGGCCGACCAGGTTCCAGGACAGCGGCCGCGGGTGCGGCTCGTTGCGCAGGTAGCGCTGCCCCACGCAGGCCAGCACCAGCCGCTCGGTCGGGTCGATGATCCAGAACCGGGGCCGCTCGGTGGCCTGGTCCTTGGCAACCGCCACCCGCGGCAGCTCGCGGCCGGTCACCCGGACCTCCAGGAGGTGCTCGCGCCGGTGCGAGCCGAGGATGAACAGCGGCGTGTAGCCCTCAGCGAGCTCGCGCCGCTCGCCGCGCAGCAACAGTGCGGGGCCGGGGAAGGCGATCGGCAGTTGGCCGTCGTTGTGCACGGTCCAGGTGCGCCCGGCGCAGCTGAACCGGCCGTGCCGCCGGCTGACGTGCTGGTCGTTCGCCCCGACACAGACGTGCGTCTCGTCGGCATTGCGGCCGAACCGCAGGGTGAACCCGTCGCGCGCCGTCGAGCTGATGCCGCCCTGGGCGGCCAACAGGTAGATGGTGCCCGGCGGCGACGGCGGCGCCCCCTCGGCCAGGCTGCCAGCCGAAGCCGGCAGCAGCCGCACCACATGTCCTCCGGTCACGGCCTCGGCAGTCTCGGCGCGGTTTCCGAGCCGGACTCGGTGAAGCGCTCCCGGATGGTCCGGTTCACCGCGCGGCCGAACGCGGTGACCACGCCCTGCACGGTGAGCGGCTTCATCCGGGTGTATATCTCGCGCAGCCGGGCCCGCTCGGCGGCTGGGCGGCCCCGGTCCCGGTAGGGCTGCAGTACGTCGGTCTGGAACAGCTGCATCAGGTCCTCGGCCAGCGCGGTGGTGTGCATCGTGATCAACGTGTGCAGCTTGTGCAGCACCTCCGGCGAGATGCCGATGTCCAGGCTGGCCAGCGCGGCGGACAGCGCGGCCGATCCGTGGATCAGCACGGTACCGCCCGGCTGGCGTTCCACCGCGCCGAGTGCTTCCAGCGACCCCATCTGCTGCTCGGTGAGCGCCCGGCCGACCCGGCGGGTGAACTCGTCGGAGCACACCTCCTCGAGCGGCTCGGCGACCCAGGGCACCAGCAGCGCACGCTGCAACTGCAGCTCCTCCTGGCTCAGCGAGTCGGGCAGCCGGGCCAGGTAGCCCTCGATCGCGGCCAGGGTGAAGCCCAACCCGGACAGCTCGCAGATCAGCTCCAGCCTGGTGAGGTGCTCGGGCCGGTAGAGCCCCAGCCGGCCGCGCAGCACCGGCGGCGGCAACAACCCCTTGCCCGTGTAGAACCGGATGGTGCGCACGCTGATGCCACTGCGAGCGGCAAGCTGGTCGATGGTCAGTGGATGTTCCGGCGCGGTAACTGGCTCGGGGTCTGAGGCGGGGGTCACGTCGAGCCAGGTTACCGAGACCTTGACCTATGTGACAGTACTGCTGTAGCAAAGAGCTGACTGCAGAGTTGCACTTTCAGGTCGGGAGAGGTTCGGCAGATGAGCAGCGTTAGCTCAGGGGGCATCCCCGAGGCGTATATCTATGACGCCATCCGTACTCCGCGCGGCCGGGGCAAGGCCTCCGGTTCGTTGCACGAGGTCAAACCGATCTCGCTGGTCGTAGGGCTGATCAAGGAGATCCAGCGGCGGTTCCCCGAGCTGGACCCGGCGACCATCGACGACGTCGTGCTCGGCGTGGTCTCGCCCATCGGCGACCAGGGCGGGGACATCGCCAAGACAGCCGCGGTCGCGGCTGGGCTGCCCGAGACGGTGGCCGGCGTACAGCTCAACCGGTTCTGCGCGTCCGGGCTGGAGGCGGTGAACCAGGCCGCGCTGCGGGTGCGCTCCGGTATGGAGGAGATGCTGCTGGCCGGCGGCGTCGAGGCGATGTCCCGGGTGCCGATGGGCTCCGACGGCGGGGCGTGGGCGATGGACCCGGACACCAGCTACACCACCGGCTTCGTGCCGCAAGGCATCGGCGCCGACCTGATCGCCACCCTGGGGGGCTGGTCGCGCGAGGACGTCGACACGTTCGCCGTCGAGTCGCAGACCAGGGCCGCCAAGGCATGGGCGAACGGTTACTTCGCCCGCTCCGTGGTGCCGGTCACCGACCGCAACGGGCTGACCATCCTGGACCGCGACGAGCACATCCGGGCCAACTCCACCCTGCAGACCATGGGCGCGCTGGCGCCGTCCTTCGCCGTGATGGGCGAGCAGGGCGGCTTCGACGCCGTCGCGCTGCAGCAGTACCACTGGGTCGAGAAGATCGACCACGTACACCACGCCGGTAACTCCTCGGGCATCGTGGACGGCGCCTCGCTGTGCCTGATCGGCACCGAGGCCGCCGGCAAGGCCGCCGGTATCACCCCAAGGGCGCGCATCGTGGCCACCGCCGTGTCCGGCGCCGACCCGACGATCATGCTCACCGGCCCGGCGCCGGCCAGCCGCAAGGCGCTGGCCAAGGCCGGCCTCACGGTCGAGGACATCGACCTGTTCGAGATCAACGAGGCGTTCGCCGCCGTTGCCCTGCGGTTCATCAGGGACATGGGCATCTCCTCGGAGAAGACCAACGTCAACGGCGGGGCGATCGCGATGGGCCACCCGCTCGGCGCGACCGGGGCGATGATCCTCGGCACCCTGTTGGACGAGCTGGAGCGCCGCGAGCAGCGCCGCGGCCTCGCCACCTTGTGCGTCGGCGGCGGCATGGGCATCGCCGCCATCATCGAGAGGGTCTGAAGAACGTGAGTGAGTCGAAGGCAGTTCGGTGGGAGAAGGACGTTGACGGCATCGTCACCGTCACCCTTGACGACCCGAAGAGCAGCGCGAACACCATGAACGAGCGCTACGAGGCGGCCATGGGGGAGTGCGTCGAGGCGCTGGTCGCCGACCGGGAGAACATCACCGGCGTGATCGTCACGTCCGCCAAGAAGACGTTCTTCGCCGGTGGCGACCTCGCCTCGTTGATCAAGGCGACGCCGGCCGACGCGCCCACGGTGTTCGAGCGCACCGGCGCGTTGCACGCGCAGCTGCGCAAGCTGGAGACGCTGGGCCGCCCGGTGGTCGCGGCGATGAACGGCACCGCGCTCGGCGGCGGCCTCGAGATCGGCCTCGCCTGTCACCACCGCATCGGGATGGACGCAAAGGGCGTGGTCTACGGGCTGCCCGAGGTCACCCTCGGCCTGCTGCCCGGCGGCGGCGGTGTCACCCGGATCACCCGGATGCTGGGCATCGCGAACGGTTTCATGAACGTGCTGGCCCAGGGACAGCGGCACCGCCCGGACAAGGCGCTGGAGCTGGGCATCGTCGACGAGCTGGTCACGTCGCTGGACGAGATGCTGGACAAGGCCCGCACCTGGATCAACGCGAACCCTCGGGCGGCGCAGCCCTGGGACCAGCCGGGTTTCAAGGTCCCCGGCGGCACCCCGGCCAGCCCGAAGCTGGCGGCCATCCTGCCGGCCTTCCCGGCCAATCTGCGCAAGCAGCTCAAGGGCGCGCCGATGCCGGCGCCGCGCAACATCCTGTGCGCCGCCGTGGAGGGCACCCAGGTCGACTTCGACACCGCGCTGCGCATCGAGCGCCGCTACTTCACCGAGCTGGTGTGCGGCCAGGTGTCGAAGAACATGACCAAGGCGTTCTTCTTCGACCTGCAGGCGATCAACAACGGCAAGTCCCGCCCGGACGGCCACGACCAGTGGCAGCCGCGCAAGGTCGCGGTGCTCGGCGCAGGGATGATGGGGGCCGGGATTGCCTATGTGTGCGCGCTGGCCGGTTGGGACGTCGTGCTCAAGGACGTCTCGCTCGCGGCGGCCGAGAAGGGCAAGGGCTACTCGCAGGGCCTGGTCGCCAAGGGCGTACAGCGCGGCAAGACGACCGTGCAGAAGGGCGACGCGCTGCTGGAGCGGATCACCCCGACCGAGGACTACAACGACCTTGCCGGCTGCGATGTGGTCATCGAGGCGGTCTTCGAGTCGGTGCGGCTCAAGCAGGAGGTGTTCGCCGAGGCGATGAAGGTCGTCGAGCAGGACGCGCTGCTCTGCTCGAACACCTCGACCCTGCCGATCACCGAACTGGCCGCCGGACTTCCTGGGCGACTCGGTGATTTTATCGGGCTGCACTTCTTCTCCCCGGTGGACAAGATGCCGCTGGTGGAGATCATCCGTGGCGAGCGCACCTCGGACGCGACGCTGGCCAAGGCGTTCGACCTGACGCTGGGCATCAAGAAGACGCCGATCGTGGTCAACGACAGCCGGGGCTTCTTCACCAGCCGGGTGATCGGCACGTTCATCAGCGAGGGCATCGGGATGCTCGCCGAGGGCATCGACCCGCAGACCATCGAGCAGGCATCGGCACAGGCCGGCTACCCCGCGCCGGTGCTGCAGCTGTGCGACGAGCTGACCCTGACGTTGATGCAGAAGATCCGCAAGGAATCCCGCGCGGCGACCGAGGCGGCCGGCGGGCAGTGGTCGGAGCACCCGTCCGAGCCGGTCATCGACCGGATGGTCGACGAGCTGCAGCGGCCGGGGAAGGCCGGCGGCGCCGGGTTCTACGACTACGCCGACGGCAAGCGGGCCGGGCTGTGGCCCGGGCTGCGCGCCGAGCTGGGCGCCGCGAACCACGACGTCGACGTGCATGAGCTTTCCGAGCGGATGCTGTTCGTCGAGTCGCTGGAAACCTGGAAATGCGTCGACGAGGGCGTGCTGAGCACCGTGCCGGACGCGAACATCGGCTCGATCTTCGGCATCGGCTTTCCGGCGTGGACCGGCGGCGTGCTGCAGTACATCGACGGCTACCCCGGCGGCAAGGCCGGCTTCGTGGCCCGCGCCGACGAGCTGGCCGCGAAGTACGGCGACCGCTACGCCGTCCCGGACTCGCTCCGCAAGGCCGCCGCCTCCGGCGAGGACGCCGCTGTCGCGTAACCGGCCGGGTTACCTTGTCCAGGGTGCGCCGCGTGTCGCGCTGAACGGGTTCTTGGCCGGGTGCGCGTGGTTGGGTCCGATGTCGATCAGGTCGGTCCGGTCGTTGTCGTTCTTGTGCATCTCGAAGGTCAGGGTTTGCGACGGGTATGCCGGGTTGCACCCGCTGACGTGGAAGTCGATCCCGTCGATGCCGGTGTAAGTGGTGAACGAGTAGTACAGGGTTCGCTTGTCAGGGCTGACCGAGAGCTGGTCGCCGCTGTCGACCTTGACCTTCTTCACGTCGGCGAGCGATGCCGCGTTCGAGGTGGTGATGGCGCCCCAGTAGTGGTGGGGTCCGGGCCGGGCGTCGGTGGTGCGCATGTGCCATCCGGTGTTGCCGTCGTGCCACAGGTAGGTCCGCCCCGCGTCGCCGGCGTCGAAACCGCGCGGGGCGCCTTCGATCTGCACTCCCGGGATCGACCATCCGCCACTGCACGCCGGCGCCGGCGCCGGTGGCGGCGGCTGGGCGCTGGCGACCCCACCGGCAGCGAGGAGGCCACCTCCGGCCAGTGCCGCACACAACGCTACGGACAGCACCCTGTGCGGACCGGGCCAACGGAACCGGTGCGGCGAAATGGGGTCGGCGCCACTGCCGGCGTGTTCGGTGCCGGCGGGAATTACGGTCATGGAGGCTCCTGGGCCTGGTCGGGGTACTGCCCTTAGCCTGTCTCCGCAGGTCGTAGGGATGTTATGCAATATAGCGATCGGTGACCGGCGAGTAACCGCGGGTCACGCCATCAATCCCGTGCCCTTGGCCCCGAAAATGCTTGACACCGGCCGCGCGGAAGCCTAGGAACATACCGGCGGTACGTCCCTAGCGACGGAGGCGGCAGTGACCAGCACCAACAGGACCGAACCGTACGTGTTCAACCCCTTCGCGCCCGGCTTCGCCGAGGATCCGTACCCGTTCTACGCCGAGCTGCGCGCCACCGACCCGGTGCAT
>DASYBQ010000050.1:0-5951 GCA_036500625.1 Pseudonocardia sp. | reverse complement strand
AAATATTCGTGCTGAACCTAATTTGGTGACTGGTCGAGGTCAAGGGACCACCCGTGGCGTCGCTCGATCGGACGCTGAAGCCAGCATGTGGAGGAAACCTTCAACACGCAGGTAACACAAAGCGAGGAGACTGAGTAGTCTCGGCCGGCGCAGGCGATGACCTGGGAGGATCACCATGGCATCGGGTGTCTCGGACGTCATCGACATCGCACTGGTCGTCCCGGAGCGCGGTCCGGCCGGTATCTACGGTCCGTCCTGCGTGGCCAGCGCCCGACTGGCGGTGGACGAGATCAACCAGGGCGGCGGGATTCTCGGCCGGCAGGTCCGGCTACGCCTCGTCGACGGCGGGCGGGCGCCGAGGGAGGTCGCCCGCGAGGTGCAGGCCCTGGTCAGGACCGGAGCGGTCGAGGCGGTCACCGGCTGGCACACCTCCGCGGTGCGCCAGGAGCTGGTGCCCGCGGTGCGCGCCAAGATCCCCTACGTCTATACGGCGGTGTACGAGGGCGGCGAGTGCAGCCCGGGGGTGTTCCTGACCGGCGAGACGCCGAAGCGCCAGGTGCTGCCGGCGTTGCGGTGGATGGCGCGGGAGCTGGGAATCAGCGACTGGTGCATCGTCGGCGACGACTACATCTGGCCGAGGGTCTCGGCGCGGGTGGCCCGCTGCCACAGCGCGCACTGCGGCGCGCGGATCGTGGACGAGCTGTTCGTCCCGGTGGGCACCGAGGAGTTCGGGCCGGCGCTGCGCCGGATCGAACGCAGCCGGGCGCAGGGCGTGCTGATGTTCCTGCTCGGGTCGGACGCGGTGCGGTTCAACCGGGCGTTCACCGAGATGCGGCTGCACGACCACATGATCCGGTTCAGTCCGCTGATGGACGAGAACATGCTGCTGGCGACCGGGTCCGCCAACGCGCACCACCTCTACTCCGCAGCCGGGTTCTTCGAGACGATGGCCACGGCGGACAGCATGGACTTCGAGCGCCGCTACGTCGCCAAGTACGGCCCGAGCGCTCCCGCGCTGACCTCGCAGGGCGAGTCCTGCTTCGAAGGGCTCACGCTGCTGGCCCGGCTGAGCGAACGGGCCGGCAGTACCGAGCTGGGGCCGATGTGCCGCGCCGCCGACGAGTCGGTGGCCTACGACGGCCCGCGCGGGGCGGTGCGCATGCAGGGCAACCACCTGGTGCAGCAGATCTACCTGGCGCGCGCCGAAGGGCTGGAGTTCGACGTGCTCTGCCAGATCACCGCCGGGGCGTGAGTGGGTTCGGCATGGTGGGCGCGGCGAGCTGGTTGAGCAGCTCGACCAGCTCCTGGCCGGCGTACGGCAGCGGGTGCAGGATGTCCGCCTCGACGTTCTCGATCGCCGGGCGCAGCCGCTCATGCACCTCGCGGCCGCGCTCCCACAGGTACACCAGCACCCGCCGACGGTCCGTCTCGTCCACCAGGCGGTAGACCAGCGAGGTGTCGACCAGCCGGTCCACCAGCTTGGTCAGCGTCGCGCCCGGCACCGCGATATGCGTGGCGATCCAGGACATCGGGTGCCCCTGCCCGTCGGCGAGCAGGTCGAGCACCCGCCACTGGTCCACGGTCAGCTGCTCGGCGGCGAGCACCTCCTCGACCCGGCGTGATACCTGTCGCTCGAGGTGGCCGAGCACGTGGACCAGCGAGATGCCGCCCGGACTCTTCGGCTGCATCGCCATCCAGGGTCCCCTCCCACGCGCATGTCATTCCGATCCGAACAGTCTCAGGATAAACCGTCTACCCCCGCCGGGCGCCGCCGAGGCGTGCGAAAAACTTCACAACGGAGGTATTGTCAAAGATGACTATTCGCGTAGGTTGTATCGCACGGCAGCATCCGGTGCACCTGGCCGAAGGGGAGACCGCAACCTATGTCCACCGATCACGGGCACGGCCATGACCACGAGCACGACCACTCGACCGGCACGGCGCTGGCCAGGATCGAGGCGCTGAGCCAGGAACGGGTACACCGCGCGGGCGACCACGAAGGCCCGTTCTCGCTGCATGTGCTCGGCCTCGGCGGCACCGGCGCCGGGATCGTCACCGAGGTGCTCGAGAACGCGCCGGAGGGCTGCACCGCGCTCGCGGTGGACATCGGCCCCGCCGACCTTGCCAAGGTCGCCGAGGCGGCCGCCAGCGCCTCGAACGCCGCGGTGCGCACTGTCGAGCTGCCGGTGCCCAGCCGCGAGGAACTGTCCGCGTCGCTCAACCGGTACCGCGAGTTCCTCAAGATGGAGTACCCGCGCTACTACTGGAACCCCAACTACGAGCCGTGGCTGCCCGGCGACCTGCAGCTGCCGGCGCCCGGCGAACGGTTCTCCCGCGCGGTGGCCAAGGCCATCTACGGGTCCGAGTACTACCAGAACCGGGAGATCACCAAGGCGCTGGACGAGTTCGCCGAGGGCATCCTGGCCAGCGAGAAGACACCTCTGGTCGTGGTGGCCTTCTCGCTGGGCGGCGCGGTGGGCAGCGGCATCGTCGTCGAGCTGGCCAGGCACCTGTCCAACATCAAGCTCGGCCGGCGCCCCTGGGTGATCGGCATCGGGGTACTGCCGTCGGCAGCCGACGCCCCGGAGATCGCCGACGGCTCGTTCTTCCCGGTGATCAACGAGCTGGACTGCATGATCGACACCGAGAAGAACAACGGCGTGATGGCCGTCTGGGGCGACCTGTACAAGAACCCGTTCACCGGCGGCTTCTTCGCGGTGCCGCAGGACGACGTCCAGGAGCTGACCGGCGACCTGGCCCAGACGCACGCCCGGGTGGACGCCGGCATCGCCGGGTTCCTCACCGCGGGCGGCGGCGTGCACCTCTACGAGACGCTCAAGGCGCTCAACTGGCTCGCCGTACCCGGTGACCAGTGGCATCCGGCGATCCGGGGCCAGCAGAGCGACCGCTGGGTCAACCTGCTGACCACCCGCTCGCCGGACGACGCCGGTTCGCTGTCCGGTCTCGGGCTGACCAAGGGCTTCAGCACCGAGTACGCCGAGGCTCGGCTGCTCGGCGGCGCATCGAAGGAAACCGGCGAGGCGGTTGCGGCCGCGATCGGCCAGGTGGCAGCCACCCGGGTGCCGCCGGTGGTACTGGAGGCCGAGGGCCCCGGGCTGGTCAGCGTGGTGCTGCCGAGGGCGTCGAAGCTGGACCTTGAGCTGTTCACGAAGTCCCGGGACATCTACGACACCCTCGAGTGGGACGACAAGCTGCTCATGCACTCCTGGCTGCTCGACCTGGGCGTCATGCTCTGCGAGCCGTCCATCCGGTTCGACGGCATGGGTGGGGAGTGCATCTGGGGTTGCGCGTGCTGGGTGGTGGTGCCGCACGCCGCGATCCGGGGTGAGGAGATCGCCTCGCCGGTCTCGCTGGACGAAGAGACCGCCGCCAGCTCGATCAGCAGCGGCTGAGCGGGGGAGCCGACCATGGAATGGGCCGACATCGTCAAGCGCTACTCCGGCGGCGCCCAGCTGCCCTCGATGCCGGGGGCCCGCACCCTGCAGGTGACCGGCGCGGACGACGAGTACATCTACGTCTCGCACCGGCTGTGGAACGACAAGCTGACCAGGGCCTACCTGGAGAAAGCAATGTCGCTGCTGGACCAGGGAAAGATGACCCGCAACTACGGCGACGTCGTCGACCACTACCGCACCTATATCGCCGACGAGCGTCCCACCACGGCCGCGACCGTGCTCAAAGACCTCGGATACCTCGACTAGCTCCGCCCTGCCCTCGACCGGGCCCTCCACCGGGCCTTCAGCAGGGCCGTTAACAGGAGGAAACAGCTATGGCCATGTCGCTCTATCACAGCGCGACCGGTGCACAGGCGCCGCACTGCATCCACGCGATCGGAATCGGGAAGACCGGCGCGTACATGGTCGAGGCGCTGCTGCGTACCGGCGAGATCGAAGACATGCTGGAGGACCCCCGGGCCCGGTTCACCGGCCTTTCCATCGACATCGGCGACCAGGACCAGCACGAGCTCAAGGAGTACGTCAGCGGCTTCGACCAGCGGCTGGCCGAACGGGGCATCCCCAGCGACCGGGCCCAGGTGCGCACCGTCTCGCTCGACGTACCGGCGAAGAAGGACCTGATGACCAGCCTCAACCGCTGGCGCGAGTTCCTCAAGATGGAGTACCCCCGGTACTACTGGAACCCCAACTACGAGCCGTGGCTGCCGGCCGACACCGAAATGCCGAAAGCCGGCGACTCCATCCCGAGGGCCATCTCGAAGGCGATCTACGGGCACTACTACTACGGCGAGGACAAGAGGCTGGAGAAGGAGCTGGACGACTTCGTCGCCAGCATCAACGCCACCAAGCTGCCGTCCATGGTGATGATTTTCTTCTCGCTGGCCGGCGGGACCGGTTCGGGCATCGTCGTCGACCTGGCCCGTCACCTTTCCAACGTCAAACTGGGCCGGCGGCTGCCGGTGGTCGGCGTGGCGGCCATGCCGTTCTCCGGCGAGGAGGAACACGCGGGCGGGCAGGCCGCGCTGTTCCCGACGATCAACGAGATCGACTGCATGCTCGACGACGCCAAGAACCAGGGTGTCATGGCGGTGTGGGGCGACCTGTACAAGAACCCGTTCACCGGCGGGTTCTTCGCGCTGCCGCAGGAGCACTCCTGGCAGCGGCTGGGTTCCTACACCAAGACCGGCAAGCCGGCCATCCGCGACGCACTGCGCAAGGGAGTGACCCGCAAGTTCGTCAACGACTCGTTCATGCGGTTCGTGGTGCAGGACTACGGCCGGCTGCTGTTCAAGATGCTGCGCCCGGCCGGCTTCACCGGGGCGCCGCACGAACGCAACATCTCCGGCGACCGCACCTGGACGGTGTTCGACGTCGCCAAGTTCACCCACCCCGGGGTGGAGGTGCTGCCCGGCGAGCCCCGGAGCAAGTGGCGGGAGGTGGTCGGCAAGTGGATCGGCTACATCCCTCGGTTCTCCGGGCTCAAGGAAGGCTTCAAGACCGACTACATCGAGGCGCACACCGTCGCGCCGCGTGAGCTGTGGAACCCGACGCTGCAGAAGAAGCTGGAGGACACCCTCGGCGAGTACGTGCTCGACGGCGAGGACGGCACGATCAACACCACCCTCGGCGAGTTCTTCGACGAGCTGACCGCCTACTCGAACATCGTGATCCCCGGGGTGGCCAAGACCGACTTCACCGCCTTCTACGCCGCGCGGGACGCCTACGACGCCATCGAGGAGTGGGACGAGAAGCTGATGATGCACTCCTGGCTGCTCGACCTCGGCGTGATGCTCTCCGAGCAGTCCATCCGGTTCGACGGGATGGCCGGCGAGTGCATCTGGGGCTGCGCGTGCTGGGTGGTGGTGCCGCACGACGCGATCCGCGGCGACGCCCCGGCGTCGAAGGACCTCACCGTTGTGCAGGCCGACCACATCGCGATGATGACGAAGACCGTGGTCAAGACGCCGTGACCGTACCCGTCGGCATGGCTGACGCGAGCGTTCAGGAAGAGTTCGACCACTGGCTGGAGCGGGTGGGCGCCACCTACCAGGCGGTGCGCTACACCTGCCAGTACCGCCTCGGCGGCGACGCCGAAGCGGCCGGCCACGTCGCGGTGCAGGTGATCGCCGGCCTGCTGTCGCGGCCCTCGGTGTTCCGTTACTTCGGGCTGCCGTACTCCGGGCGGATCGCCCGGCTGGCCGAGACCCGCCTCGCCGAGGCGGGCGCGGGCCAGCTGGCCCGCGTCTGCGACTGGCCTCGGCTGTGGGAGCGGGTGGCCAGCATGCCCGAGGAGCACCGGGAGGTGCTGGTGGCCACCTGTGTGCGGGGCGCGGACACCGCCACGCTGGCCAGCACGCTGGGCTGCTCCCAGGACGCCGCCGCCGCGCGGCACGCCGCGACGCTGCGTTTCATGCTCGAACTGGCCGCGCCGGGCGTCGCCGACCCAACAACTGAGCCGTGAGTGTTGGGGGGGGG
>DASYBQ010000049.1:0-18317 GCA_036500625.1 Pseudonocardia sp. | reverse complement strand
GGCGGCTATAGCCGCCCGCAACACTCACAGGGTCTGGTTGGACCAGCCGAGCAGGACTTCGCCCCGGCGGCCCAGCTCGCGCAGCGCCGCCGGTTTGGTGTCCCTGGCGACCCGGACGGTCGGGGCGTGCTGGGCGGAGTGCCAGCGTTGGCGGGCGGCGTAGCCGGCGTTCACCGTGGCGGCCAGCCCGCCGGTGGAGGCCAGCGCGCCGCGCGCCGCCCCGAGCCGGCCCAGCGCGTCGTCCACCGCGGCGAGCAGGCCGGCCCGGTTGCCCTCGCACATGGCCAGCACCAGCTCCGGGCGGGTGCCGGCCACCCGGGTGCCGTCGGCGAACGACCCGGCGGCCAGGGTCAGCGGCAGCTCGCCCAGCCCCGGGCCGGTGCCCAGCATCCCCTGGGCGTGCGGGTCGCCCTCGGCCACCCCGGCCAGCACGGCGGCCAGCAGGTGCGGCAGGTGCGAGATGCGGGCCACCGCCGCGTCGTGCTCCTCGACGCCGGCCGGCACCACCCGGGAACCGCACGCCCAGGCCAGCTCGGCGACGTCGGCCCACACCTCGGTGTCCACCTCGTCGTCGCTGCCGAGCACCCAGTTGGCACCGGCGAACAGGGTTGCCGAGCCGGCCGCCCAGCCGGACTCCTCGGTGCCGGCCATCGGGTGCCCGCCCACGTACCGGGTGTCCGGCGCGTGTCGGGCCACCAGGTCGCGCATCGCCGCCTTGACGCTGACCACGTCGGTCAGCCGGGCGCGCGGGGCCAGCTCGTTCACCCGGGCGAGTACCCCGGCCACCGCCGGCAGCGGCATGGCGAGCACCACCAGCGCATCCGCCTCGTCCGCCCTGGCCAGCGCCTCGCTGTTGTCCGCCGCGACGTCGTAGCCGTCCGCTCTCGCCGCCTCGGCGGTGGTCTCGGACGCGGTTGCCGCCCACACCGCCCGCCCGGCGACGGCGGCGGCGCGCACCAGTGAACCGCCGATCAGGCCGAGCCCGAGTACGCAGATCGGCCGGCCGGGCGACTCGGAAGCAGGGGGGTGCGGGTTCACGGCGGGAGCCTACGGTTTGCAACTGTGTCGCATGGGGGTGGCCCGTTCGTCCGCTGCTCGCGCCACGGAGACCTTTTGTCGCCGGAAAGCTCGCGGTGGTCGGACGTCAGCAGAATCGTCGATGTCCGCCGGCGAAACCGCGCAGTACCGTCCCACCCGGAGTGAACGGGGGGCGTGGCCGGTCGGTGGGCCGGGCACGTCGGTTCACCCCAGGGAACGAGAAGGCAAACGATGTTGCGAACCGTGAACCACCGTTTGAAAGTGTCAACCTCGTCCCTTTCAAACGATGTTGCGAACCGTGAACCACCGCCCACCCGCGTCGGCCAACCCGGCCAACCCGGCCGTCCCAGCCAGCAGAACCCGCCCGGCCGACCCTGTTGTGCCTGCTCCCCGCCGCGCCGAGCACGGCAGGTGCCGCCGCTGCGGCGACCCGGTGATCGGCTACTACGACGCGGCGGACCGACTGGTGCCGGTGCACCCGGTCGCCGTGCCGGGCGGTGAGCTGATCATCAACGCCAGCCAGGCGAAGATCGTGCAGGTGCTCAGCTATCGGGAGGCGTCCGCCGCCCGCCGCCGGGGCGAGCTCGGCTTCCTGCCGCACTCCAAACTCTGCCGCGCCCCCAACCCCCGCCGACCGCTGGACTAGCCGCTCAGCGCAGGGCGTCCAGGGCCAGCGCGGCGTACATCGCTACCCCGTCCACCATCGCGGCCTCGTCGAAGACCACTCGGTTGGAGTGGTTGGGTTCGGCCGTGTCGGGGCTCAGGTGGGGTGGGCAGCCGCCGAGGAAGGCCAGCGCGCCGGGCACCCGGTTGAGCACGTAGGCGAAGTCCTCCGAGCCGAGGATCGGGCTCTGCAGCGGGCTGGTCCGGCGCGGGCCGAGCACCGTCTCGGCCAGGCCGTCCATCCGCGCCGCCGAGGCCGGGTCGTTGACCGTGATCGGGTATCCGGCCTCGATCTGCACCTGGGCGGTGCAGCCGTACGCGGCGGCGGTGTACTGGCACACCTGGCGCAGCTGTTCGTGCAGCTGGGCGCGGGTGCGCTCGGACAGCGTGCGCAGCGTGCCCTCCAGGTAGGCCGACTCCGGGATCACGTTGGACGTGGTGCCGGCCCGAATGTGCGCGATGGTCAGCACGGCGGGCTCCAGCGCGCTGACCCGGCGGGTCAGCATGGTCTGCAGCGCGCCGACCATCGCGGCCGCCGCCGGCACCGGGTCCATCGCGTCGTGCGGCGCCGAGGCGTGCCCACCTCTGCCGTGCACGGTCACCCGCAGCACGTCCGCCGCGGCCATCAGCGCGCCGGGCCGGGTCTGCACCGTGCCGGACGGCATGGTCGCGCTGATGTGCAGCGCGTACGCCGCGCTCGGCGTGCCGGCCGGGCCGTCCGCGTCCAGCACGCCCTCGGAGATCATGTGCCGGGCGCCGTGCTCGCTCTCCTCGCCGGGCTGGAACATCAGCAGCACCCGGCCGGCCAGCAGCTCGCGCCGCCCGGCCAGCAGCCGCGCCGAGGAGGCGAGCATCGCCACGTGCAGGTCGTGCCCGCAGGCGTGCATCGAGCCCTCGATCTTCGACGCGTAGGACAGCCCGGTCTGCTCGGTCAGCGGCAGCGCGTCCATGTCCCCGCGCAGCAGCACCGTCGGCCCGGGCCGCTCACCTTCCAGCACTCCGACCACCGAGCTGCACGACTCACCCCGGTGCAGTTGCAGCGGCAGGTCGGACAGTTCGTCGAGCAGCGCGGAGCGGGTCATCGGCAGCTGCAGGCCCAGCTCGGGGTGGCGGTGGATCCGGCGGCGCAGCGCGACCGTGCGCGGTTGCACGACCCGGGCCGCCTCGACGAGGCCGGCGAGCCGGCGGTCGGCGATTTCGGGTTCGGCGTGCGCGGGCATGACCCGAATTTTTACAGTGCAACCTCGTGAGCGTCAGCCGGCCTCACCAATAACGCTGAAATGCCGGCGGACTTGGTCCGTTTCCTCTGCTCGGGGCCGGTTCAAACGGCTGTGGCGGTGATGACGGCGGCCAGACCGAACGCGGCGCCGGCGGCCAGCAGCGCGGTCCCTGGCCCGCCGGGCAGCGCGCCGAGCACGGCGACGCCGATCAGGCTGCCGGTTTGGCGGGCGGTGTTGAGCACGCCGGCGGCCAGCCCGGCGCGGTCCCTCGGCGCGGCGTCGGCCGCGGCGGTGGTGGCCGCCGGCATGGTGAACGACATCCCGAAGCCGGCCGCGACCAGTGGCACCAGCAGCGTCACCTCGCCCGGCGTGCCCGCCCAGAGCAGCGCGGCCAGCCCGAACAGCCCCGCGGCGCCCACGCCGAGCCCGATCAGCATGGTCGGCCGGGGACCGCCGGCGCGGCTGGTGTGCCGGCCGGACAGCCAGGAGCCGAGCGCGACCACGCCCATCTGCGGCAGCAGCACCAGCCCGGCCCGCAGCGGCGAGTCGTGCCGGGCTTGCTGCAGGTACAGGTTGAGCGCGAACAGCTCGCCGAAGAAACCCAGGTTGATCAACAGTCCGACCAGGGCGGCGCCGGAGAACGTGCCGGCGCGCAACAGTCGCATTTCCAGCATCGGCGTCGAGCCGCGCGCGGTGGCCCGCCGCTGCGCCAGCACGAACCCGGCCGCGCTCAGCACGGCCAGCCCGCCGGCCAGGCAGACCGGCGAGGAAAGCCCGTGCCCGCCCTCGATCAGCGCGTAGGCCAGCCCGGTCAACGCCAGCGCCCCGGTCAGCTGGCCGGTCACGTCGAAGCCCTGGCCCTGCCTCGGCTCTGGTGTGGGCACCTGGCGCCTGGTCAGCACGATGGCCAGCAGTCCAAGCGGCACGTTGACCATGAACACCAGCCGCCAGCTCGCCTCGCCGACCAACAGCCCGCCGACCAACAGCCCGCCGACGATCGGCCCGGCACCTGCCGCAATACCGGCCACGGCACCCCAGACGCCGACCGCGCGGGCCCGGGCACCGCGCTCCGGGTACTCGGCGCGCAGCAGCGACAGCGAGGTGGGAACCGCCAGGGCCGCGCCGAGCCCCTGTGCCACCCGCGCGGCCACCAGCACCGGCGCGTTCGGCGCCAGCCCGCAGGCCGCCGAGGACAGCGTGAACACCCCGAGCCCGAGCAGGAACACCCGGCGGGCGCCGAGCCGGTCACCCAGCGCGCCGCCGCCGAGCAGCCCGGTCGCGAACGCCACCAGGTACCCGTCCACCACCCACTGCAGCGCGGCCAGGTCGGCGCGCAGGTCGCGGTGCAGCGCCGGCAGCGCAGCATTGACGATGGTGGAGTCCAGGATCACCAGGAAGTAGCCGAGGCAGATCGCCAGCAGCGCGACGGTGAGGACCCGCTGTCGAGGGGCGGTAGAGGTGGTCACCTGGCAACGCTAGGCGCGTTTTCCTTCGGTCTTCGCCGAAATGATCCTGGCGCCTCGGCGGCCAGGAACGCCGTTCAGAGTCGCTGAGGGACCGCTGGTCGAACTCTGTGCGACGATAGGGGCAACTTCCACCAATGTGGTTTGGAGCACACCTTCGCGAGGGCTTACCGTAGTGTTATGGCCGTGCAGACTGTCCGCGATGCCGCCCAGGCGCAGGACGAGGTGCTACCCGGATTTGCGGTTGCCGCGATCCGGGAAGAGGGGCGTTGGCGCTGCGCCAAGCTCGACCCGGAGGCGCTGACCGACCTGGACGCGGCGATCACCGGCCTGCGCGAGATGCGCTCCACCGGAGCCGTGCTCGGGCTGCTCGCGGTCGACGACTGCTTCTTCGTGCTGGTGCGGCCGATCCCGGGTGGTGTGTCGCTGATGCTGTCCGACGCGGTCGCCGCGCTGGACTACGACGTGGCCGCCGACGTGCTGGACCTGCTGCGCGTCGACCTGCCGCCGGAGGACTCCGCCGACGACGACCCGTGGCCCGAGGGCGACCTTTCCATCGTCGCCGACTTCGGCCTCGGCGCGGACGAGCTGGAGGTGCTGGCCGGCGAGCTGGAGCTGTACCCGGACGAGCAGCTGACCGCCATCGCCCGCCGCTGCGGTTTCGCGGACGCGCTGAACGAGGTACTCGCCTGACTGGTTTGCCGGCTGGTTCGGTGGCCGATGAGGCGCTGGTCCGGCGTGCCCTTGTCGTGGCGCGCGGCGCGTTGGACACCGAGGACGTCCCGGTCGGCGCGTTGGTACTGGCCGCCGACGGTACCGAGCTGTCCGCCGCGTGCAACGCCCGCGAAGCGTTGGGCGACCCGACCGCGCACGCCGAGGTGCTCGCGCTGCGCGCCGCCGCGGCGGTCACCGGCAGCTGGCGGCTGGCAGGCGCCACCCTGGTGGTGACCGTGGAGCCCTGCGTGATGTGCGCCGGCGCGATCGGGCTTGCCAGGGTGTCCCGGGTGGTGTTCGGCGCATGGGAACCGAAGACCGGCGCGGTCGGCTCGCTGTGGGACGTGCTGCGCGACCGCCGGATGACGCACCGCCCCGAGGTCGTCGGCGGCGTACTGGAACACCAGTGCGCCGCCCTGCTGCGCGAGTTCTTCATGGGCCTGCGGCCCTCGTGAGTGATTAGGGCCGCTATAGCGCGACTAATCACTCACGAGGCACGAGTGCCAAACTGTCAGGCCCACTCGGCACACTGTCCCTCATGAACTTCTGGCAGCAGCAGGGTCGGGCCCGTCGGGAGGCCCGGCGGCTCACCGTGGACGACCTGGTGTCCGAGATCGCCGAGTCCGCTGTCCGGTACTCCCGGAGCGGGCCGGACAGGGCGGTGGTCGCGGCCGAGCATGTCGTCCGTACGGCCAGGGGCGCGCCGGCCCCGTTGTTCGCCCAGGCCGCCGACATGCTGCTGCTCAGCGCCCTGACCGGGGCGTGGCGCCGCGGCTGGCAGCCGGTGGACGTCTGGCAGATGTGGCGCCGGCGCGAGCGCGAGCAGGCGGTTGAGTTCGTGGTCGGAGCCATCGCCGCCGAGGCGGCCCGCTATCCGGGCGCCGCGGTGCACCCGAGGTGGCGCGCGCAGCTGGCCGAACTCGGTGCCACGGTCTGGTGGGATCGCGGCGAGCCGTACTGCGCCGCCTGGGCGCGCCGGGAAGGCGTCGACACGGTCACGATGCTCGCTACCGTGATCGGGGCCATGACGCACATCAGCGGATGGTCGGCCCAGCCATTGCTCATGCCGCCGCCGGGCAGCCCCGACCTGGGCCCCGCCAGGGCCAGCACCGCCTCCGGGGCCGCCGCGGCGCCCGGGCGTGAGGTCGACCCGAAGATGCTGGCCAAGGTGCGGGGTCTGCTGGCCAAGGCCGAGTCGACCGAGTTCCCCGAGGAGGCCGATGCGTTCTTCGCCAAGGCACAGGAGCTGATGAGCCGGTACTCCCTGGAGCGGGCCGCCATCGACGCACTGGCCGAGGGCGGCTCGGCGATCCCGGTGCGCACCGACGGCCGCCGGATCTGGCTGGACAACCCCTACGTGAGCGCCAAGTCGATGCTGGTCAGCGCGGTCGCAGGGGCGAACCGCTGCCGCTCGGTGATCGCCTCCGGGCTGGGCATGGTCACCGTGGTCGGCGAGGAGACCGACACCGAGATCGTCGAGGTGCTCACCACCTCGTTGCTGGTGCAGGCCGGGCGGGCGATGCTGGCCGCCGGGGGCCAGGTGGACCGGCGCGGCCAGTCCCGGACCAAGTCGTTCCGGCAGGCGTTCCTGGTCTCCTACGCGCAGCGGATCGGCGAGCGGCTGGCCGAGGCGTCCCGGCGCGCCGAGGCAGAGGTGGTGGCGTCGATCGGCGACGGGCGGCTGCTGCCGGTGCTGGCGGCCAGGGAGCTGGCCGTGCAGGATCGGGTGGCCGAGCTGTTCCCCCGGCTGACCCCCCGGCACGTCTCGGCGTCCAACTCGGCCGGCTGGCGGGCCGGGCGTAGCGCCGCCGACCTGGCCAACCTCGACGTACACCGCGCCGTCCGCTCCAGCTGGGCGGCGCCCGGTTCCGGACCGCACACAGCGAGTGGGCGCCGCACATAGACCCCGACCTGTGTGCGGCGCCCACTCAGTGTGTGCCGTCGAAGGAGCAGCCGCCGGGTGGGTCAGCGGACGCGGACCATGTCGGCGTGGTGTTGGGCCAGCGCCTTCTCCAGCAGGGCCGGGTCCTGCTCGCGGATGGCGGCGATCAGCGTGGCGTGCACGTCGAGGTTGTGTGCGCGCGGGCCTTCGGTGCCGGGCACGAAGATGGCCCGGCTCATCGTGGCGGACAGCAGCGTGACGATGGTCTGGTACATCCCGATGAGCACCTCCACCCGGGATGCCCTGGCGATGGCCAGGTGCAGCCGCATGTTGGCCTCCAGAAAGCCGCGCGCGTCCTCGCGGCCGGACGCGGCCCGCATGTCGTCCAGCGCCCACTCCATCGCCCGGATGTCGTCCGGGGTGGCCCGTTGCATCGCCACGGCGGGGAACATCCCGTCCAGGTGCCGGCGGGCCTCGAACAGCTGCTCCGGGTCGACCGAAAGCCCGTGGTGCCACAGATCGATGCCGCCGAGGCGCACCTGGGGTGGCGGGTTGGCCACGAAGACGCCGCCGTTGGGCCCGGGCCGCACATCGACAAGGTCGCGTTCGCGCAGGATGCGCAGCGCCTCGTTCATCACCGCGGGGCTCACCGCGAACCGGGTGATCAGCTCGGTGCGCAGCCCGAGCCGGGTGCCGGGCGCGGCGCGGGCGGCGAGAATTTCCGTCTCCAGCTCGGCCGCGACCCGTTGCGCCCGGGACCCTCGGGGCGTTCGCTCGCTCTCACCGACACCACGCGGAGCCGCCGCGACCCCATCGGAGCCGCCCGGGTTCGGCCCGACCTCGCCGGACCGGCGCGGGCCCGGTTCGAGCTCGCCGGGACGGCGTGCGGTCGGCTCGGAGGTCATGCGCGAAATCTTTGCTCAGGTTGGGTTCGTTTTACCAGCGGATCCGCTGGGTTGATCGGTCAAGGTCTTGAATCTTGGTATTAGAATTCCTAATGTTGAGCACACTGAGCGGCAGTGTAGCCAGGAGGTGTGCCCCCGATGACCGACCCTGACGGCCTGGTCGACCTGCATACGCATGCGATATCCCCCGACCTGCCCGACCTGGGCCAGCGGCAGGCAGGGCAGAGCTACCGGTGGCCCTCGGTGCGCCGGCTGGACGAGACGAGCGCGCGGATCCTGCTCGGCGGCCAGCCGTACCGGATGGTGGACGAGCGCTGCTGGTCCGCGCCGCGCCGTCTCAAGGACATGGACGAAGACGGCGTCGCGCTGCAGGTCGTGTCGCCCACCCCGGTCACCTTCTGCCACGACGCACCGGCCGAGCCGGCCGCCGAGCTGGCGGCCGCGCAGAACACCTGGCTGGCCGAGCTCGTCGGGCACGACCCGAGCAGGTTCCGCGCGCTGGGCGCGGTCCCGCTGCAGGACACCGAGCGCGCGGTCGCCGAGCTGCGCCGCTGCGTCACGGAGCTGGGTTTCCTCGGCGTGGAGATCGGCACCCGGGTCGGGCAGCGGGAGCTGGGCGACGAAAGCCTCGACCCGTTCTTCGACACCGCGGCCGAGCTCGGCGCGCTGGTCTTCGTGCACCCGGCCGACGTGACGCTGGACCCCCGGCTGGCCGGCCTTGGTATCCCGTTCGGCGCCGGGATGCCCTCGGAGACCGGTATCGCGGCGGCCGGGCTGCTCGCCGGTGGCGCGTTCACCCGGCGGCGCCCGGGGCTGCGGCTGTGCCTGGCGCACGGCGGCGGCACGCTGCCCTGGCTGCTGCCCCGGCTGGACAAGGGTGAGCAGATCAAGGACGCCGGTGTGCCGGCCGAGCGGCTGCCCAGCGCGCTGGCCGTGCAGCTCTACAGCGACTCGCTGACCTACGACACGGCCAGCCTGCTCCTCGCGGTGCAGCGCTACGGCGAGCAGCACGTCATGTTGGGCACCGACTACCCGTTCGCGGCCAAGGAAGACCCCACCGGCGCGGTGCTGATGGCCCCGGACGACCAGCTCTCCCCGGCACTCAAGGCGGCCATCGGCCGGGACAACGCTCGAGCACTGCTGGAGGGCAGATGAGCGCACACTTTCTCGGGTTGGGCATCACCCACTACCCGCTGCTCGCGGTCACCGACGAGCACATGGCCGACCTGTTGCGCTGGACGTTGGGCGACCCCGGCATCCCGGACGCCGAGAAGGACCCGGCGAACTGGCCGGAGCTGATGCGCACCGAGTGGGCCGACGACGGCGGCACCGCCGCCGCCGCCGGGCACCGCAAACACCTGCTCGAGGACCTGGCCCGCACCCGGGCCAAGCTGGACGAGTTCCAGCCGGACGTGGTGCTGGTCTGGGGCGACGACCAGTACGAGAACTTCCGCGAGGAGGTCGTGCCGCCGTTCTGCGTGCTGGCCTACGGGGAGACCGAGGTCGACCCGTTCACCCTGATGTCCAACCGCGGCGCGCCGAACGCGTGGGGCCTGCCCGAGGACGCCACGTTCACCCTGCACGGCGACGAGGACGGCGCCCGGCTGCTGACCAACAGCCTGCTGGAGGACGGCTTCGACGTCGCCTACAGCTACCAAAAGCGGGAGAACGGGCACTTCCCGCACGCCATCGCCAACACCCAGCTGTTCCTGGACTACGACAACGCCGGCCGGGAGTTCCCGTACAAGATCCTGCCGATCACGGTGAACTGCTACGGCCAGCACGCCATCGCCCGCCGTGGCGGCCTTGCCCGGTTCGCCGACATCCACGACGAGCGCCTCGACCCGGTCGGCCCTTCGCCGAAGCGCTGCTTCCAGCTGGGCGGCGCGGTGGCGCGGGCGTTCGCCGGGACCGACCGGCGGGTGGCGCTGGTGGCCAGCTCCAGCTGGTCGCACGCGTTCCTCAACGACAAGGACTGGCACCTGCGCCCGGACACCCCCGCCGACCAGGTGCTCTACGACTCGTTCACCCGGGGCGACTGGGACGTCTGGACTTCCACCACCGGCAAGCAGGTCGTCGATGCCGGCCAGCACGAGATGCTCAACTGGTTCTGCCTTGCCGGCGCGATGCACGAGCTGGGCCTGCCGCTGAACTGGTCGGACTTCGTGGTCACCGACGTCTTCAACTCCAACAAGTGCTTCGCTATCTTCGAAGGGCAGGCCGCATGAGCACCGCGACAACCGAGGCCGCCGCGCGCACCGTCGACGCCGGCGGGATCCAGACGAACTACCACGACTACGGCACCGGAGGCACCGGAGGCACCGGAGGCACCGGCGACCCGGTGCTGATGCTGCACGGCTCCGGGCCGGGCGTGTCCGCGTGGGCGAACTGGCGGCTGAACATGGCGGCGCTGGCCGAGCAGGGCCACCGGGTCCTCGCCCCCGACCTGGTCGGCTTCGGCTACACCGAGCGCCCGCACGACGTCTACTACTCACTGGACACTTGGCGGGACCACGTCTGGGCGTTCCTGGATGCCATGGACCTGCCCAGGGTGGCCATCGTGGGCAACTCGCTGGGTGGGCGGATCGCGCTGGCGATGGCCGGGCAGCACCCGGAGCGGGTCGCGAAGATGGTGCTGATGGGCGCGCCAGGGGTGGGCATGACGATCACCGAGGGGCTCAGGGCGCTGCGCGCCTACCAGCCGTCCGAAGAGAACATGCGGACCATGCTGCTGGACTGTTTCGCGGTGGACCCTTCGATCATCACCGACGACCTGGTGAAGACCCGGTACGAGGCCAGCGTGGCGCCCGGCGCGTTCGAGGCCTACACCGCGATGTTCTCCGACCAGCACGCCGGCAGCCAGCTGGGCATCACCGAGGAGCAGGCCGGCGCCATCGACACCCGGACGCTGCTGCTGCACGGTCGCCAGGACAAGGTGGTGCCGGTGGAGGTCGCGTGGAACATGGTGCGGCTGCTGGGCAACGCGGACCTTGCGGTGTTCGCCCGCTGCGGGCACTGGACGCAGATCGAGCGGGCCGGCGACTTCAACGAGGTGGTCGGGCAGTTCCTGCGGAGCGCGTCATGACGATGCTGCAGAACACCCCGGCACAGCTGACCGGGTTCCCGATGGTCGACGAGGACCCGGAGCAGCACCGGTTCCGGGTGCACCGCGACGCGATGACCTCGCCGGAGGTGTTCCGCGCGGAGATCGAGCGGATCTTCCACCGCTGCTGGCTGTACGTGGGCCACGAATCCGAGGTGGCCAAGCCGGGCGACTACGTGCGCCGGCCGCTTGGCAACCGGCCGGTGTTCATGGTGCGCGGGGTCAAGACCGGGCAGGTGCACGTCTTCCACAACACCTGCACGCACCGCGGCGCGGTGGTGTGCCGGCAGAAGTCCGGCAACGCGAAGGTGTTCCAGTGCTTCTACCACGCCTGGACGTTCGACTCGGAGGGCAAGCTGTCCGGCATGCCCGGCCGGGAGGCATACGGCGACAAGCTGGACTTCGGTGCGCTGGGACTGAAGTCGGTGGCCAGGGTGGCGAGCTACCGGGGCTTCGTGTTCGCCTGCTTCGACCCGGACGTCGAGCCGCTGGTCGACTACCTGGCCGGCGCCCGGGAGTACCTCGACCTGATCGTCGACTCCGCCGACGGCGAGATGGAGATCGTCTCAGGCACCAACGAGTACTGCATCGACGCGAACTGGAAGCTGCTCGCGGAGAACAGCTACGACGGCTACCACGCGCTGCCCACCCACGACACCTACTTCAAGTACCTGGTCGCGCTGGGCACCGACCTGTCCGGCGGGGTGGCCGGCACGGTGCGCGACCTTGGCAACGGGCACGCCGTGCTGGAGTACGCCGCGCCGTGGGGCCGGCCGATCGCCAAGTGGGAGCCGCTGTTCGGCGAGGGCGCCCGCGACGAGATCGCCACGCTGCGCGCCGCGCTGGTGCAGCGGCACGGCGAGGCGCGGGCCTCCCGGATGACCGACACCAACCGCAACATGGTGATCTTCCCGAACCTGGTGGTGAACGACATCATGGCGGTCACCGTGCGCACCTTCATGCCGTCCGCGCCGGACAAGATGGACGTCACCGCCTGGCAGCTGGCGCCGGCCGGGGAGCTGCCCCAGCTGCGGCAACGCCGCCTGGACAGCTTCCTGACCTTCCTCGGCCCCGCCGGGTTCGCCACCCCGGACGACGTGGAGGCGCTGGAGTCCTGCCAGCAGGGCTTCAACTCCGGCGGGGTGCAGTGGAACGACATCTCCCGGGGCATGGCCCGCGAGCCGCAGGGCGACGACGAGGCGCAGATGCGCGCGTTCTGGCGGCGCTGGCAGCAGCGGATGGGCGAGGCCGGCTACCAGGAGGCCGGCCGGTGACCGCGTCGGTGTCTACCGACCTTGCCTCGGTCACCCGCGCCGAGGTGGAGGACTTCCTCTACCGGGAGGCCGCGCTGCTGGACGCCTGGGAGCTGGACGAGTGGTTCGCGCTGTTCGACTCGACGCTGCGCTACGTGGTGCCGTGCAACGACACCCCGGACGGCGACCCGGCCCGGGACCTGGTGCTGATCGACGACGACGAGCTGCGGCTGCGGCTGCGGGTGGAGCGGCTCAACAGCCGCAAGGCGCACCGCGAGTATCCGCACTCGCGCACCAACCACCAGATCTACAACGTGATGCTGGCGCCGGTATCCGATGACGAGCTGCCGGTGACCGCGCTGTTCACCGTGTGGCGCTTCCGTAACGGCAAGGCCTCGTCCTACGTGGGTCGGCACCACTACCGGCTGGTGGCCCACGGCGGTGAGCTGCGGATCCGGTCCAAGCGGGCGGTGCTGGACATGACCGAGCTGCGCCCGGCCGGTGACCTGGCGATCATCCTGTGACGGCCCCGCTGCGCGGGCGCACCGCGATCGTCACCGGCGGCACCAGCGGTATCGGCTACGGCATAGTCGAACGGCTGCTCGCGGACGGTGCGAACGTGGTCATCGGCGCGCTGACCGAGGCCGAGCTGAAGAAGGCGGCCGAGGCGCTGCGCGAGCAGGGCCACGAGCCGGCCGGCCACGTCGGCAACCTGTCCCGACCCGGCGAGGCGGAGCAGTTGCTGGCCGCCGCGGTGGACGCCTTCGGCGGGGTGGACATCCTGGTGAACAACGCCGGCGGCGGGGTGATCCGCCCGACGCTGGCGCATACCGAGGAAACCCTGCAAGCCACCATCGACAACAACCTGTGGACCACCATCCGGTGCACCCTGGCGCTGCTGCCGCACCTGGTGTCCCGGGGTGGCGGCCGGATCGTGAACATCGGCGCCGAGTCGGTGCGCAACGGCCTGGTGGACCACGCGATGTACAACGCGGCCAAGGGAGGCGTGCACGCCATGTGCACCGGCCTGGCCCGCGAGTTCGCGCACGCCGGCATCACGGTGAACACGGTCGCGCCGTCCTACGTGCAAACCCCGGAGATCACCGCCGGGGTGCGCGCCGGCCGCTTCCCCGACGAGTTCCTGCGGGTACTGGACCGGGCCACCGACCTGATCCCGCTGGCCCGCCCGGGCACGGTCGAGGACGTGGCCGGCGCGGTGGCCTACCTGGCCGGCCCGGACGCCGCCTTCATTACCGGCCAGGTCCTCAGCGTCAACGGCGGCAGCTCCATGGGCTGACGAGGGCCTTTGAGGCAACTTACAATTTGTTTGCCCCTCAAAGAGCTCTCAAACTCGGCACATCGAAGAGCCCGGGCCCTCGGCCACTGTTGGCGCTCGAACTCGTGCGCGGGAGGAGGTAGACGATGCGAGGTGCTGGCGACGAATTTGCGATAGGGGAGCGCATCGCTTTCTATCGGGGTCGCCGGGGCTATACCCAGACGCAGCTGGCGAACCTGGTCGGCCGAGGCGAGGACTGGCTGGGCAAGATCGAACGCGATGAGCGCCCGATCCGGAACGTGCAGACGCTCACCGAACTGGCCAAGGTGCTGCGGGTTTCGCTGACCGATCTGCTCGGGCAGCCGGTGCTGCTGGAGGACGCGCAGGACCACGACGACGTCCCGGCCGTGCGCGACTCACTCATGGCGCCGCGCCGACTGTCGCGGGTGCTCTACCAGGCCCAACCGGAGCAGGAGACCGTCGACGAGCGTCATGCCGCCCGTCTGGTCGAGTTCCTGTGGTCGGATTACCAGCGAGGCAGGCTCGGTCACGTGGTCGCGGCCTTGCCGTCTCTGATCAAGACGGCGCAGCGCCTCGAAGACCGTGCTGCTGGAGCGCCACGGGTCACCCAACGGCGGTGCTGGGCGGTGTCCGCGCGGACCCACCATCTCGCGGCGACCACCCTGAGCAAGGTAGGGGAGACCGACCTGGCGTGGATTTCGGCCGAGCGGGCCATGCACGCGGCCGACGAGGCCGACGACCCCCTCGTGCTCGCCTCCGCCGCACGCGCGGCCACCCACGCGTTGTTGGCGGTGGGCCGGTTCGCGGACGCGTTGAGCCTTGGTGAAACGGCAGCCAGCTGGCTTGCACCCAGGGTGAAATCCGGCGACCCGGCCGCAGTGAGCCTGTACGGCATGCTGTACCTGCGCACCGCGGTGGCGGCGGCGCGCCACCAGGATCGGGCCACCACGACCGATTTGCTGGCCCGCGCCGCTACGGCCGCCGAGCTACTCGGTGCGGACGCGAATCATTGGCAGACCGGCTTCGGGCCGACGAATGTCGAGCTGCACCGGTTATCGGCCAGCCTCGACCTTGGTGACGTCAGCTATGTCGCCGAGCACGGCGGCGAGATCGACGCGGCGAACCTACCGGTCGAGCGACGGGTCACGCACATGATCGACGTCGCGCGCGCCTTGAGCTTGCTGGCGCGCGACGCTGAGGCTTTCGATCTGCTGCGCTCCGCCGAAGATGTGGCACCGCAGCTGGTCCGGCACAATCCAGCCGTTCGTGAGACGGCCAAGGCGATGCACCGTCGCGCTCCGGTGACCGGCGGCGGCCGGTCCGGTGAGCTGTCGGCATTCCTGCATCGTTGCCGGGCGTTGGGGTGACCGCGCCGGTGGGCACGGTCGGGTTGATCGGGACGGGCGCGGGAGGCGTGGACACGGTTCGCGCCGACTTCGTCGAGCCGGCGCGTCAGCGTGGCTGGCGAGTTGCCGTCACGCTCACGCCATGCGCCGCACGATGGCTCGAACACACCGGGGAGCTGCAGGCGCTGGAAAGTGCCACGGGTCTGCCGGTGCGCAGCCAACCGAGGATCCTGGCCAACGCAATCCGCACCAACCGGTCGACTGCTACGTCGTCGCCCCGGCCTCAGCGAACACCGTCGCCAAGCTCGCCCTCGGCATCGCGGACAATCAGGCACTCAGCACGGCCTGCGAGGCGATCGGCGGCGGGGTCGTCCCGGTCATCGTCTTTCCCAGGGTGAACGCGGCGCACGCCCGCCAGCCCGCCTGGCACCACCATCTGGCCGCGCTGCGCGAGGTGGGTGTGCACCTGGTCTACGGCGAGGACGTGTGGCCGCTGTACGAACCGCGCGAGGCACCGCCCGGTAGGGGCCTGCCATGGGAGGTGATCCTCCAGCTGACGGGCGGGCTCATCGACGGTGCCAGCACCCGCGAATGACCCGGACACTTTGTCCGGGCCGCGGCCGGGTTCCGCGCCTGTACTTGCCGGGTGCGAATTCGCCGAGCCCGGGCAGTGCGCCAGCAACGCCGTCTCCGTCGGCGTTGTGAGCGCATCACGGTCGCCGAGTGGCTCGCTTTCATGGTTGTCCGAAGCCGGACTGTCACGCCGCTCGGGCAGCGTCACAGGCGGCGGTGGCCTGGACTGACGGGTGGGCGCGGGGGCTGTGCGACGGCCGCTGGAGAAGCCCCGGGGTCTGCGTTTCCCGGGTACGGTTCGGACACGAAGAAGTGGATCGAGGAGGAGCACACGGTGTCGACTGGGTTGGCGGAGTTTCGGGCGGCGCGGCAGTTCCTGCTCGACCACCGGGAGGACTACGACGCGGCGTACGCCGGGTTCGCCTGGCCGGAGCTGGAGGAGTTCAACTGGGCGCTGGAGTGGTTCGACCACCTCGGCGCCGACCCGGAGAGCGCGGACCGGCCGGCGCTGTGGATCGTCGAAGCTGACGGCTCGCAGCGGCGCTGGACCTACGCGGAGCTGTCCCGGCGGTCCAACCAGGTGGCGAACTGGCTGCGGTTCCGAGGGGTGGCGCGCGGCGACCGGATCGTGCTGATGCTGGGCAACCGGGTCGAGCTGTGGGAGATGATCCTTGCCGCGATGAAGCTGGGTGCGGTGATCATTCCGGCGACCACGCTGCTGGCCGAGTCCGACCTGCGGGACCGGGTCGAGCGCGGCCGGGCCCGGCACGTGGTGGTGGCCGGCGCCGAGGCCCACAAGTGGCAGAGTGTGCCCGGCGACTACACCCGGATCGCCGTCGGCGGCGGCCCGGCGGAGGGCTGGGTGGACTACGCCGAGTCGGAGGGCGAGTCGCCGGTGTTCACCCCGGACGGCGTCACGCACGCCTCGGACACCCTGCTGCTGTACTTCACCTCGGGCACCACCGCGAAGCCGAAGCTCGTCGAGCACACCCAGGCGTCCTACCCGGTGGGGCACCTGTCCACGATGTACTGGATCGGCCTGCAGCCCGGCGACGTGCACCTGAACATCTCCTCGCCGGGCTGGGCCAAGCACGCCTGGTCCAACGTGTACGCGCCGTGGAACGCCGGCGCCACCGTGCTGATCTACAACTATGACCGGTTCGACGCGCCCACCATGCTGGACGTGATCGGGCGCTGCGGCGTCGACTCGTTCTGTGCGCCGCCGACGGTGTGGCGGATGCTCATCCAGGCCGACCTGACCGTGCTGCGCAACCCGCCGGCCAAGGTCGTCGGCGCAGGCGAACCGCTGAACCCCGAGGTCATCGAGCGGGTGGAGAAGGCCTGGGGGGTGCGTATCCGGGACGGCTTCGGGCAGACCGAGACCAGCGTGCAGATCGGCAACTCGCCCGGCCAACAGGTCAAGCTGGGTTCGATGGGCCGCCCGATCCCCGGTTTCACCGTCGCGCTGGTCGACGTGGCGTCCGGCAAGGTCGCCGACGAAGGTGAAATCTGTCTGGACCTGACCAAGCGCCCGATGGGCCTGATGGTCGGCTACGCCGACGACGCCGAGCGCAACGCCGAGGCGATGGCCGGCGGCTACTACCACACCGGCGACGTGGCGGCGCGCGACGCGGACGGCTACATCACCTACGTCGGCCGGGCGGACGACGTGTTCAAGGCCTCGGACTACCGGATCAGCCCGTTCGAACTGGAGAGCGTGCTCATCGAGCACGAGGCGGTGGCGGAGGCCGCCGTGGTGCCCGCGCCGGACGAGCTGCGCCTGGCCGTGCCCAAGGCCTACCTCGTACTCACCAAAGGATGGGCGCCGGACCGCGACACCGCGCTGGCCATCCTGCGTTTCGCCCGTGAGCACCTCGCTCCGTACAAGCGGATCCGCCGCCTGGAGTTCACCGAGCTGCCCAAGACGATCTCCGGCAAAATCCGCCGCGTCGAGCTGCGCCGCCAGGAGGAGGCCGGCTCGCGGGACGGCGAGTTCCGCGAGGAAGACTTCCCCGAGCTGCGGGGTTGAGCCCCCCGGGGCGCTACGAAGCCGCCCGTCGGCTGAGGTACAGTTTTCGGCGGTGGCGTGTCCGAGCGGCCAAAGGAGCACGCCTCGAAAGCGTGTGAGGGGCAACCCTCCGTGGGTTCAAATCCCACCGCCACCGCCAGTCTGAGCAGGCAAGACGCCGGGCTCCCGCGATCATGCGGAGTCCGGCGTTCGCCGTCTAGTCTCAGTTCTAGTCTCAATTGGTCCTGGACTCGCCCAAAGCAACCTTCCAACGCGATGCGCCACGTCGCGCCGGATCGCTGCCGTCATGTGTTGATAACGCGCGGCCATAGCAGTGTTCGACCAGCCCATCACGCCCATGACCGCGCGCTCCGGTACGCCCAGCAACAGCAGGACGGTCGCGGCGGTGTGGCGGGCGTCGTGGAGGCGTCCGTCGCGGACGCCGGCGGCTTTGAGGAGTTGTTTCCAGTTGTCCCAGTCGGTTCGCGGGTTTAGTGGCCCGCCGGTGGGCGTGGTGAACACGTAGCCGGTGTCCCGCCACATGTGGCCTGCTTTGGCGCGTTCGGCGTCCTGCTCGTGCTTATGCCGCATCACGAGCAGTACCAGTTCCTCCGGCAGGCCGATGGTTCGGCGGCCCGCCTTGGATTTGGTGCGGCCAGTCTCGGGCCGAACCGGAATCCGCTCTGGGCAGTACCCGCCGTATTTGTGACCGCAAGGCGTCGAGCACCCGTGGCCCCACCGTGGTCTGAGCCTGGATCGTCGGACCGTGAAACTCGGCGCGTACTCCGAGAGACAGGGCGTGCAGTAGAAATTGCCGTGCTGGATGCATGGACGATCCCACTCGGCCCAGTC
>DASYBQ010000048.1:0-3721 GCA_036500625.1 Pseudonocardia sp. | reverse complement strand
CGCGGCTGGCTCGTGGGGCCCGCAGCCGTCCACCGACCGGCTGGCTGGCCAGTTCCACTGGCATCTCCCCGGCACCACCTGACCGGACCGGGCCCGGGTTGCCGGGTATTTGGGCCGGCTTTCCCGCTGGCTGCCGGGTTGAAGTAGCGGCGAGCGGGCTACGCGACGCCCGCCACCGGGTGACCGGAAAGCGCGCGCCCGCGAGCAGTTTGTGCCCGCGGGCGCGCGCCAGAGGGGACTCGGTGCTGTCGCGGATCAGTACCGCAGCAGCTGGAGGTTGACGGCGTTAGCCATCGCCTGCATTCCGGCGTCGTTGGGGTGGATGTGGTCACCGGAGTCGTAACTCGGGTTGAGAGCGTGCGGGTCGGTCGGAGAGCGCATGGCGAGGTCGAAATCGATGTACCCGTCGAGGGCGCCGCTGGTGCGGATCCAGTCGTTGACGGTCTGGCGAATCGCCTCCGCCGCAGGGCTGTAGTACCCGTTGCCCTCGTCCGGCATCAAGGTGGCGCCGATGATGGTGACGCCGGCCGCGTGTGCCTCGTTGATCAGGGCCTTGTAGCCATCGATGAGATCCTGGGCGGTGAGGGGTGTGTTGCTGGGACCGGCGTTGTTGCCGATGTCGTTGATGCCCTCGAACAGGATCACGTCCTTGACGCCGGGCTGGCCGAGGGCGTCGTGGCTGAAGCGCTTGAGGGCGCTGATGCCCTGCCAGAGATTGGGAACGTCAGTGAGCACCCGGTTGCCGCCGATGCCCGCGTCGACCACGCTCAGCCGCTGCGGGCCGGGCTCCGCGGCCAGGCGGCGCGCCAGGTCGTCGGGCCACCGCTGGTAGGTGCCCGTCGACGAGTGGTAGCCATCGGTGATCGAGTCACCGAATGCCACCACGGCGCCCCGTGCTGTGTGCGAGACCAGGTCCAGCCCGGCCAGGTAATACCACGAGGTCGTGGTGGTGGTGAAGCCAGCCGCGCTGTTGTCGCCGGTGTGGTCACCGGAGGCGAGGTAAGTGGTGTCGAAGGCGTCGGAGTGCCAGGTGGACACGCCGGTCGTGGTCGGCAGGTAGAGGCTGACCAGCAGGTTCTCCCCGGTGTCAACCGAGATCGGAATGACGTCGCTGATCAGCTGCGCACCGGCCGGGATCGTTGCGCTGCTGGCGTTGCCGAAGGTGACAGTGCGGGATGATCCGGGTACCTCCGCCCCTCCGTGGGCCTGCACCGCGATGTCCACGGCACCGACCGTGAGTGGGGTGTCGCTGAAGCGGTTGGACAGCGTGATCCGTGCGTGCGACCCGGCGATACTGCTGTGCATCACCATGCGGATCGTCTGGTTGCCGAAACTCGGGCCGCCGGTCGTCATGCTGGGCGACCAGGCGCTCACCCGAAGACCGGAATTGCGTTGCTGAGCACTGGCGGCGGAGACGCCGGCCTGGCCGTGTTTACCTTGCTGCCCGCCCGCTGCGCTCGCTCCGCTGATGGGAACGAGCGCCATTACCGCTCCGGCCAAGACGGTAACCAGTGATCGCACCGCCCGGCGGTGCGGCCGGCTGCGCGTTGTCAGCTGCCCGTTCAATCGACTCCGGTGTCTCATTGCTGATCTCCTTTCCGGACGCGGGTGCTGGGGAGTTCACCTGCCGGGGATGAGGGTGACCGAGCTGCCCCGCGGGAGGGTGATGTGCTTGCTCCATGCGCCGAACCGGACCGTTGTCGACGTGCCTCCGACGCTGCGGATCGTGGCCGTTGTAACTTGGCCGTTCTCCCACCTGAAGTCGACGACGAAACCGCCGCGCGCGCCGATGCCGCTTGCGTGGCCCGATCCAGCCCAGGCGGATGGCAACGCGGGCAGTAGCTCGATCACTCCTGGGCGCGAGTAGAGCAGCATCTCCAGCATCGCGGCAGGCGTGCCGAAGTTGGCGTCGATCTGGAACGTCGAGCGCGTGCCGAAGCTGTACATGTCGAACAGGTTGATCGCCGCGCCGTTGCTGTAGTTCACCGACGGCTTCAGCACATTGGTCACGGCGAGGTAGGCGTTGTCGGCGTCCTTCAACCGCGCCCAGCACGCTCCGCGCCAGGCCAGTCCCCAGCCGAAGCTGTTCATGCCCCGGGCGGTCAGCAGGTTGCGGACTCCAGTGATCAGGTCGGCGGGACTGCTGTCCACGTTGATCCGGTCACCGGGGAAGAAGCCGATCAGCGGGGACAGGTGCCGGTGGGCGGGGTCGCCCAGGTTCTCCGGAGTCATCCATTCTTCGAGCCAGCCGGTCAACGGGCTTACGACCGGCAGATAAAGTCTGCTCTGCAGATCGGAAATCGTTGCGGCATAGGCGGAATCCACGCCGAGTACGCCGGCGGCCTCGGCATAGTTGGCGAACAGTTGCCAGACGAGTTCCTGAGCGTAGGTGATTCCCTTGGCGTCGGTGGGCCCCTGCTCGGGAGACCAGTCGCTGTCGTCGATGAGGACCTCGCGCGTGCTGCCGTCCGGCTGAGTCACCGTCGCGGTGATCAGCCGAGCCCCCCAGAACTCGCAGGCACCCTTCAGCATCTGGTAGATCTTGCGCAGGTAGGCGGTATCCCTGGTGTGCTGGTAGTGGTCGTAGAGCGAGTTGCACAGCCAAGCGTTGCCGGCTGGGTGCCACCACCAGCCCATGCCACCGAAGACGTTCGTCGAGATCGCGGTGGTCCAGCCAGCGACCTTGCCGGAGCTGTTCCGGAATCCGTTGCGCTGGTCGTTGAACAGCTTCTGGGTCTGCTCGGTCCAGCCCGGGAGCTGCGACAGGCAGTAGTCGGCGAACGCGGTGAAGCAGTCGCCGAGCCCGGCGCGGTCCGCCAGCCAGTAGTTCATCTCCACGTTGATGTCGGTGTGGTAGTCCGACATCCAGTCGGGGTCGTTGCGGTCGAGCCACAAGCCCTGCAGGTTCAGCGGCACGCTGGTACGTGAACCGCTGATCATCAGGTACCGCCCGAACTGCAGGTAAGCCGCCTCCAGTTCCGGGTCGGGTGCGGCGCCGCTCCCGGCGCGGGCGGCCAGCCGGGATGCGGTGTCCATCGCCCGTTGCGTCTCTGATGACCTGCCGAGGTTAACGGTGAGCCGGTTGTACAGCGACTGGTAGTCGGCGACGTGCGTGGCCAGCAGGGTGTCTGCGGGCACCGCCGCCGCGGCCGTGACCTTGGTCCGGGCGCGCGTGGCCGGGTCGACGGCGGGATCCATGAACATGGTCGCCGGGTCGGGAACGTAGTTCGTGCCGCCGCAGATCACGAGCAGTACCTCGCGGCAGCCGCTGAACGTCAATTCGCCGCCGTTGTCCGACACAGTGCCCCCGACTGCCGCGACAGTGGCAACCGCGCCGTACGCCAGGCCGTTGGCCAGCGTGCCGCTGAACGAGGCCAGTCCTGCCGCAGTGTCAACAGTCGTACTTTCGCCGTGTGTGCCGGTGAGCGCGACGCTCCCGGTGTAGCTGCCGCCGCCGCTCTGCGTCAGCCGCATGATCACCACGTCATCCGGATGGCTCGCGTACACCTCGCGCTGGTAGTTGATACCTCCCAACCGGTAACTGGCCGAAACGGCACCGTTGCTCAGGTCAAGTTGCCGTCGGTAGCTGGCGACCCCGGTGTGTGAAGGGATCTTCACGTACACCTTCGCAAGCAATGACAGTGTGCCGAAATTGCTCGTGTCGTAAGGGAACTGGCCGTCTGAGCCGAGCGCCGCGTTGAGCCCGCCGGTCCACAGCGTC
>DASYBQ010000047.1:0-4459 GCA_036500625.1 Pseudonocardia sp. | reverse complement strand
GCGGTGGGTACCGCGTCGGTCGCGAACACGTGCAGGGTCATCGGCGTAGCACCGAAGTTGACGATCGCCACATGGTCGGTCAGACCGGCACCGGGGGTGGCACTCCAGTTGAAGAAGGGCCGGCGGTCGATGCTGGTCCTGGTCGCCGGGCCGAGACCGAAGAACGCCCGTGGCAATGGTGCGGGACGCGATGCGGCATCGGCGGCCCGCGCCGCGGATCGCGCGGACACCAGCGGCGAGGCGAGCGCCGGGGCGGCGCTCGTAGTGACGATCCCGGCGAGCAGCAAGCCGGTCAGGAACTGCGCGACCGCGAGCCGGGCCCGCATCGACGGAAGGCCCCGCTTCGGCGGGACACCCGTGCTGTTGTGGTTCATAGGTTGACGGTCCTCCGCACGACCGTGACGCTCCCAGGAAGCGCCGGTCCCGGAGAGGCATCAAATGTGGACGGTATTACTCGAAGCAGGCGCTATTGCCGCGAATACCATTAAAGTGGATCTAATGTGAACAAAAAGCAAATTAGCGATTGCAGCGACTGGAACAGCTGGCATCCGTAGCCAGATCCAGGGATAAGCGGCCGGATCCGGGGGTAGACAACACGGGCGCAGGAGCGGAGCGGGCTTCCGCTGAGATGAGCCCGCCCCGCTCCCGGGTACTAACTGTGGTGTCGCCGTGGCTGGCTGGCTGCTAGCCGGCGATGGTGAACGTGATCGTGCCGGTGAAGATCCCGGCCTCGGTGGAGGTCGGGGCGTTCAGCGTGACCGTGCCGTTGATACCGACGGTGCCGGTCGGCTGAGCCGAGTCACTCGCGATGACGTGCGGGCTGCCGCCCAGGCCGGCGCTTCCCGGGTCGGTCGGAGCGACCGGCGGGGTGGCGGCGGACTGGTTGGTGACCGTCACGTCGCCGGCGACGATCGCGTTGCCGGGTACGAGCACCGGGGTCAGGCCGGTAAGGCCCACGTTCTCCCCGCTGATGGCGCCGGTGGCGTGACCGGTGCCGTCAGAGAGGTTGCTGGCCGCGGCCGACGCCGTCCAGGGCAGGCTGCCTGACTGGGTGTCGACCACGGTGATGCCGTTGAACGTGGTGTTCGGGTACTGCCCCGCGGTCGGGACGTTGCTGGCGTTGGCGTCCAGCTTGGCCGACGCGGTGAAGTACGAGCCGTCGGGGGTGAGGGCCAGCGTCCCCAGGTTGAGCGGGTTCGCCGGGGTGTAGGGCGTGGAGATCGAGATCGTGCCGGCCGGGATGGTGCCGGTGATCGTCTGCACGTCGTTACACGTGGTACAGGCCGGCGCCGCCTCGGTGAAGGTCACCGCAGATGAGCTCGACCCGGCGAAGTTGGCACCCGAAGCCGGGACGAACGTCGCCACGACCGAGTGGGAGCCGGCTGATGAATAGGTGAAGTTGATGGAGTAGTTGCCGCCAGAACCCACGGCACCCGACGCGAACGCGGTGGTTGAGCCGTTGTCATACAGGCTCACCGTGCCCGACGTGATGGTGGTGGAGGGGGTGGTGGTGTCGGTCACGGTACCGGTGAAGGTGACCGGGCCGGCCGGGCCACCGCCGCCGCTCTGGGCGAGGGTGGTGCTGGTGGCATCCTTCGGCGTGTTGACCACGTAACTTAGCGTGCCCGACGAGCCTATGTCGGACGACCCTACCGCCGGGGTGAAGATCGCCTGATAGGGCGTCGTCCCCGCTGGAGGAGTCGTCGTCACGGTCGCCACACCGTTGGTCGCCGTGACCGTCTGGGTGGTGCCCACCTGGGTGGACCCATTCCAGAAGGACACGGTGCCGGCCGTGGCCGGGGCCACCGTCGCAGTCAGCGTGGTCTGGCTGGCCGGCGCCGTCTGCGGGCTCGGCGGCGTCGCGGTCAGCGTGGTGGTCGTGTTCTGGGTCCAGTTGGGGTAGTCCACCGACCAGGTGCCCGCGGCCTGGTTGACCGAGATCACCGTGTCCCAGTAGGTCGCCTCGGTGCCGATGCCCAGCCCGGAGACCGCAAGCCGCACGTCGTACAGCCCGGCGTACCCGTCGGTGGTCGAGGTGTCGTTGTTCGGGTTCCCGTTGATATAGGTCGCGATGGACTCGGAGAAGCTATTGAGGTTGTTGTTCACCGGGTTGGCGGTGGTCCCGACCGGCGCCGGCGCCGTGGTGATCGGGTAGGTGGTGGCAATGCCCATGGTGGCACCCGTCCACGCCCCCGGGGCCACCCCGTTCACCGGCGTGAACATTTGCAGCGTCGCCTTGGTGTCACCCGACCGCGTATCCGGCGTCGAGGCCACTGCGTACGCGGCCAGGCCCGACGCGGTGATCGAGCCACCGGTCACCACCTGGCCCTGCGCGTTGTAGAACGTGATGGACCCGTTCGGAGTGAACTGTGACTGCCACGGCGGCGTCGGGCCGCCCCCGCCTGCGGCCAGGGCAGCACCACCCCCCGCCAGTACCCCAGCGCCGGCCATTGCCAGGGCAACCGCCCCGACGGCCAGCGAACGAACTCTGACCTTCATCGAAACCCCTTCCACACAAGAATGCGTCCATCCACCACAGAACCAAGCTGAGCCGGACAATGGCGGGACTCCCGGGGGCCGCCGGGACCGGCAACCCCCCAGGAAACTGCCGGCAAGCTCTGGGCGGTCAAAGGGCGGCCCGGCGCCTACGGCGCCACCACAGTCCGCCGGTTGCTAGCAAGGCCACGGCCAGCGCCCCGACCCCGGCGACGGCCGCAAGCACCCCGGAGTTGTCAGAGGAGGAGGAGTACTTGCCAGCCGCCGAGCCCGCGGCAGCGGACCCTGCCGCGGACCCCGCGGAGGATGAGCCGGCAGAGGTGGGCGCGGGGGAGGCGGTTCGGGCCGCCGCCGCGCCGCCGGTGGCCGACGAGGCCGACTTGGGCGAGCCGCTGGCACCGGGCAGGCCGACGGTCACCTCCCGGGAGACCGCGGTGCCGGAGGTGCACGAGGCGTGTCCCCCTTCGACCATCGTCCACGTATTACCGCTGATCTGCAGGTCAGCCGCCGCGAAGCCGAGGGTGTCCATGGGGTGGTTTGGCCCGCCCACGTAGAGCCGCAGTTCGACGAGATGGTTCCAGACCGGGGGGAAGAACTTCGTGAACCAGTCCAGCGGCTCGTCTATCGGCGTGAACTGGACCATCGGATGAGCCGGGTTGCTGTACACCGAGGCTGCAGCCAAGGGAAGGCCGCTCCACGCCTCCGCCGGAGTGTAGGGCCGCGGCTGGAAGCCGGTCAGCACGGCGGTGGCGCCCTTGACCCGATAGTGGGAAGGCGCCGGCACGCTGCCCACGGCGCGCCACACGAAGGGCTTGGTCGTGATGCTGCCATGGGTGATGGGCTGGTTGGCCTGGTTGCACAAGGTCAGCAACCCCGCCTGGCCCGGGTCGGTGTAGGGGAGGCGGAAGCCGGCCAGGCTGCCGCCGTCTTGAGCGCCCCCGGGCCGGAGCGCTCCGGCCGTCGCGATCTGGGCGGGCGCGATGGTGGCCAGAGCCGTGGCCAGAGCCAGGCCCATCGCCGCGACCGCACCCGCGCGGATAAACCGCATTACGCCTCCACCTTTTTCGTCGATTCCTTCGGCGAGCGTCCGCCGGGCGCCGAGGGCGCCGGGCGGCGCCGACGCCGCCAGAGCCAGGCCGCCACGATCAGCAGGAGCACGATCACGATGGCGAGCGGGATCCACGGGATAGCGATGAAGCTGACTTGGCCGGAATACGTCTTCAGGCCCGGGTCGTACTGGCCCGTCACGATCGTCGGGGTCACGGTGACCTTGGCGTTCATCAGGAACTCCGGGTACACCCCGTTGACTGTCACGCGTGCGCTGTCCGAACCGCCGGGCAGCATGACCGGGACCGTGACGACCTTGTCCCGGGACTCGGTGGACCCGAACAAGCCATGCACGGACACCGAGACCCGGCCCCCGAGCAGTTCGTTGCCGGTGTTGCTGACGGTGAACGAGAGCGTCGCCGGGCTTGTCGCCACCGGGTTCAGCGGATCGTGGTAGGAGACGTGCAGGCCGACGATGCTGAGCTGGGGATGGAGGGGCCCGGAAATCCGGGTGATGATCCGGTCCGCGACCTGCTGGACGAAGTGCACCTTGGCGTGATTCTTGCTCTGGATGACCGAGGTCAGGCTTGCGACGATCGCCCCCACGTGGTCGCCCGGGGGCGCGTTCTTCGGGATGACCACGGTGATCGGCACGATCACCTTGCTGTGCGGAGCCAGGTACAGGTTCGGGGAACCGTTGGGGAAACGGAGCGTGACCCAGCCGACCGGGCCACCCTTACCCTGTCCCTGCGGCAGGAAGCCGGTCCCGCCATGGGCGGTGGGTACCGCGTCGGTCGCGAACACGTGCAGGGTCATCGGCGTAGCACCGAAGTTGACGATCGCCACATGGTCGGTCAGACCGGCACCGGGGGTGGCACTCCAGTTGAAGAAGGGCCGGCGGTCGATGCTGGTCCTG
>DASYBQ010000046.1:0-23461 GCA_036500625.1 Pseudonocardia sp. | reverse complement strand
CCCCCCCCCCAACACTCACGGGTTATAGCCAGGTGTCCACGTCGGCGAGTGCGCTGGTGATCAGCTTGGCGGGGGCGCCGGAGGCTTCGATCGAGGTGCGGGCGATGGCGGCCAGCTGGGTGTCGTGCAGGCCGAGCGCGGCGCGGGCCAGCTCGAACTCGTCGAGCACCCCGGAGCCGAACAGCAGCGGGTCGTCGCCGCTCAACGTGCACCGCACGCCGGCGGCCAGCAGCGCGCCCAGCGGATGCTCGCCCAGCGTGGGCACCACCTGGAGTGACACGTTCGAGCTGGGGCACAGGTCGAGCACCACGCCGTCCTCGGCCAGCCGCGCCACGAGCGCCGGTTCTTCCACCGCGCGCACGCCATGGCAGATCCGGTCCGCGCCGAGCGCGTCCAGCGCGCCGCGCACGCTGGCCGGGCCGGCCAGCTCACCCGCGTGCGGCGCGCTGATCAGGCCGGCGTCGCGCGCGATGCCGAACGCCTCGGCGAACGGCTCCGGCGGGTACAGCGACTCGTCGGCAGCCAGGCCGAATGCGACCACACCCGCGTCCGCGTACCGGGCGGCCAGCCGGGCCAGCGAGACCGCCTCGGCCGGGTTGGCGTCACGCAGCGCGGAGATCATGATCCCGCAGCCGGTGCCGGTGCGTTCGGTGGCCGAGGCCGCCTCGTCGAGCACCAGCTCCAGCACCTCCTCCCGGGTGCCGAGCGGCTCGCCGACCTTGCCGGCGTAGCGCGGCGGGTAGAAGTGCGGCTCCACCCAGACCGCTCCGTCGGCCGCCGCGTCCTCGATCACCTCACGCACCACCCTGCGCAGGTCGTCGGCGGTGCGCACCAGACCGGACGCGGCACGGTAGCGCTGGTTGAACTCGGCGAACGAGTCGTACCGGCGGACCTCGGGGGCCGGCACTCCGGCGCTGTGCGCGAAGTCGGCGAGGGTGTCCGGGCGCATCGCTCCCTCGAGGTGCAGGTGCAGGTGCGCCTTGGGCAGCGTGGCGAGGTCACGCGCGGGTGGCATGGGTCCACCTAACCGCGAGTCGGGGTTCTCAGCACATCGAGTGGGGCGTCTCAGCACACGGTTGGAGTTCCGGACCATGTGCTGAAAGCCTCGACTCACTGTGCTCACACGCCCGACTCGCGGGGTGGTTCAGGCCGGTTGGGCGGGGTCCGGCGGTGGGCGAAGGTAGCGGAAGCCGTGGTGCTGGGCGAAGCCGAGCCGCCGGTAGAGCTGCAGGGCGGCGGTGTTGTGCACGGCGACCTGCAGGACGCACCATCCGGCACCTCGGTCCACCGCCCAGCGGGCGGCGGCGCCCATCAACGCGGTGGCCAGCCCGATGCGGCGGTGCTCGGGCAGCACGTTCAGCCGTGCGACATAGAGGTGGTCCTGCACTATCGCGGTACGGATCGCGGCGACCGGGACGCCGTCGCGCCGGGCGATGCCGAACCCGGTGTGCGCCAGCCCCGGCGCGGTCAGCACGTGCCGCTGTGCGAGGGTGGCCGGGTGCTCACCGAGCACCAGCCGCCACCACTGCTCGTCGGGCTCGGCTCTGATCCGCGGCTCGGCGCCGGCCGGTTCGGGCGGCGCGGTGATCGCGTCCAGCTCGCCGACCAGCACCGACACCTCCGCGCCCGCGTCGCGTGTTGCGTGCGGCACCCAGCCCTGTTGGCGCAGGGCCCGTTCCCACGGCGAGTCCATCGCCACCTGCGCCATCGGTGGGATCGAGTGCTCGGCGGCGAACTCGCGCAGCAGGGCCAGCGCCTCGCCGATCCGGACGCCGGGGTCGCCGGTGACCAGCGCCGAGTTGGCCCGCCCGGTGAACCCGTCCGCCGCGCGCAGCCGCCAGTCGCCGATGTCGACCCGGTGCACCGGCGGCCAGGCGTCCGAGCACAGCCGCTCCAACCGCGCCACGGCGGCCCATGGCGCCCGCCGGGGCATCGGCGGCGGGATTGCGCGCACCGCCACCACCGCGGCCCGTAGGACCCGGACCACGCCGCGCCGGGTGTGCACCAGCACCGCATCCGGGCCGTCCGAAGCCAGCTCACCGACCGCGTCGGTCATCGTCGGCCCTCGGCGCGGGGTGGGCTCGGTGGGGTCGGTGGCCAGCCGGTAGCGCAGCGACACCCGGCGGCCGATGAGATCGTCCAGGTTGGCCACCGCCCGATCCTGCCGCACCCGCCCGGGGACGTGATGCAGACGTGATTCAGGCCTCCCGAGAGGCCACCTCGGTACACAAGGCCGGTACCGAGCGGTAATACTGGCGCGCAGCACCACGCAGTAGACCTGACCGCTGGAGAACGTTGTGACCTATGTGATCGCCGAGCCGTGCGTCGACGTCCTCGACAAGGGGTGTATCGAGGAATGCCCGGTCGACTGCATCTACGAGGGTGGCCGGATGCTCTACATCCACCCTGACGAGTGCGTCGACTGCGGTGCCTGCGAGCCGGTCTGCCCGGTGGAGGCCATCTACTACGAGGACGACGTGCCCGACGAGTGGCAGGCCTACACCAAGGCGAACGTGGACTTCTTCGCCGAGCTCGGTTCGCCCGGTGGCGCGTCCAAGGTCGGCAAGGTGGACCGGGACGTTCCGCCGGCCGCCGACCTGCCCCCGCAGGAGCACTAGCGAGTTGGGCGCCTCTCCGCTCGCGCTGCCCGACTTCCCCTGGGACTCGCTGCGCGAGGCCAAGACGCGTGCCGCCGGCCACCCGGGCGGCATCGTGGATCTGTCGGTCGGCACGCCGGTCGACCCGGTGTCGCCGGCGATCCGTGCCGCGCTGGCCAGCGAGCCGGCCCAGGAGCCGGGTTACCCGGCCACCTGGGGCACCACCGCATTGCGCGAAGCGGTGGCCGGCGCGATGGCCCGCCGGTACGGCGTGCTCGGCATCGATCCGGACGCGGTGCTGCCGACCATCGGCTCCAAGGAGCTGGTGGCCTGGTTGCCGACCCTGCTCGGGCTCGGCGCCGGCGACGTGGTGGTGATCCCCGAGCTGGCCTATCCGACCTACGAGGTGGGGGCCCGGCTGGTTGGCGCGGACGTGGTCAGGGCCGACTCGACGGCCGCGCTCGGGCCCCGGCGGGTGCGGCTGGTCTGGCTGAACTCGCCGTCCAACCCGACCGGCCGGGTGCTGCCTCCGGAGCAGCTGCGCGAGGTGGTGGCCTTGGCGAGGGAACACGACGCGGTGGTTGCCTCCGACGAGTGCTATCTGGCGCTGGCCGATCCCGAGGAACGGGCCACCTCGGTGCTGCACGAGTCGGTGTCCGGCGGTGCGCACACCGGGCTGTTGGCGGTGCACTCGCTGTCCAAGTCGTCGAACCTGGCCGGCTACCGTGCCGGTTACCTCACCGGTGACCCTCGGCTGGTCGCGGAGCTGCTGCAGGTTCGCAAGCACGCCGGGATGATGGTGCCCCGCCCGGTGCAGGCCGCGATGGTGGCCGCGCTGGACGACGACGAACACGTAGCCGCCCAGTGGGCCCGCTACCGGTCCCGGCGGCATCGGCTGCGCGAGGCGCTGACCGGCTCCGGCTTCAAGATCGAGCACTCCGAGGCCGGGCTCTACCTGTGGGCGACCGAGGGACGGCACTGTCGGCAGACCGTGGACCGGCTCGCCGCGCTGGGCATTCTGGTGGCGCCGGGGGAGTTCTACGGGCCGTCGGGGGCGGAGTACGTACGGGTGGCGTTGACCGCGACCGACGAGCGGGTGGACGAGGCGGTGCGCCGGCTCGACCGGCGGTAGTCGAGGCCGCCCTCCCGCCGAGGGCCGCACGTTGGCCCTTGCAGTCCGGCGTGTTCCGTATTGCGCAACTGGCGGCGTTCCCGGCTGCGACCATGCGCGGCGCTCGTTACTCTGGAGCGGTATGGGACAACTCGAAGAGCTGACCGAGGTCCCGGCGCTGGTGGGTATGCCGCCGGCCCAGGCCCACGACGCCGCGCTCGACGCGCAACTGCTTGCGGTCGACCAGGATCCGGCGCACTCACCGACCGTCGCGGGCGTGGTCGCCGCGCAGAAGCCTGAGGCGGGCTCCAAGGTGTCCACTGGGCACCGCGTGATGATCTGGGTGCGCACCGGCGGGCCCGAGGGCGGTGGCGGTGGCGGTGGCCGCGGCAACCTGCCGCTGCCCGACCAGCCGCGCCCGCTCAGTACCGTCGGCTGCAAGTAGTCCACTCGCCGTGAGCGGCTCTACCGCTCGCCGCACGATCTCCTCCGGACAGCGCATCGGCCAGCCGATACCGAGCGGCTGGCCATCCGATCGAGTCGCGGGCGGCACCGAGCTCGACGGGCGCGGTGCTGTCCTGCCGGGTGGGGCCACTGAGGCCCGTGGGACACTGACTGAGCCGAAGCTAAGAATTTCCTAACTTAGCTTTGCTAACTAGCATCCCTAATGGTAGAGAGGGAATGTGTTCCCATACGCGGTGCGCCCCGAGCTGCGCGATCTCGACGAGGCCTTGACCAGAGGGGTCGAGCTCCCGCCGACGGACCGTTTGCTGCGCGGGGCGGCCCCGATGAACTGGACCAGGACCGCCGCCACGGCGGCAGTGTTCGCCATCGGCGCGCTCGGCGGCGTGACCGTGATCGCCCAGTCGATGGCCACCGGCCTGGCCTCGCTGCCGATCCCGGCGGCACTGGCACCGGCGCTGCGGCCGCCCGCGCCGAGCCCGGCCGGGCCGCCGCCCATGGTGGCCGAAGTGCTGCCACCGGGCCAGCACCTGTCGGCGGCCTCGTTCCGGGCCCGCACCGTTCGCACCAGCACGCCGCCCCATCAGGCTCGCGCGCCGCTCGGCGACATCCCTGAGACGGACAACGGCCCGGCCAAGGCTGACATGTACCCGACCTGGAACGTCGACGACGACGTGCGCCGTCCCGCCGGCGGCCAGTCCGGCGATCACCGGGACGGACGTCCCGACAGGCACCCCGGTCCCGACAGGCACCCCGGCCCGCATCCGATGCCCGGTGGGCCGGGTTGGCCAAAGCCGCCGTGGAACTGGCCGGGCCAGCACCCTGGCTGGCCTTCCTCGATGAAACCGCCCGTGCCGCCGTCGGCGGCGTCCGTGCCGGCCCGGATGGGTGCGCGGCCACCGGCGGGTTCGATGCCGTCCGAGTCGTCCAACGTGGATTCGATCGAACCGCCGGCGGCGTCAATGCCGTCCGGTATGCCGTCCGGGATGGGCTCGATGATGCCCCCGGCCGCTGGGTCGGTGCCGTCCGGCATGGGTTCGATGCCGAACCCGATGGGCTCGATGACACCCGGGACGGGTTCGATGCCGAGCCGTCCCGCACCGGCCGCCGAGGGGACCCGGGCGACCGGCGGACAGCCGGCTGGCTCACCGGGCCGCCGCGGTGCGCCGCAAGGTGGCAACGGCAACGCCGCCCGCCAGGGCGCCGGCATGAACAACACCGGTCACCAGAGCAGCGGCCAGTACCGAGGTGCCCGAGCCGACACCGGACACCCGAGCGGCGGCCAGCAAGGTGGCGGCGGACACTCCGGCGGCCACCAGGGCGGCGGACACTCCGACGGCGGCCACGGTGGAGGTGGCGGCCACGGTGGAGGTGGGCACGGCGGTGGTGGGCACGGCGGTGGTGGGCACGGCGGTGGTGGCGGGCACGGCGGTGGTGGCGGGCACGGCGGCGGGCACGGACACTAGAGGGCTTGGGCCGACGAAGTTGCTCGGGGTGACGCCGCTGGTTATCACCCGGGTGCGGAACGGGCCGGGGGTGGATTGCTTGCGGCCTCTGTGTATCCGGCGCTCGAAGATCAGCCCGATCTGATCGGGGCGTCCGGTGTCGAGGTTGTTGCGGATGACCTGTGCGAAAAACACCCGCCCGGACACCGGCCGGTCCAGCATCTGGGTTAGGGAGAACTCGGCTTGCGGGATCGAGATGTCGTAGCGGTAGCCCGCGGCCTGGTCGTGGTCGGCGGACGGGTTGGGCAGGATGTACAGCCACTTGTTGAGCAGCGCCTGGATCTGGGGTGGGCGCACCAGCTGTTCGGCCAGGCGGCCACCGCCGATGGCCGGCGGTTGTACGAGGTGGTGACCTGCGCGCTCGCCGCCGGTGACGTGCGCACCACGGCCGATTTCCCCATCACCGTGAAGCACGGCCCGAGGGCGCTCGCCGAGGCCGACACGGTGATCGTGCCGGCCTCCGACGAGGACTACGCGGAACGACCCGATGCGCGAGCTGCCCAGCGGCTGAGCAGAGCTCTCGGGTACGCCCGGCCGGGAACGCGCATCGCCTCGATCTGTACCGGAGCGTTCGCGCTGGCCGGCGCGGGGCTGCTCGACGGCCGGAAGGCGACCACGCACTGGAACTCGGCCGCGCGTTTCCGGCGCTGCTATCCCGCCGTCGACCTTGATCCCGACGTGCTCTATGTCGACGAGGGCGAGGTGTTGACCTCGGCGGGGGAGGCGGCGGGCATCGACCTGTGCCTGTACATGATCCGCCGCGACCACGGCGCGGCCGTCGCGAACGAGGTGGCCCGCAGCACCGTGGTGCCTGCCCACCGGGAGGGCGGCCAGGCCCAGTTCATCCGCCGCCCGACCCCTGAACCGGAGGTCTCGTGCACCGCGACCGCCCGGGCGTGGGCGCTGGCACACCTGGACAGCCCCTTGACGCTGCGCGAGCTGGCCGGGCGGCAGTCGATGAGCGTGCGCACCTTCACCAGGCACTTCCGAGACGAGCTCGGCCTCTCACCCGTGCAATGGCTCACCCAGCAGCGGCTGGAACGCGCCCGCCAACTGCTGGAGGAGACCGACCTCCCCGTCGACCGGGTAGCCGAACACGCCGGCTTCGGCACGGCCGCCGCATTGCGCCAACACCTGCACGCCACGGTCGGCATCTCACCCACCGCCTACCGCAGCACGTTCCGCACCCAATAGGACCCGCGCCGAACAGACACGGGCGCCCTCTGATCACGGGAAAAGGGCGCTCTGGTCTGTTTCGGCGCTTGGGGCTAGCAGTTCGGGGGTTTGCGGGCCGGGTCGCAGGGGGCGCCTTGTGGGGCGACGAGCTGATCGAAGGTGAGTCGGCCGTCGGGTTGGATGCGCAGCATCGGGACGGCCTTGTTCACCGGGTCGCCGGTGTCGGACAGTGAGATCCAGCCGCTCGCGCCGGCCACCGCCAGTGGGCCGTGCAGCCGTTTGAGCCATTGCGCGACATGGGCGGGGCTGTCGTTGACGCCGGCCGGTGCCCGGATCGCGTCGCTGGCCACCCGGAACGAGTCGTACCCGGTGATCACCGAGCCGTCGGTGAGCGTGTCGTCGCCGAACAGCCGCCGGAAGCAGTCCGCGCAGTTCTCCCGCAGCGGCGCGATCGCGCCCGGCAGGAAGGCGTCCGGCCGGCTGGTCCAGGCGTCCGGGTGGGCCAGGGCGGTAAAAGTGATCTCGGTGTTCGACTCGAGGCCGCGGGCCAGGTTGCGGCTGGAGTCGCGGCCCACGTCGGCGGCGAAGATGACCGCGTCGCTGGCGGTGGCCACCCGGACCCTCTGGTTGGGGCAGGACCGCAGCGGCAGCGCCCGCACGAAGTCGGCCAGTGCGGCACTGCGCCCGGCGAAGTACACGACGTCGGGCTGGCTCTGGCAGATGCTGGTCATGATGCCCCGCATGGTGTTGGCCACCCCGCCGAGGCTCGCGTCGTAGGTCTCCGCCGGTTGGATCAGCAGGTGCGTGGCATCCGGGTAGCTGGCGCGGAAACCGGCGGCCAGCGAGGTCGAGTAGAAGTCGTTCGGGTTGGTGTCGGCGACCAGCAGGGCGGTGCGGGTGCTGGGTTTCAGCGCGGTGACCGCCGCGCGGACCTGGTCCGCGTTGGTCGGCGTCGGCCGGGCCAGCGGGAAGCTGACCCGGCTCGGGTCGATGGACAGCTGGTTGGCGGTCAGCCGGATCGGCATCACCGGGATTTCCGCGCCGAAAAGCTGGTTGATTGCGTCCAACATCGGGGTGAGCGAGTCGCCGCTGGCGATCACCGCGACCAGCCGGTCGTTACCCTGCTGCTGGGAGCGGTCGATGAAGTCGGGCACCACCGACTGCCACCGCGCGGTGTCCTCCCCGGCGTTGCCGACCACCAGCCGCAGCAGCGGGGTCCCGCCGAGCGTCGAGAGCGTGTTGGCCAGGTGTTGTGCCAGGTAGACGCCCTCCAGCTGTTCCCGGGTGGAGATGGCAAGGCCGGGGTTGTCACCAGGCCGGGGCATCGACACCAGCACGCCGATGGACAGCGTCGGTTGGCCGAGTGCCTCGATCCGCTGGTTCTCCAACCGAATCTTGCCCAGCACGTCGGCAAGGGCCGGGTCGAACACGTCGCCGGCGTCGCTCACCCCGACACACTGGTCGGCCTGGTAGCTGAGCTGCCCCGGGCAGTGGGTCAGGATGATGGTCAGCGGCACCCCGATCAGCGCGGCCAACACGAGCCCCGCGAATATCCCGATCACCCACTTCCAGAACGTGGCGACGGGTTCCCACCAGTGTGTGAGCTTCTGCCACATCGCGGTCTCACCTCCATCGGGTCGAGCAGTCGCCGAACTCGGCCGCCCGGCGCAGCACGAAGACCGCGTCGTGGTCGACCCGACCGGACAGGCCGCGCAGCTCGCGGGCGATCAGCGCGCAGAGCTGGTGGCACGGGTCGCCGAGCGGGTCGGTGTGCAGTTGCAGCGCGGCGACCAGGGTGGGGGTGACCCGGGACCCGGTCCGCCGGCCTTCCGAGTCGCGCTGCTGCCTGGGATCGCCGCCGTCGGCCCGGCTCTCGCTCGTGACCCGGTCGCCGGCCAGCAGCGTGCAGTTGGCCTCCGCGCTGTGTTCGGCCGCCGGGTCGCGGACCGGGGCGCTGGTGACCTGGCGCAGCGCGTCGAACCACTGGGGCATGTCCAGCTCGTCCAGCGCGCGGTCCAGCGCCCCCGCGACGTGGCCGACCCGACCCGCCGCCAGGTCGTGGTAGAGCCGGGTCATCCGGTCGTCCCCGGCGACCGCCCCGAGCCGGTTGTGCACGCCGGCCCACACCAGGTTCAACCAGCCGGCGTGCCGGCCCAGCCGGTGCGCGATGGCACGCCGGGCCAGCGGGTGCAGCGCGGGTGGCCGGTCCGGCTTGCCGGCATTCGGGAACTCGACCCATGGGCTGCGGTCCCGGAAGGCGAGCAGGTGGTCCGGCTCGTCCGGCGGCGCCGAGCGGATCACCCGGTTCAGGTTGGTGTCGCCTGCGTCGCGTGCCATGGCCAGATAGACCACCTGCGCACCGATGTCGCGCATCCGGTCACCGCCGAACCCGACCAGCTCGTCGGTGATGATCTCGTCGAGGGGTTTGCCGTCGACATCCCTGGTGAGAATGTCCCTCGGGTCACCGGAGTAGCCGCGCCGGTCCTCGTCGTGCAGCCCCCGCAGCACCAGGTCGATGCCTTTCGGGTGCTCACCGGTGGCTCGGCGGACCATGGTCACCATCTCGCGCTCGGCCCGGTGCAGCGACGGCGCGAGTGCCTCGGCGAACGCCGGCCCTGGGCGGAAGTCGGCCGGCCCGTCGAACGGGTCCACCGGTGCGGACTGCTCCCAGGCGAGGTGGTAGCGCGCCTGCAGCGGTCGCCGCAAGGCCCAGTCCGTCAGGGAGGCGCCCGAGACCCTGGTCGCGGCGGTGGCCCCCGGCTCGCGTCGGGTGGCGGTCGTCACGATCGCCAGCGGGTCCCACGGGATGTGCTCGCGCTCCTGCGCCACCGTGGCGAGGAAGGTCTGCACGGCGGGTGAGTCGGCCCCGCCGATCAGTACGGCGCAGCAGGTGTTGCGGGCGAAGAACCGCAGCGGCTGTGGCCGGTAGGCGGCTCGCAGGTCTGCCAGCAGGGCCCGGCACAGCACCCGGTCCACCGTCTCGGGATCGGTTGTCACCTGGTCGGACAAGTCCACCAGCGCGGAGGTCGGGTCGAGATGGTCGCCGCGCCCGAGCGCCGTCTTGTACCACTGCCGGGCCGGGGCGTGTTCTTCCAGCGCCGTGTTGGCCGAGACGAAAGCCGCGTCGGTGGCGAACGCGAACAGGTCGCCGAGCCGGTCACCCGCGCCGACGGTCGCGGTCTCGGTCAATGCCTTGACCAGCAGTTGTATCCAGTCTCTGTACTGTCTGCGGTCGTTCAGAGTGCGCCGGATCACCTCGGTGCGCCGCTGGCCCTCGGTGTGGTCGGGCAGCGGTGCGCGGGTGACCAGGAAGCCGAGCAGGAACCGGGGGGTCGCCAGCTCGCCGAACTTGGGGATGGGCCGGCTGAGCTTGTTCGCCACCGACAGCGTGACCGGCAGGCTGCCCCGGTCGACCGGGAAGTTGTCGCCGCGCAACCGGGCCCACGGAGCGCGTTGGCTCATGGTCTCGGACAGATCCTTGAGCAGCACCTCCAGGCCGGCCCCCGGGGTGCCGCACAGCGAAAGGATCGGCGGGGCGAGCTTGCCCTGGAACCTGTTGCGGTCGACCGCCTCGGCGAACAGCTCGGTGAAACGGCGCTCATCAGTCATTCCGCGACACGTCCCCCCAGCTCGCTACGAATCACGATATGACGTTCCGGTGGGGAGCGTCCACCGAATGACCTCCGGCCTCGTGAGTGATTAGGAACGTCATAGCGTTACTTTTCGCTCACGAGCGCGTCAGCGCAGGAACTCGCCGGCGCGGATGGCGGCGAGGAAGGCGTGCCAGGCGGGGGTGGGGTAGCGGTGCGCGGTGCGTGAGCGGTCTTTGGTGTCGCGCCGCGCGACTTCGCTGTGGGGGAGGAATGCGACCTCGACGCAGCCGTCGCCGGTGCTGTTGCCGTTGCTGTAGCTGCTTTTGTGCCACCGGGCGCCGGTGAGGTCCACGGTGCTCTCCTCTAGCGTCAGAGCGGCGCTAGCAGCCGCAGCACCGCCGGCCCACCGACCTGGCGTTGCAGCGCCGCCTCGTCGACCACGGCCACCAGCTCCAGCGGGTCGTCCTCGGTGTAGAGCCGGCGCTGCCGCAGCATTCGGACCTGCACCTGGCGGACGCGCTGCACTTGGGCAACGGGAGCACCGCGTCGTCGAACAATGCCCGGGCGTACGCCTCGGTCTGCAGCAGGCCGGGGATGCTCATCACCGCGAACTCGCGGACCAGGTTGGCCGAGGCCTCCAGCGCCACATAGCCCCGGTCGTCCATCCCGTAGTCGCGCCACCAGCCCCGACCTCGGGCCTGGCGGCACAGCGACAGGTACGGGTCCCACCGGTCGATGGTGAGCCCGTAGAGGTCGAGCATGTCCTTGAGCAGGTGGATGTCCACCAGGACCTGGGCGTTCTCCAGCCGGCTCAGCGTGCTGGTGGAGATCTCCAGCCAGGTGGCCACCTCGTGCAGTGTCAGGCCGGAGTGGTCGCGCAGCTGTCTGAGCCGGCGCGCCAACTGCCGGCGCGGCATGGTGCCGACGAGCGTCATGTTCCCCCAGAGCGCCACCCAGCCGTGCGCCGCCGAGCGGTGGGCGGTGGCACCGTGGACACGCGGTAACCGGATGAACACACAGTGCCAGCGGGCGGGCGAATCTGGGATTGCATCGCCGAGACCTGAGCACTACTGCCGGCAGGTGGACTAGGTGACTAGGCCATTCGGCCCAATTTGGTGTTCGTCGGCGCGTCTCGACGGCCGATGGGCGTTTGTCCGTATCCAGGCTCCTCAGGATTCAGCCGAACGCGCGAACTCCGTACCTAGCATCGTCCGCGTCGGGCAATTGGTTACGGCATTCCCCCTGCGGCGCTCCCCCAAGACGCAGGCCGTCCCACCGCCCGGGCTGTCCACATCACGAAGGGACTCGCTGGTGTCACCCCGAACGCCGCGCCCTGTGCGCCTTGCGCACGGCGCCGCCGGTGCCCCAACCGGCCACGAGGTCGCCCGTCACGCGCTGCCGGAGGCACCGCGATGAGCAACAGAGCACGGCACCGCAAGCCGACCCGCGGCGGGTTCGGCGCGGCCGCGATCGCAACCAGCGGGGCGTTCGCCCTGGTCCCGATGGTCATGTCGACGACAGCGGCCAACGCCAGCACGGCTGAGGCGATCCCGCCGGCACCGGTCATGCTGGGCGACCATGCGTTCCCCTCGGTGCCCGCACCCCGGCACGCCGCCCCGCAGGAGAGCCTCGGGCTGGCCGCCGCGCCGGCTGTCGGGAGACACGCGCTGGCCGGGCCACGGCACGCCGCGCCGGCCGCGAACGACGCCGCGGCGCCGGTCCCGCCGCAGACCAGCGCATACACCGTGCGCCCCGGCGACACCCTCTCCGGCATCGGCGCCAGCCGGGGCATGGACTGGCAGTCGATCTGGGCGTCCAACAAGGCCGCTGTGCCGAAGCCGGACCTCCTGCACCCCGGTGAGCAGCTGCAGCTGCCGACCGCCGCCGCGCCGGCTCCCGCCGCCGCGCCCGCCGCGGTTCCGCTGCCGGGCACCGCCCCGGCCGCCGCGCCGTTCGCCGCTCCCGCTCCGGCCGCCCAGCCGGCACCGGCGATCGTGCCCCCTCGGGCCGCGGCACCCGCGCCGGCTGTCAGGCCCGCTCCGGCCGCGAAGCCGGCTCAGACCGCCAAGCCGATGCGGGAAGCCACTTCGACCGCGTCCGGCGCGGCCAAGACCGTGACCGGCGCCGGGAAGAAGATCACCGCCGCCGCCAAGCCGGGCAACGCGATCGACGTGACGCCCACCGGCCCTGCCAAGCAGATGAAGATCTGGCTGACCGGCTACTCGTTCCAGGACAACACCCCGGCCGGCTCGGCCACGGTGAGCCACCCGATCCTGCACAAGGACGCCGGCGGCACGGGCACCTACGCCGATCCGATCACCGTCGCGGTGCCCGGCCAGGGCAGCGGCATCTTCAAGGCCGGCAGCCGCTTCTACCTGCCGACCGTCAAGCGCTACGTGATCGTCGAGGACACCGGCGCCAGCGCGCCGCCGTCCGGGCAGGACGGCCACCTGGACATGTGGATCGGCGGGCAGGGCGGCACCAAGTCGGCCACCGACGCGTGCATGGACAAGATCACCGGAACGAACGTGCCGGCGGTGTTCAACCCGACCACCACCATGCCGGTGACGAAGGGTCCGGTGTTCGGCAACGGCACCTGCAACGTGTCGAGCAAGGCCTGACGAAATCCGAACCCGGCCAGCGCCCACTTCCCCCGGCTCGGCGCTGGCAGCACAGGACGTGCCCGACCGGACCCGCCTGCCCGGTCGGGCACGTCCGTACAGTTGGGGGCTCCGCCCCCAACGGCCCCCGGAAGTGCGAGGACCCGGCCTCGCCGGGGAGTTGCTCGACTCCAGGTGGGTAGCTGGAGCATCCGCCGACCCAGGCCCAGACGATCTGGTCACGGTCGGGTCCGTGCGGTGCTGCGGTGGTCCGGCGCGCGCCAGGCGGCCAGGAACATCCAGCCGGGCCCGGTGGGCAGGACGTTGTTGACCGAGCCGTCGGTGACGGTGTCGGGCAACGGCCCGGCGAGCACAGCGGTGAGTGGCGTGCTGCCGGCGATGTCACGATCCCGAGTGGCGGTGGGTGCCGCTGCCGAGGTCGTTGATCAGCTGCACACGGGTTCCGGTGGGGTAGCGGGCGAAGTCGACGACGACGTCGAAACGCTCGGCGTGCGCGATCGCCAGTGTGTCGTGCGGGCGGGGGGTCGAGCAGCCCGCAGTCGCTGCCGATCTGCACGATGCCGCCCCCACCTGGGGGTGGCGGGTCGAGGCGCAGCTGATAGTTGCGAGCGTTGGATCCGTTGAGCAGCCGGTATCGGTAGCGCGCAGAGCCACGCCGGCCACTTCGGCCCGTCCACTCGGTACACCAGCCAGGCCAGCACGTTCATCACCGAAGCCACCCCGATCGTGGCGAAGGGGCCGTAGCGGTGCGCGACCAGCATGTCGTAGTGACCCGACAGCAGGCTCCCGGCCAGCACCGGCTGGACGAAGACCAGCGCCGTCTCCACCAGCACCGCGATCCGGAACGCCCGCAACCGACCTCCGAAGCCAGCTCCCGGCACTCGATCCTCACTATCGCGGCGGCCACCCGTCCTCGGTCAGACGCTCCCGCAGCCCCTCGGCGAGACCGGCGACCGTGCACAGATCGACGAGGCCCCCGCCGATCTCGACCAGGCGTCGATGGCGGACGCCGGACACCTTGAACCGCAGATGGACCCGCGTCGTGCCCGACTGGGCCGGGCGCAGCACAATGGCCCAGCTGATCCGCAGCCGCCCGCGCGTCGAGCGGTGCACCAACGCCGACGGCGCGTCGTGCACCACGATCTCGAACGTCGCGTCACGCCCACCCCAGTCAGCAATCACATCCCCGACTTCGAGATGTTGCAACGACTCCTCGATGCGCCACAGCGCGCGGCGACCGGACGGCAGCCCGCATTCCAGCCACCTCGGCAGATACCACCCCGCCCGGCCCTTGCCGAGCTGGGCGAACCACGGCCAGACCGCGACCGGTGGCGCGGGCAGATCGAAACCCCGGTCCATCACCACATCCGCCGCCGGGACGAGGTCGTCGCCGGGCAGCCGGGCAGCGCGTTCCTCGGCCCGGGCGCCGGCGACCAGTCTGTGCATGTTCAGCATTGCCGCTCCGCCGACGAACCCGCCCCAAATGGTCACATATGAGATGGTTGCATATGAATCAGTCTCACATAGGATAGAATCAGGCCCATGGCCAGTCGTACGGCGGATCAGGGCATCGCTCAACAGCGCGCGACCGACCGACCGGGCGACGTCTCCCCGTTCCGGCTGGGACTGCTGCTGCGCCGCGCCCACGACCGCGCCGCGTCCGCCCTCGCCGCGGCGGTACGCCCCCAAGGCATCGAGCTACGCCACTTCGCCGTCCTCATCGAGCTCGCCAACCACAGCCCACGCTCTCAGAAAGACCTCGCCGCCCTCGTCGGCAGCGACAAGGCCTCGATAGTCCGCGTCATCGACGACCTCGAGGAGCTCGGATACGCGGTCCGCCGCCCTTTCCCCGGCGACCGCCGAGTCCGCGCGATCGAACTGACTGAAGCCGGGCTGAAGGCCTTCGACGCCGCCCACAGCCCAGCCCGAGACATCGCCGCCGCCCTCCATTCGCACATGCAACCCGGCGAGCAGGAGCAACTGATGCAACTGCTCACCCGCTACACCTATCCCACCCGGGGCAACGTAGGAGATCAGGCGCAGGCGGCCGAGTAGGTCCGGGTTCTACGGTCGCTTCACATGGTCGCTGGCGGCGGCGTGCTTCGCGAGGAACTCCCGTAGGTGCGGGTTGACCGCTGTGGCGTCGGTCAGGCTGAGGAAGTGCGCACCACCGTCGACCACCACGAGCGGTTCGGCGTTGGGCACGCTCTCCACGATCTCGGCGGCCCGGCAGACCGGGTACGCCGCGTCCGCGGAGCCGTGCAGCACCAGCGTGGGGCAGCGCACCTCGGCAAGCCGGTGCAACAGGCCGTCCCTGCCGACCAGCGTGTCCAACATCGGTGCGAACCGGGCGCCGTCGACACCGCGCCACTTGGCCTTCCACTCCGCTGCCGGTGTGTCGCCGAGGCATATCACCGCGACCATGTCGAGCAGCCCCTCCACCGGGCCGCCGGCCACCCAGGTGTCGCGCAGCTGCCGGTAGTGCTCGGCGGCCTTGACATCTTCGGCGGCGGCCGAGGTGCCGAGCAACACCAGCGCGGCGACCCGGTCCGGGGCGAGCAGCGCCATCCGCAACCCGACGAAGCCGCCCTGGCTGGTGCCGATGACGGCGGCGCGCTCGATGCCGAGCTCATCGAGCAGCCCGAGCACATCCCGCGCCACGTCCCAGTAGCTGAACGGCCCACCCGCCGGAGTCCCGCCGTGGCCGCGCTCGTCGACGGTGACGAACCGGAACTGGCCGCCCAGCTCGGCCAGCTGCGGCCGGAACATCTCGCCGTCCATCAGGAAGCTGTGCAGCGCCACCACGACCGGACCGTCCCCGCCGTGGTCGACGTAGTGCAGCCGCTGCCCGCCGTTGACGATCGCCGCCGACCCCATCGCTCACTCCCGTCCCGCCGCCCGTTCCCCATCCCGAGTGTGGCACGCCCCCCTCCCGCCCCCCACCCCGCCGAAACAGACACCTGCGCCCTTCGATCATGGAAAAGGGCGCTCATGTGTGTTTCGGCGAGGCTAGGGCGGCTCGGTCGGGCGAGTGGCCCAGGCGGTGAGGAAGGTGTGGCAGCGCTGCGCGGCCGGGCCGAGCGGGCGGTCCTTCGGCCGCAGCAGTCCGACCGGGCGGTCGATCGGGGTGGGTAGCACCCGGTGCACCGATACTGACCGGCCCGGTGCTTCCGCGACCGAGCGGGCCACCAGCGCGACCCCGAGGCCGTAGCTGACCAGTTCGCGCAGCTGCGGCAGGATGTTCGTCTCGTAGCACACCCGGGGCGAGAACCCGGCCGAGGCGCATGCCCGGTCCAGCAGCCGGCGCAGGCCGCTCTCCGCCGGCAGACAGGCGAACGGCTCGTCGCGCACCGCGCCCAGCGCCAATTCCTCGCGCCCGGCCAGCGGGTTGTCCGGGATGGTGAGCAGCACCAGTTCGTCGGTGAACAGCGGCTGGGCGCGCACCCGGTCCGCCAAGGTGTCCGCGAGTGGGCCGATGGCCAGGTCGATCTGGTCGGCGTCCAGATCGTCCAGCAACTGGCGCAGCCGCCCGGAACGCAGCGACAGCTCCACCTCGGGGTACCGGCGGTGGAACTCGGCCAGCGCGGCGGCCAGCCGGAACGGCCCGGTGGCCTGGATGGAGCCGATCCGCACCCGCCCGCGCAGCTCACCGGCCAGCCGAGCCAGGTCGGCTTTGGCGCCGTCCAGCTCGTCCAGCGCCCGCCGCGCCCTGGCAAGCACCAGCTCGCCGGCCCTGGTCAGCCGGACCCGGCGGGTGGTGCAAAGCTGTCTTGGACTTCTGAGTGCGGCGCGGCGCAGCATGGCGACATGACATCCGCTGTGTGGTTCATTACCGGTGCCTCGAGTGGTCTCGGGCGCACCCTGGCTTCGACGGTCCTCGAGCACGGCGACCGGGTGTTTGCCACCGCGCGCAACGCCGCCGCGCTCGACGACCTGCGGGGCCGCCGCGACGAGGACGTGGTCCGGCTGGCGCTGGACGTCACCGACCCCGGCTCGGTACGCGCCGCCGTGACCGAGGCGGTCGAGCGGGCCGGCGCGATCGACGTCCTGGTCAACAATGCCGGGCACGGGCTGATCGGCGCACTGGAGGAACTGTCCGACGCCCAGATCCGGCGCATCCTGGACACCAATGTGTTCGGCACGCTGTCGGTGACCAGGGCTGTGCTGCCGCACATGCGGGCCCGCCGGCGCGGCCACATCGTGGCGATGTCCTCGGTCGGCGGCGTGGTGGGCAACCCGGGCCACGCGCTGTACGCGACGTCGAAGTTCGCTGTGGAGGGCATGTTCGAGGCGCTGGCCGGTGAGGTTGCACCACTGGGCATCCGGGTGACCATCGTGGAGCCGGGGCCGTTCCGTACCGACTTCTTCGGGCGCTCCATTGAGTACGCCGAGCAGATCGAGGACTACCGGGACACGCCGGCCGGTGCGCTGCGCGAGCGGTTCACCGCACAGCACGGCGACCAGCCCGGTGACCCGCGCAAGGCCGCCGAGGCGATCATCGCGGCGGTCCGGGACGACTCGTCGCCGCTGCGCCTGCCACTCGGGCAGGCGGCGGTCACCCGGATCCGGGCCAAGCTGGAAGCCCAGCTGGCCGACCTGCAGGCCTGGGAGAAGGTATCCCTGGACACCGCCTACCCGGACGCCTGACCGAACCCCGGCACCCCGAGCCGTGGTGGGTGGTCAGGTCGGCGGCTCGGTCAGGGGGACGTCGGTTCGGCAGCGAATAGCTCACCGGATAGGCCGAGGCGGCCCGCTGCGGGTAGCAGAACTCCACGTCGAGTCGGGTCGCCACAGCCAGGCCGAGGAACGCGCCGCCGGTCAGCGGGGCACACACCGCGTCGGGCCGGTACGGGCGCAGCCGTCGCGCGAGCGTTGCGACAAGCCGGTGAGCCGGAACAGACCGTCCAGGTCGAGCCACAGCTCGCCGTGGTGCCTGACCCGTAGCGGTAGTGGCCCGGCCGGCCCCCATCAGCCCGAGCGGCGCCTCACCCACGCCCGCACCCTAGCCGCGATCTCGACCTCGGCCGGTGCGGTTTTGGTGGCTGCGGGGTTGGGTAGTGCAAGCGCACCGCACAGATCATCGACGAGGGGACACCCAATGGCAGGCAGGTTGGCCGGCAAGCGCATCGCGATCATCGCGACAGACGGGGTGGAACAGGCCGAGCTGACCGAGCCGCGCAAGGCCGTCACCGACGAAGGCGCCGTTGCCGACCTCATCTCGGTCTCCGGCGGCAGCATCCAGGCGATGAACGGCGACATCCACCCGGCGGACACCTTCGAAGTGGACAAGCTGGCCTCGGCCGTGCAGGCGCAGGACTACGACGCGTTGCTGCTGCCCGGCGGCACGGTCAGCGCGGACCGGCTGCGGATGGACGAGGACGTGGTCGCCTTCGTCCGGCAGATCGTGGCGACCGGCAAGCCGGTAGGGGTCATCTGCCACGGCCCGTGGGCGCTGGTGGAGGCCGACGTGGTGCGCGGTCGCACGCTCACCTCGTACCCGAGCATCCGCACCGACATCACCAACGCCGGCGGCACCGTGGTGGACGAGGAGGTGGTCATCGACCAGGGGATCGTCTCCAGTCGCAACCCCGATGACCTGCCGGCGTTCTGCGCCACGATCGTCGAGGAGTTCGCGAAGGGCCAGGATGCGGGAGCCATCGGGTGAGCGTGCGGGGCGGTCACCGCGCGGGCAGCGGCGACGGTCGAGCAGGCCCGCGCACTCGGGCGGCCCCCGCGCTAGAAATCCCGCCTTCGTGGGCCACCGGCCCGTACCGTGGGTAGGTGGAGCGGTCCGCGCCGAGGAGGAGCCAGCTGATGACCAGCAGTGTGCACCACGACGAGGTGATCGAGCTCGGCGAAGGGTTCATGGCCGACCCGTACGCGCTGTACCGGCTGCTGCGCCGGGACCGTCCGGTGGCCAAGGCACGGCTGCCGCAGGGCCTGCGGATCTGGCTGGTCAGCCGCTACGACGACGTCCGGGCCGCGCTGGTCGACCCTCGGCTGGCCAAGGACAGCGCAGCGCTGGTGGCGACGTTCGACCGGCACACCACCGCCGGAGCCAATCGCACGCGGTTCGGCGCGGAGCTGAGCGCACACATGCTCAACTCGGACCCACCGGACCACACCCGGCTGCGCAAACTGGTCAACCGAGGCTTCACCAGCCGGGCAATTGCGCGGCTACGCCCTCAAATCGAGGCGGTCGCGGCCGAGCTGGTGGCGGAAGTCGCGGCTCGGTCGGCGGCGGGGGAGGTCGACCTGATCGACTCGTACGCCTACCCGCTGCCCATGACGATGATCTGCGAAATCCTCGGTGTGCCCGGCGAGCAACGGGACGCCTTCCGAGGGTGGTCCAACACGGTGCTCTCCACCGCGCCGATCGACGAGCGCGCCGCGGCGGCCGCCGCGATGGCGCAGTTCCTGACCGCGTTGGTGGCCGACAAGCGTGCCCGGCCGGGGGAGGACCTGCTCTCGGCCGCGGTGGCGATCAGCGAGGACGCCGACCAACTCTCCCAGAACGAAGCCGTCTCGATGGCCTTCCTGCTGCTGGTCGCCGGCCACGAGACCACGGTGAACCTGATCGGCAACGGCATGCTGGCGCTGCTGCGCAACCCGGAACAGCTGGCGCAGCTGCGCGCCGACCCGTCGCTGTTACCGGGCGCGGTCGAGGAGTTCCTCCGGTTGGACGGCCCGGTCAACCTGGCCACGATGCGGTTCACCACCGAGCCGGTCACCATTGCCGGCACAGACATCCCGGCCGGTGAGCTGGTGCTGCTCGCGCTCGCCTCGGCCAACCGGGACCCGGCGCACTACCCCGACCCTGACGAGCTCGACGTGCACCGCGACACCACCAACTTGGCCTTCGGTCACGGCATCCACCACTGCCTCGGCGCGCCACTGGCCCGGCTGGAGGGCGAGATCGCGTTCCGCACGCTGCTCGACCGGTTCCCGACGATGGCACTTGCCGGTGAGCCCGACGAGCTGACCTGGCGCAACAGCACCCTGATGCGCGGACTCACCCGGCTGCCGGTCCGGCTCGTGAGTGGGAAGTAACGCTATAGCGTGCCTTTTCACTCACGACCTGTCAGTCAGGACGAGCTCGAAAGATGTGACGCCGATCACCTCTGGACTATCCGGGTCGCCGGCCGGTGTTGACAGCCGTTCAGGGAGCGGCGGTCCAGGCCCGCGAAACGGGCCGCTGGATGAGGGAGGCCATGACGGGGGATCTGGCGGTGTCACAGCGGTGGGTGGTGCCGCGAGGTGTCGCGCTACCCGTGGTGGGTGCGGTGCTGGTGCTCATGATGGCGTCGTCCGCGACCCCTTCGCCGATGTACGTGGTCTACCAGCACCAATGGCAGTTCTCCTCCGGCGTCCTTACCCTGATTTTCGGGGTGTACGCGCTGGCGGTCCTGGTCAGTCTGCTGGTGTTCGGCGCGCTGTCGGACACCGTTGGGCGGCGTCCGGTTCTGCTGGTGGCTACCGGGTTGGTGCTGCTGTCCATGGTGTTGTTCGCCACCGCGAACGGGGTGGGTTGGCTGATCTCGGCGCGCGTGCTGCAGGGCATCGGGGTCGGCACGGCGACCGGCGCGTTGAGCGCGGCGCTGATCGAGCTGAGCCCGCCCCACGCGCCGGGCCGGGGCACCCTGGTCAGCGTGATCGGGCCGCCGCTCGGACAAGGGCTCGGCGCGCTCGGTGCCGGGGTGCTCGTCGAGTACGCGCCCCTTCCGACCGTGCTGCCCTACCTGCTGCTGCTCGCTGGTTTCGCCGCACTGGTGGCGATCGGCTGGTACCTGCCGGAGACGGCGCCGGGCGCGGGCGGCCCACTGCGGATCCGGCCCCGTCGCCTCGCTGTGCCGGCCGGCGCCGGGCGTCCGTTCGCATTGCTGTCGCTTTCCATCCTGGCGCTGTGGTCGCTGGGCGGGCTGTTCGCCTCGTTGGGCGCGTCGTTCGTGGTGGGCCTGTTGCACAGCGACAACCACATGCTGGGTGGCCTGGTGGTTGCGGTGTTGGCCGGGACCGGCGCGGTGGGCCAGTTGGCCTGCGGCCGGTTGGCGCCGTACCGGGCGCTGCTGGTGGGCACGCTGATTCTGCTGCCCGGGGTCGTGCTGGTGATCACCGCCGTGCTGCTGTCCTCATCGGTGCTGTTCTTCGCCGCCGGCGCGGTGATGGGCTTCGGGTGGGGGGCCTGCTTCCTCGGTGCGTTCCGCGCGGTCAGTGACCTGGCCGATCCTCGGCGGCGGGGGGAGCTGTTGGCCGCGCTGTACGTGGTGGCCTACCTGGGCATGAGCGTGCCTTCGATCGTCGCCGGGTTCGCCTCGGCGCAGCTCGGTCTGCGCGGCACCGCGATCGTGTTCTTCGTGGCGGTCGCGGTACTGGCGCTGGCCGGGTTGAGCGCGTTGCCCTCGGCCAGCTCGCGGCCGGGTGCACAGGTCGCCGGCACCGGACCCGGGATGCGCCTTCGGCGCTCGTGAGTGATTAGTGCCGCTATAGCGTTACTAATCACTCACGAGAGGGGCGACCACCTCGTGGCGGTTGACCCGGCCGCGCCCGGGCCACGAACCCGGACTTGACCACCAGCTCCGGCGCCGCGCCGAACCAGGCCGGCCGCCACAACACCAGGTCGGCTAGCCGGCCGGCGCGGCCAACGTGCGCGGCCAGCCCGTGTGCAACGGCGGGATTGTGCGTGAGCTTGGCCAGGTGGCGCAGCACCCTGGGCCTGCTCCATCGGCACCGCCGACGGCACCCCCTCGTTGAGCTGACCCCGGCGCCAGCACGCCTGCGGTGCTCACGAGGGCTTAGGGCGGGGTGATGGATGACACAGACGGGGGTGACCCTCGGGCGCGGTGGCGGACGCTGCCGGCGAGGGTCGAGCCGGGCACGTGGATCGAGGAGCAGGATCCGGACCCGGTGCCGGCGGCATTGGCGCAGGCGGAGGCCGACGAGCAGTCGAGGGAGGCGCGGTACCTGCTCGAGCGGGGTGGTGGGTTGTTCTGAGCCACGCTCAGTGGGGCTGGGCGGATATTGTGGTTCCACCCGCTCGCCGGCTCCGTCACGACTGCGGAGTATGCCCGCCACGGCCGCGAACCCGCATTGGTCCCCGGCCGCGACGGACGGGTCTAGAACAGGCCGTGCAGCACTGGGCGCGCGGCCTGCGCGACGCCGTGCAGCAGGCCTCGGACGCCTTGGGCCACCCCGGTGAGCAGCCCGACGTGCCGGCCGTCGTGGTGATCGTCGTGGTGGTCAGCGAGGACGATGTGCGCGCCGGACACGGGCTCGGCGTTGGCCACGCCGACCGTCGCGGCCAGGCTCACCGCGCTCGCCGCCGCGAACATCGTCACGCTAGCTACGAACTTCTTCCACATCATGGGTGGATCTCCTTCGGGGAGCTCGCTGGGGAGCTGCTCAACGGGGTGTCACTCGAACGCGCTAGTTATATCACCTCACTGAACGAGTCCTCATTGAGTAAGTATTCAGTGACTGCTCGTTCGGTAGGATCGGCGGTGACCGGCACCGACTACCTGATGTGACCGGTTGACCGGGCACTGTGCATCGGATCGTGGCAGGTACGCTGGAGATCACTTGCCGGTGCGGCGCCCCTCTTGCGGCAAAGCCCCGCGCGGCGTGCCCGCCGCGGGCCCGATTCCGGGGATGTGCTGTGGGCAGTCCTGGGGAAGGCGATACGGCTGTGACGGGTGACAATGTCGACACCGGCGAGCCTGACCAGGTCCAGCCTCCCGCACACGCGGCGGCGCACGCACCAGCTGATGATCGACATCTTGCCCCGCCGGAGCAGCTCAACTCTCGGGCGCAGAGCAAGGCCCTTACCCGTGAGCGGGTCCTGTCGGCCGCTGGTCAGGTGTTCGCCGAGCGCGGCTACGGGGGCGCGTCGGTCACCGAGATCGCCGCGGCGGCCAAGGTGGCGGTGGGCTCGATTTATGTGCACTTCCCCAACAAGCGCGCTCTTTTCTGGGCGGTGGCGAGGCAAGGTCTGCTGGCCGAGCAACGCGCCGCCTACGCGATCGTCGACACCGACCCCCGCGCGGTTGTAGCGAGATACGACGCGCAGATCCAAGATTGCGGTGCCGACCCCCAATCGGTGGCACTGCAAGCCGAGGTCTGGCTGTACTCGATCCGCGACGAGTCGTTTCGCGCTGAGATGACGCAGCACCAACGAGAGATCCGCTCTATGGTCGCCGAGCTTGTGCACCAGCTGCGCGCCCGGTTCGCCCGTGACGCGGCACCGGCCACGGCCACGAACTGGCTGCTCTCCGACGACCAGGTCGCCACCATCGGCATAGCACTGGGCCAGTCCCTGAGCCAGGCCAACTTTGTCGACCCCGGCAGCGTGCCGGACCAGCTGTTCAGCACCACCATGCGGCAGCTGTCCGGGCTGACCCAG
>DASYBQ010000045.1:0-7415 GCA_036500625.1 Pseudonocardia sp. | reverse complement strand
ATCGCACCGGAAATACCGTCTCTCCGCGACGAGCACGATCATGCTCCCTACAGTCGGGCGCCTCTCCCTCGAGGCGGAAGGCACCGGCTGATGACCGTAGGTCCACTTGACGAACTCGCAGCGGCGTCGGCACCCGTCCTCGCGCGGGCAATGCCGGCACTGGCCGCCGCGGTGCGGGCCGAACCGGCCGCCGTGCCCGGACGACTCGGTGTGCCCGAGTCCGACGTCCCAAACACACAGCGCGGCATACCTTTCGCCAGCTCCGCCCGCGAGCCGGTGCTCGCCGCACTGCGATGGATGCTCGGCAGTCGGTCGCACACCATGAGCAGCTGAAGGTCGAACAGCTCATCGGTCCGCTCCAGAAACCGCTGACCGACGCCACGCCGCCACCGCCTGCCGCGCCGCAGGCCAACCCACTACTCGCGCCGACCCTCCGGACAGCTGCGAGGTGGGTCCTGGTGACCCAGTCGGGGAGCAATTTCACCGGCCCGGTACGCAGTCTGGACTCGCTGCGCCCCGGTGTCACGGACCTGGTTCTCGCGCTGGTCAGCGAGCTGACCGGGCACCCGAGCATTGTCCCGCGGCCGCCCAGCCACCCACCGACCGAGCCCGAGCTCGCCGCCGCGCACGGCGCCGCATACCTCGCACTCGCCCTGACAATCGCGTCCTCGGTATTGCGCACGCTGCGCGATGCACTGACAACCGTCGATGCGGCACTGATCCTCGGCGTCGGGCTGGGCAGCCCGAGATCACCGCACTGCTCGCTGACCTGGACTTCGACGACTACCGGCACAAAGACGCCAAGGCCATGCTCGCCATCGAGCGGTTCACCGGGCACGAGCTACCCGCGGAGCACTTCGAGGGACTGGCCCCCGACGGCCCCGTCTACCGGATCGAGCAGAGCTAGCTCAGGAGGTGGGTTCGGCGGCGAGCTGTTGGACGACAGGGGCGAGCTGGCCGAGGCGCACGACGGTGAGGAAGACCGCGGCGACCCGGTGCTGGCGGTCCAGCACGATGGTGGAAGGCACCACGTTGCGCGGGTAGCCGCGCAGGCCGTCCAGGCTGCGGCCCGGCGGGTCGTAGATGGACGGGTAGGTCAGCTTCTGGTCGTGCACGAAGTCCGCCGCCGCGTCCCGGTAGCTGTCCCGGATGTCGATGCCGAGCATCGCGACGCCCCGGGCCTTGGAATTCTGGTACAGCTGCTGCAGGTCGTTCACCTCCGCCCGGCACGGCCCGCACCACGAGCCCCAGATGTTGATCACGACCACCTGGTTCGGGTAGTCCTGGATGCCGGTCTGGCGGCCCGGTTGCAGCAGGCTCTCCCCGGACAGCCGGCGCAGCGTGCCCCGCGCCTCCGGCGGCTCGTAGTGGATGATCTGCTGCCCACCCGGCGCGACGAACTGGAAGTCGCCGCCGGTTGCCACCGCGTCGCTGCCGGTACTGCACCCGGCCAGCACCATGCCCACAGCCAGCAGCAGCGCGACGAGCGAACGCCGCCGCGCCGCGCACCTGCCGTGCACGCCGCGCACGGTGCACCATGCGCGGCGTGGGCGGGGCTTGCGCGGCGTGGCGGTACCGGGGTGGCATGGCCTGCTCATGTGCCGGGGACCCCAGGGGCGGTGGCGTCGGCCGGCTCGCGGTAGCGCAGCTCGACCAGCCGGTCACCGTGGTAGACCAGCGTGGTCAGCGACGCGAGGCCGCATTGGCGCTTCCTCGGGTCGTGCCACATCCGCCGGCCCTCCAGGTGGCGGCGCACCGTCCAGATCGGCAGCTGGTGGGACACGCAGAGCGCGGTGTGCCCGACGGCCAGCTCGCGGGCCCGGCGCACCGCCTTGTCCATCCGCTCGGCGATCTCGCTGTACGGCTCCCCCCAGGACGGCCGGAACGGGTTCCACAGCTTCGGCCACGCGGACGGGTGGCGCAGTACGCCGTCGCCGACCCCCATCCGTTGGCCCTCGAAGCTGTTCGCGGCCTCGATCAGGTTGGCATCGCTGAGCACGGTCAGCCGGTGCGACTCGGCGATCGGCGCCGCGGTCTGCTGGGCCCGCTGCAGCGGCGAGGCCAGCAACACGGTGATGTCCTCGTCGCGCAGCGCGTCGGCGACCATCTTGGCCTGTTGTTCGCCGCGCTCGGACAGTGCGTAGCCGGGCAGCCGCCCGTAGAGCACGTGCTCGGGGTTGTACACCTCGCCGTGGCGCAGCAGGTGCACGGTGGTCGCCGCGATCACTGCTGGTCCTGCGCCGGGCCCAGGGCTGCCGCCGCCGCGGCGGCCGCTGCCGGCAGCGCCGCCTCGATCACCTCGAACGCCTCGTCGCCCAATGCCGCGGACACGAACCACGCCTCGAACGCGCTGGGCGGGCCGTACACCCCTCGGCTCAGCAGCTCGTGGAAGAACGGCGGGAAACGCCAGGTCTGCGCCGCCGCCGCACCCACGAAGTCGGTCACCGGGGTCTCGGCGAAGAACACCGAGACCATGTTGCCGGCGTACTGCACCTGGTGCGGCACCCCGGCCGCGCTCAGCGCGCCGGTGAACAGCGTGCCGAGCTTTGCGGCGTTGGCGTCCAGCGCGGCGTACACCGCGTCGTCCGCGGCGCGCAGCGTGGCCAACCCGGCCGCGACCGCGACCGGGTTCCCGGACAACGTGCCGGCCTGGTACACCGGACCTGCCGGCGCCAGGTGCCCCATCACCTCGGCCGATCCGCCGAACGCGGCCGCCGGCAGCCCGCCGGACATCACCTTGCCGAAGGTGTAGATGTCGCCGGCCACCTCTTCCAGGCCGTACCAGCCGGCGCGGGACACCCGGAACCCGGTCATCACCTCGTCCATCACCAGCAGTGCGCCGTGTGCCTTGGCCAGCGCGCGCAGCCCGGCGTTGAACCCGTCGGCGGGGGCCACCACACCCATGTTGCCTGCCGCCGCCTCGGTGATCACGCAGGCGATCTCCGAGCCGCGCTCGGCGAACGCGGCGGCTACCGCTTCCAGGTCGTTGTAGGGCAGCACGACCGTGTCCTCGGCCTGCGCACCGGTGACACCGGGGCTGGTGGGCAGCCCGAAGGTGGCCACCCCGGAGCCGGCCTCGGCGAGCAGCGCGTCCACGTGGCCGTGGTAGCAGCCGGCGAACTTGACCACCACCGAACGGCCGGTGACCCCCCTGGCCAGCCGGACCGCGCTCATGGTGGCCTCGGTGCCGGAGTTGACCAGCCGGACCTGCTCGACCGGCTCGACCCTGGCGATGATCTCCTCGGCGAGTTCGACCTCGCCCTCGGTCGGCGCGCCGAAGGACAGTCCCTTGGCCGCGGCGGCGTGCACCGCGTGCACCACGGCGGGGTGCGCGTGGCCGAGGATCATCGGGCCCCAGGAGCTCACCAGGTCGACGTAGCGCCGCCCGTCCGCGTCGGTCAGCCAGGCGCCGTGCCCGGAAGACATGAAACGGGGGGTGCCGCCCACCGCCTGGAACGCCCGGACCGGGGAGTTGACCCCGCCGGGGGTGGCCGCGACGGCTCGTTCGAACAATGCGGCCGAGCGCGGCACGCTGGTGTGTTCCGTCGTGTCCGAAGTCAGGTCTGACGCATCTGTAGTCGGCGAACTCACGGCCGCCAGTCTCGCAGAACCGGTCGCGCCGGCCACTGCTGGCATCACCGGCCGCGGTACATGAACTCCTCGGAGCGCGGCAGGTACAGCAACACCACACCAGCCACTGCCAGCAACAACATGCCCATGCTGACCGCGTCGGGGGTAGTGATGATCATGATGGCGGCGAGACCGACCGCCTCGACGGCTGCCAGCACCGTGGCGCCAAGCCGTGCCTTGCGTTGCGGCCGCACCGCCCGCCAGGCCAGTACCAGCAGCGCCACCGTTATCACAAGCAACAGCACGCCGCCGGCCCGGAACAGCAGAAGTAGGGTGTTCGCGCTCATCGAGGCACCGGAGGAGGTGATCTCGTCACGCAGGTTGGTGCCGTACTGCCCCGGCTGCAGCGCGAGTACGCCACCCAGCACCAGCAGCGGCAGAGCGGCCAGGGTGAGGAACAACGCACCGGCCCACATCTCCGGCGGGCGGCTGACCAGCGTTGCGCCGCCGCGGCCGGACCGCTCGGACCGCTCGGTTCGCGGCGCGTAGAGCGAGGACTCTTCCGGCGCGTCCGGCTCGTGGTCCGCCGCGGCGTGACGTGGTTCGGGCGGTGTGCTCACGCGGGCACCTTAGTCCTCGGCGCGGGTCACGCCGATGTCAGGGGCGTGGTCCGCCGCCGGCAGGGCCTGGGGTGATCAGCTGAAGTAGCCCCTGGCGCCCGGCCGGTACATCATCACCGCGCCCGCGACGATCAGCACTATCTTGCCGGCCACACAGAGCAGCCCGAACAGAACCACGCCGCGGATCGGATCGGGTGTCGTCGCGGTGCCGATGGCGATCAGGATCCCGAGGGCCGCGAACACCCCGGCGAAGCTCATCAACGCGGTCCGGGCCCACGTTCTGCCGTGCCGCATGTACGCACCGAGCAGCACGAACAACACCGCCTCGAGCAGCGCACCGACCAGAATGAGCGGCCGACTGACGTGGAATGTCACCTGGACCGTGGCGTTGACCAGCGCCAGGATCGCGTCCACCAGGAACAGGGCGAACGCCGCGCGCACCGCGACGGGCGGCTGGCCGTCCGCGACCGAGTCGGGTGTCACAGTCGCCGAGCGTAGTGGACCGTCACACAGTGCGCACGGCCGGCACGTCACCGCACGACGGCACACAGCGAGTAGTCGCCGCACACATGTCGGGGCCTGTGTGCGGCGACCATCCGCTGTGTGCGATGGGCTGGGTGTGTGCGGTGGGCTGGCTGTGTGCGGTGGGCTAGGCGAGCCAGCCGGCTACCTCGGTGGCCCAGTAGGTCAGCACCATGTCGGCGCCGGCCCGGCGGATGCCGGTCAGCGTCTCCACGATGGCCCGGTCCCGCTCCAGCCAGCCGTTGGCGGCCGCCGCCTCGATCATCGAGTACTCGCCGGAGATCTGGTAGGCGGCCACCGGCACGTCCGAGTGGTCCGCGATGGTGCGCAGCACGTCCAGGTAGCACATCGCGGGTTTGACCATCACCACGTCGGCGCCCTCGGCCAGGTCCAGGGCCAGCTCGCGCAGCGCCTCGCGGCCGTTCGCCGGGTCCTGCTGGTAGGTCTTGCGGTCGCCGCGCAGCTGCGAGTCGACCGCCTCGCGGAACGGACCATAGAACGCCGAGGAGTACTTGGCGGTGTAGGCCAGGATGCCGGTGTCGGTGTGCCCCGCCGCGTCCAGCGCGTGGCGGATCACCCCCACCTGGCCATCCATCATGCCGCTCGGCCCGACCAGGTGCGCACCGGCCGCGGCCTGCGCCACGCCCATCTGCGCATAGATCCGCAGCGTGGCGTCGTTGTCCACGCCGCCCCGCTCGTCCAGCACGCCGCAGTGCCCGTGGTCGGTGAACTCGTCGAGGCACAGGTCCGACATCAGCACCGTCGAGTCGCCGACCTCGGCGCGCACGTCGCGCAGCGCCACGTTCAGGATGCCGTCCGGGTCGACGCCGCCGGAGCCGACCGCGTCCCTGGTGGCCGGCACGCCGAACAGCATGAGGCCACCGACGCCGGCCGTGACCGCCTCCGCCGAGGCCTTGCGCAGCGACTCCCGGGAGTGCTGCACCACACCGGGCATGGACTTGATTCCCACCGGCTCGGAAACGCCCTCCCGCACGAACATCGGCAGGATCAGGTTGCGCGGCCGCAGCTCGGTCTCCGCGACCAGTCGGCGCATCGCCGAGGTGCTCCGAAGCCGCCGGGGTCTGCGCGTCAGGTCCATGGCACCCGACCCTACCCACCCGGCCGGGGCCGGAGCAGGGGTGCAGGCGCAGCATGTGCCCGTTCTGGAAGTCCTCGTCCGCCGCCTGACGACCGGGCTCGGACGCGAACATCATCTGGAACACCCTCACGGGCAGCGCGATGTTGGCGTTGGCCAGGAACTTGCGCCGGGCTCCCACCCGGTCGCCGGACAGGTGGGTGGCGATGATGTCCTCGGTCGCGGCGTGTAGCTCGTCCCTGTCGGGCAGCGGCTGCAGCAGCGGCGGCTCGTGCGCGATGACGGTGTGCACCTGCTCGGGGTGCGCCTGCTCGGGGTGCGCCTGCACCAGGGCCAGCGCGCTCACCGCGCCACCGCTGGAGCCGAGGACCGCCGGCCCGGCGTCCAGGTGGGTGATCAGCCGGGACAGGTCGTCGGCGCGCTGCTCCGGCGTCGAGTCCCGCTCGGGGTGGTGCACCAGGCTGCGGTTGATGCCCCTGGGGTCGGTGGTGAGCACGGTGTGGTCGGCGGCCAACAGGTCGGCCAGCGGCGCGAACGACCGGGCATCCATCGGGGCGGCAACCAGCACCAGCAGCGGGCCTTGGCCGCGCACCTCGTAGTGCAGCCGGCCCCTTGGCACCTCGAGTTGCGCGACGGTGACGGGAACGGTCGGGGTGCAGCTCATCGAGGTCCTCCTGGCGCGGGATTCTGCTCAGTCGGCTCAGGACTGTCGCGACCCGGCAGGATCATCGCTCGTGAGCGACATTTCTGCGCCGACCTCGGCTGCGCCGACCGAGGACCTCGCTCGGGCCAGCGGCGGCGATGACGATGCGTTCGCCCGCCTGGTCGCGCCGCTGCGCCAGGAGTTGCACGCGCACTGCGACCGGATGCGCGGCTCGACCCACGATGCCGTCGATACGCCGCGGGAGGCGCTGGTCCGGGCGTGGCGGGCCTCGCACGCTTCGAGTCCTCGGCTCGCTGCGCTCCTGGCTCTACACCGTGGCCACCCGCACCTGCATGGACAGCATCGAAGGCCGGGCCCGACGGGCCATGCCGATCGACCTCAGGCCGTCCAGCGAGCGCGCCGTTGTCCGCGACGCGCCACTGGTCGACGTCGCCTGGCTCGGCCCCTACCCCGATGCGGGTCTGGCCGGGGGACCCGGCGGCGCGCTACGAGCAGCGGGAGGCCGTCGAGCTGGCCTTCGTGGCCGCCTGCCAGCACCTGCCCGGCAACCAGCGGGCGGCGCTGCTGCTGTTCGAGGTGCTCGGCTTCTCGGTGGCCGAGATCGCGCTGCGGGAGATCGGCGACGCCCGGGCGCGGGAGGTGGTCGCCGACTTCTCCGCCGCGCTGGAACACGGCGACGCAGACGCACTGGTCGCGCTGGTCACCAAGGACGTCACCTGGTCGATGCCGCCGCTGCCGCACTGGTAACGAGGCCTCGACGCGATCACCGACTTCGCGGTACGCATCCCGCTGAACGACTGCGGCCACCGGTGACACACCCCCGACCGGCGCGAACGGCCAACCCGCGGTGGGGCTCTACCTCAGGGACGCCCGCGCGGGCACACCGGCGCCGAGCGCCTTGGCCTCCGGCCAGTGCGGCTAGCGGCGGCGGGCCTTGGCCTTG
>DASYBQ010000044.1:0-29542 GCA_036500625.1 Pseudonocardia sp. | reverse complement strand
CGGACGAGCTGGCCTGTAAGCCGGATCCTGTTCCCGGGCGCCTCGCGGCGGCCCGTTCGGCGGCCATCCATCTCGACCCGCCGTCGCCGACGGGTTCTGTGCAGCCTACCCGCAGACATCGGACGGGCCGTCCTCGAACATCTGCTGTCTGGCCTTGCTCCGGGTGGGGTTTACCTAGCCGTCCCGATCGCCCGGGACGCTGGTGGTCTCTTACACCACCGTTTCACCCTTACTCCGTGCGTGAACGCCCGGAGCGGTCTGTTTTCTGTGGCACTGTCCCGCGGGTCACCCCGGGTTGCCGTTAACAACCACCCTGCCCTGCGGAGTCCGGACTTTCCTCGGCGGCGCCCCCCGATGTCGCCATCGAGCGGCGCCGACGCGGCCGCCCGGCCAGCTCGTCCGCCCGGTGAGTATAGGCAGCCGGCACCGGGCGCCGGGTCGCTAGGGTCACGATCATGCGCCCCCGAAGCACCGCGACCAACCTGCTCCGACGCCGCTCGACCGGCTGGACGCTCGCCGCCGCGGCGGCGGCAGCGGCGCTGTGGGGATGGTGGGCCTCGGACTCGGCGCCGTATCCGTACTCCCAGCGGTGGCTGCTCGACCTGCCGCTGCCGCTGCTGTCCCAGCGCCGATTGGAGCGGCTGCTCGAACCCGCCCCCGGTGAGCGGGTGCTGGAGATCGGCCCCGGCACCGGGCTGCAGTCGTTGCCGGTGGCCAGCAGGCTGGGCGGCAGCGGCCGGCTGGACATCGTCGATGTCCAGCAGCGGATGTTGGATCACGTGATGAGCCGCGCCGCGCATCGCTCACTGGCCAACATCGTGCCAACCAAGGCCGATGCGCAGGCACTGCCCTTCCCCGCCGGCACGTTCGACGCGGCCTACCTGGTCACCGCGCTCGGCGAGATCCCGGAACCGGACCGGACGCTGCGCGAACTGCGGCGGGTGCTCAAGGTCGACGGCCGCTTGGTGGTCGGGGAGTTCTTCGACCGGCACCAGGTGCGCCGCCGCGCCTTGGCGCGACACGCCCAGACGGCCGGCCTGAGAGTGACACAGTCGATCGGGCCGCCGTTCGCCTACTACGCACGCCTCGTACCAGCACCGACCGCAAGGTGATCGTAGGGCCGACACGCACGGCGGGCAGAAGGCGGTTGAAAAACAGCGGAAGTCGGGTAACAACCGGCCTAGAATCAACGACTCTGCTCATGAGTATCAACCACCCCACACACAGAGAGGTCCGATGTTCTCCCATCTTCGCCAGGACATCGCCGCCCGCGGTCAGCGTCTCCACGAAGAGCTGGTTCGCACCAGGAGCCAACTTCGGCAGGTGCGGGACGAGTACCACCTTGCGAAGGCCGAGCGGCCGCGTTATGTCTCACGGCTCGACGACCTGGTGACCCGCTACAACGGGCTCACGCTCTACCGCGACCGCATCGAGCGCGGTCGCGAAGTCCGCTCGCTGGCGGGGGTGCAGGCCTCGGTCTCCGAGTCGAGGACCGACGCCAAGAACCCCAGCGACGGCGGCGCGGTGCGGGACGTGTTCCTGACCATCACCGGTCCGGACTGGGAATGGACGATCAAGACCGTGGCGGTGATCTCGTCGCGCCGTACCCGGTCGTTCGCCGCGCTGGTCAACGCGCACAGCATGCCGATACCGACACCCCGGCAGTCGAGTGGGTCGACCGCCACCGCCACCTCCACCGGTCAGTTCCGGGTGTTGGACGACCTGCGGGGCCGCGGCGTGCTGACCGACGAAGAGTTCAGCACGGCCGTGTCGCGGCTGCGCGGCACACCGAGGAGCTAGCTCCCGCTGCGCGGCGCTGGCCTGCGGGTATGCGGGCAGTCCGGCCGCCGCGGTGATCGCGGCCGCGGTGCCGGAGATCGTCGCGCTGGCGCTGCTCGCGGCGGTGCTCACCTTCGCGATGGCGCGGCCGCGCGGGCTGCCGGAAGCGGCCGTCGCGCTGCCCTGCGCCAGGCTGACCGTGCTGTTCGGCCTGGTCAGCCGGCTCAGGCACTGTAAGGGTCCGCGAGCTCTGGCCGACCGTCGGGGTGACAGCGTACGGCCTCGGCGCCGGGCTGGCCGAGGTGATGCCGACCCCTGCCGACGCTGCCCGGGTAGCTCGTCGCCGACGGGCTGGCCACCCTGCTGTGGCGGCGGGCGCTGGACAGGTCGGGCGAGCCGGAGTCTCGCCCACCGTCGGGCGGTTCACCGGACTGGGCCTGTCTGCTCGCCGCCGTGCTGGCGCTGTGGCTGAGCCTGGCGGTCGGTCGGGGATGGCTGGTGTAAGCCGCGACCTGCCACACTGGCGGGGTGGACGACACCGTGTTCATGGTGGCGCACCAGCCGGGCGGCGCACTGCGTGACCAGGTGCACAGGGTCGCCGGCTTCGCGGAGCACGCCGGCGAGGCAGTGCCCCGCCGGGAGCTGCCGCACGCCGGCGTCACCCTCATCCTGAGCCTTGGTGAGCCGATCCGGATCAGCTCGGCCACCGGGTCCGGGGTGTACACCTCGTTCCTCGCCGGGCTGCACCAGATCCCGGTGGACACCGAGCACGACGGCACGCTGCGCTGCATCCAGGTCGACCTCAGCCCGCTCGGCGCCTACCGGTTGCTGGGCATGCCGATGTCCGAGCTGGCCGACACGGTCATCGGGCTGGAGCAGCTGGCCCGGCCCGGGTGGCGGGATCTCGGTGAGCGGCTGGCCGGGGAGGCGAGCTGGCCGGACCGGTTCCAACTGCTCGAGCGCGCCGTGGCCTACCTTGCGCGGGACCACCCCGTCGAGGACCCGGAGGTGGGTTGGGCGTGGCGGGCCCTGGCCGGCTCGCACGGGAACGTGCCGATCGGCCGGCTGGCCGCCGAGGTCGGCTGGAGTCGGCGGCACTTCGCGGCCCGGTTCCGCCAGCAGGTCGGGCTGACACCCAAGTCGGCCGCGCAGCTGCTGCGGTTCTCCCGCGCGCTGTCGATGCTCTCCGGCTCCCGCCCGATCAGCGAGGTGGCCGCCGAGGCCGGCTACGCCGATCACAGCCACCTGGTCCGCGAGTTCCGCCGGCTCACCGGCAGCACCCCTTCCCAGCTGCTCGCCGGGTCACATTCGTCCAATACCGCAACGGTGGCGCCGGTCTAGCGTCTCGGGCATGACACCGAGCCGCGACGCTCCCAGCATCTACCCGACCCTGCGCTACCGCGACGCCCCCGCCGCGATCCGGTTCCTCACCGATGCCTTCGGCCTGGTTGCCGGCGAGGTTGTGACCACCCCGGACGGCCGGGTGGCGCATGCACAGCTCAGCTGGCGGCACGGCATCGTGATGCTCAGCTCCCGGGGCGACGAGCCGGGCCCTTTCGACACCGGGCGGGCCTGCCTCTACCTCGCGGCGGCGGATCCGGACGCGGTACACGACCGCGCGGTGGCGGCCGGCGCACCCATCATCATGGGCCTCACCGACCAGGAGTACGGCTCCCGCGAGTTCGCCGCCAAGGATCCGGAGGGCAACGTGTGGTGCTTCGGCACCTACCAACCCGCGGCCGTCGAACCCGACCCCGCGACGCGCTGATCCCCTCACCTTCACCAGGGCGCTGCGCCTGGACGGGATAACGTCGCGCACCGTGGCGGTGCACTCTCCTGGTCAGCTGGTCTTCCTGCTGCTCGCCGGTCTCGTCTCCGGTGCGGTCAACGCGGTCGCGGGAGGCGGCTCGCTGTTGCTGTTCCCCGCGCTGCTCGCCGTCGGGCTGCCGCCGCTGGTCGCGAACGTGACGAACTCGGTCGCCCAGTGGCCCGGATACCTGGGCTCTGTGTTCGGCGTGCGCCGTGAGCTGGCCGGGCAGCGCGCCAGGATCCTGGGCACCGTTGCCGTCGCGGTGCTCGGCTCCGGAGTGGGATGCGCGCTGCTGCTCGTGCTGCCAGGGTCGGTGTTCAATGCGGTGGTCCCGGTGCTGGTGCTGCTCGCCGCGCTGGTCCTCGCGCTGGCACCCTGGATCAAGCGCTGGATCGGCAATCCCGACCCGGACGCACCCGACCGGCGCGCCGTGCTGCTGCCGTCGATCTTCGGCGCCGCGGTCTATGGCGGCTACTTCGGCGGCGCACTGGGCGTCATCCTGATCTCGGTGCTTTCGCTCTGTGCGCACGACCGGCTGGTCCGGTTGAACGCGGCGAAGGTGGTGCTGTCGCTGATCGTCGCCACCGTCACAGTGGTGATCTTCGGTATCGGCGCGCCGGTGCAGTGGCTGGCGGTACTGCTGATCGCGCCGACCACGCTGATCGGCGGTTATCTGGGTGGCCGGCTGGCCAGGTTGTTGCCAGAGGCGGTGCTGCGCTGGTCGGTGGTGGTGCTGGGCATCGCGGTGGCGGTCTACCTGTGGCTGAAGCCGCACTGAGCCCGGCGCGGCCAACCCGATCCCACGGAATCGGCGCCGGAGTGCCGATCCCGTCGACGGAGCTGGCCCGTTCCCCGCCAGCCACTCGGAATGCGAACGACGCACCGGGACGTCGGGTGCTCGCCATACCGGACCACGGTCTTTACATCGCCATCGGCCGGTTCGATGCTGGACCGATAGTAATCGGCGGATTCCGGGGGATCGAGTCGCAGACCGCACTCGCACTTGTCAGCCACGACGGCGCCGCCACCAGGTCCGAAACTTGACCAGTTAGAACCGCGCAATATCCCGTACGGATAGGCCGCCGTAGCTCTCCATCAGGCAACCGTAAACGTCTTTACGGCGCGAACGTTTCCTAGCGGGAAACCCCTTTAGGACACACCGAGACGCCGCTTCAGCGACTCCAGCTCCCATACGCGCCGCCGCGCACGGCGGTCCACCATCGACACCAGGTCCCGGGCGATCGGGTCATTGCGCACCCGGACCGGGGCAATGCGATCGGCGGTGTCGATGTGTCTGATCGCCAAGTCGTCACGTTGCCCTTCGGCCTGGGCGTACCCGCGCGCAAGGTCGAAATGCAGCCGGGAACGGCGGCCGGCGGACGTAACGAGAGGTAGATCCGCGTCGATCCGTTCGGCGACACCCGGCCCGCGCTCGGTCTCCACCGCGATCGCCAGCGACCAGCTCGCCACATTCGCGGGCCCGAAGTGCCATTGCAGCGTGTTCTGCTCCCCGGTGCGCTGGGCCAGGTCGGTGGCCTCACTCAGGTGCGCCTGCGCGGTGTCGGCGCGGCCGGATCGTGCGGCAAGTTGTGCCGACACCAGGTGCATCACCCCCAGCGCCTCGGCTGCCCGCTTGTCGGGGCCGCTCGGGTCAGCAGTGGGTTGAATCTCGGCGAACCCGCCGCTGAGCACGTTGTCGGCGGCCCGGCGCGCCCCGAGTCGGCTGAACCCGCTCGCGGTCATGAGAGTCGCGAATCCCGCCAGCGCGGGATCGTCCAGCTGTTGCGCGGTCTCCCGGGCGCGTGTCGCGGCTTGCATAGCCAGTTCAGGGCGACCGAGGTGGCGAGCCACACCGAACGCGACGACGTATCCCTCTGTCAAGCCCCTCAGTGCGCCCTGGCGCTGCTCCGATGACCCGATGGCGGCCTGTGCGTGAAGGCCACCGAGCAGCGCGGGTAGTTCCCGGCCTGCCAGGGCGTAGCGGGATTCTTCGCAGAGCGCGTTGGCCTGCGCGACCGCTGAGAGGAGACGTTCCAGCGGTAGGGCGGCAACACGGCCCGACCTGTCATGTTCCGGTGTTTCGTAGAGCGCGACCGTCATCGCCGGCAGCACCGCGAGCGCCTCGGCCGTTCGGCGATCGCGTGCGGGGTAGGGCTCGCCGGTGAGGTCCGCGACGGAGCAGCCGAGGGCTTCCGCGATGTCCTCGATCAGGCCACGACGGGTGAACCCCTTTAGGCCGTTTTCGAGCTTGGACAGGTAGCCCTTGGACAGCCCAGCCAGCCCAGCGGCAACTTCCAGGGACAACCCTCGCTGCTCGCGGATGCGTCGGGAGCGCTGGCCGATGGCCTGGTCATCCGGCGATGCCTTTGCCTTATCCTGAGCCATGCCGAACCCTCACCCTCGGTCGCCCCCGGAACTGCTACCAACAGCAACGGGGGCACTTCCTACTTCGGGGCCCGAGTCTACGTCCGGCGCGGGTCAGGACGTCGGGAACAGGGTGTTCACCGCACGCACCGAGGCCCCGCCGTCCGGGTAGAACTCCGCCACCGACAGCGAGGCAAGGTCCAGGTGCAACCGGTAGAGCAGCGATGGACCCACGTCCAGAGCCAACCGCAGCAGCTGCTTGATCGGCGTGACATGCGAGACCAGCAGCAACGTCTGGCCCGGGTACCCGGCGACCAGCTCGTCGCGCAGTGCCGCCGCCCGCTGCCCCACCCGGGCGAAACTCTCCCCGCCGGGCGGCCGGACCGTCTCGTCGCCGAGCCAGCGACCGTGCAGCTCCGGGTCCCGTTCGCGGGCCTCGGCGAACGTCAACCCGTCCCAGGCACCGAAGTCCGTCTCCACCAGCGCCTCGTGCGGCTCCAGCGCGGCGCCGAGCACCTCGGCGACCGGCTCGGCGGTCTGGCGGGCCCTGCGCAGCGGGGAGGTCAGCGCGGCGGTCACCGCCTCGGTGCCGTGCACCGCGCGGATGCCGGCGGCGACCGCCTTCACCTGGGCGAGGCCCAGCTCGGTCAGCTCCGGGTCGGCGCGGCCGGAGTAGCGCCGCTGCGCGGACATCTCGGTCTGGCCGTGGCGCAGCAGCAACAGCCTGGTCGGCTGCCCCCGCTGGCCGGTCCAGGACACCGAGGCCGGGGTGCCCTCCCGGGTCACCGTGCGGCCTGGGCGTCCATCGCCAGATTGGCCAACCTGTCGGCCCGCTTGTTCTGCGCACGCGGGATCCAGCTGAAACGCACCGAGCCGATCTGGCGGACCAGCGCACCGGCCTCGGTGGCCAGCGGGCGCATGGCGGGGTGTTTGACCTGCCACCGACCGGACATCTGCTCCACCACGAGCTTGGAGTCCATCCGCACGTCGACCTCGTCGGCGCCCAGCTCCAGCGCCGCGCGCAGACCGGCGATCAGCCCCCGGTACTCCGCCACGTTGTTGGTCACGACGCCGAGGCCCTCCGAGCGCTCGGCGAGCACCTCACCGGACGCCGGGTCGAGCACGACCGCCCCGTAGCCGGCCGGGCCCGGGTTGCCCCTCGACCCGCCGTCCGCCTCGACGACCACCTTCACAGGCCCGACTCCGACGTCCGCACCATGATCACTCCGCACTCCTCGTGCCGCAGCACCTCGTCGGCCGGCGCGGCCTTCACCCGGCTCACGTCGGCGCGGTCCAGCTCCAGCCGACACGCCCCGCACCGGCGGGCCCGCAGCATCGCGGCGCCGACCCCGCGCCGCTCGCGCAGCGAGTCGTACAGCGTGCGCAGCTGCGCCGGCAGCTGCTCGGCGAGTGGCTCGCGGGCCCGGCGCCGACCGGCCTCGCTGGCGTCCAGGTCGGCCAAGACACCGTCCCGGCGCTCGGAAACCTCGCGCAGGTGCTGTTCGGCGGCGGCCAGCTCGCCGTGCGCCACGTCCAGGTTCGTCTGCACCGCCTCGCGCCGCTCCATGACCTCCAGCAGCTCGTCCTCCAGCACCTCCTGGCGGCGGGCCAGCGTCCCCAGCTCGTGCTGCAGGTCGGTGGCCTGCTTGGCCGACACTCCGGAGCCGGCGAGCAGTCCCTTGTCCCGCTGCGCCCTGGCGCGCACGGCGTCCACGTCACGCTCGAGGCGGCGGATGTCGCGGTCGAGGTCCCCCGCCGAGGTCTCGGCCGTGACGACCGCGTCCTTGCTGCTCCGCACCGCTTTCTCGGCTTCGGTGATCTCGGCCAGCTCGGGCATGGTGCGGCGACGGTGTTCGATCCGGTTCAGCTCGGCGTCGATGTCGGCCAGCTCGAGAAGCCGCTGTTGCACGGCGGGTTCCGCGTTCACTGCACTGTCCTTCCTTGCGCCTGCGCGGGCGGCCGGGCTCCGAGTGTCCATGGGTCGGTACGCCGCTGCGAGACGCGAACATCGACCGTACCGGGCAGCGCGGCCCTGATGACGGAGGCGGCCTGCTCACACCACGGGTGTTCCGAGGCCCAGTGCGCCACGTCCACCAGCGCCGGCGTCGGCCGGCCCGGCAAACTACCCGCCAACAGGTGCTCCCCCGCCGGGTGGTGCCGTAGGTCCGCGGTGAGGTAGACGTCCGCCCCGGCGGCGGTGGCGGCGTCCAGCGCGGAGTCCCCGGCGCCACCGCAGACCGCGACCCTGCGCACCAGCCGGTCCGGGTCGCCGGCCGCGCGAACGCCCCACACGGTGGGAGGCAGCGCACTGGCGGCCCGCTCGGTGAACGCGGCGAGCGTCTCCGGCGCCGCCAGCTCGCCGACCCGGCCCAACCCGAGGGAGCCGGGTATCTCGGCCAGCTCCAGCAGGTCGAACGCCGGTTCCTCGTAGGGGTGCGCGGCGCGCAATGCCTCGAGCACCGCGCGCCGGCGGCCCCTGGGCAGCACCAGCTCCAAGCGGGTCTCGGCCACCCGCTCCAGCTGTCCCACCTGGCCGATCGCCGGGTGCGCGCCCTCGCGCGGCAGGAACTGGCCGGTGCCATCGGTACGCCAGGCGCAGTGGCTGTAGTCACCGATCTGGCCGGCGCCCGCCCCGGCGAGCGCATCGAGCACCCGGCTCGCGTCATCGCCAACCGGGACAAAGGCGATGATCTTGTCGAGCGGCTCGACCGTACGTGGCGACAGCGGCCCTTCCACCCGTACGCCGAGCGCCTCGGCCAGCGCGTCGGACACCCCGGGGTCCGCCGAGTCGGCGTTGGTGTGCGCGGTGAACAGACCGACCCCGGCACGGATCAGCTGGTGCACCAACCGTCCCTTCGGCTGGTCGGCTGGCACTCCGTGCACGCCGCGCAGCAGCAGCGGGTGGTGCGTGACCAGCAGCTGCGCCGACCCCTCGATGGCTTCGGCCACCGTCTCCGGCACCGGGTCGACGGCAACCAGCACGCTCGACACCGCCGCGTCCGGGTCGCCGCAGACCAGGCCGACCGCATCCCAGGACTCGGCGAGCCACGGCGGGTAGGCCCGCGCCATCGCCGCCACCACATCGGCCAACCGGGCGCTCACGATCCACTCCCCTGCATCCGCGAACCGTAGCTGGGTGCGCGCACCGCGCTGGCCAGTGCCCGCACCAGCGCGGTCGCTTGGGCGGGCGGACGGATCGCCACCCGCAGGTGGTCCGCCGTGAGACCGGGGAAGGTGTCGGCCCTGCGCACCGCCACCCCGGCCTCCCGCAGCCGGGCGCGCACCCCCGGTCCGTCCGGCACCCGCAGCAACAGGAACGGCGCGGTGGCCGGAAGCGAGACCTGCACCCCGGGCAGCGCGCCCAGCGCATCCACCAGCCAGGCCCGGTGCCCGGCCAGTTCGGTCGCGGCGCGCGCGGCCTCCGCGACGGCCGCCGGTTCGCAGCAGGCCCGCACCGCCTCGAGGCCGAGGGTGCCCACCGGCCACGGCGGCCGGCCGGCGGCCAGTGTGGCGAGCAGCCCCGGCGCGGCCAGCGCGTACCCGGCGCGCAGGCCGGGCAGTGCCCAGGTCTTGGTGAGGCTGCGCAGCACCAGCAGCCCGGCCAGCTCCCGGTCGCCGGCCACCGACTCCTGCTCGCCGGGCACCGCGTCCGCGAACGCCTCGTCCACCACCAGCACCCGGCCCGGTCGGGCCAGCGCGCGGACCGTCTCGGCCGGGTGCAGCACCGAGGTGGGGTTGGTCGGGTTGCCGAGCACCACCAGATCGGCCTGCTCAGGCACCGCACCCGGGCGCAGTGCGTGGGCGTGCGCCGCGTCGGTCAGCACCTGGTGGACCGGGACCCCCGCGGTGCGCAGCGCAACCTCCGGCTCGGTGAACCCGGGGTGCACCACCGCGGCCAGCCGGGGCCGCAGCGCGGGCAGCAGCGCGAACCCCTCCGCGGCGCCGGCGAGCACCAGCACCTCGTCGGGGCGCCGGCCGTGCCGGTCGGCCACGGCGTGGCGGGCGGCCAGGTCGTCGGCCGAGGACGGGTAGCGCCCGACCCGGTCCAGCGCCGCGACCAGTCGTTCCCGCAGCCAGACCGGTGGCCGCTCGCCCTGGACGTTCACCGCGAAGTCGAGCAGTCCCGGCTCGGCGTCCACATCTCCGTGATGGCGCAGGTCCATGACCGCCACGGTAGGCAGGGCTAGGGCGGCGTGGCCACCGGGCTCATCAGCCGGCCCTGGTGGGAGTCGAGGACCTTGCGCAGCACCGAGGCCATCAGTGGCGGATCCAACCAATGCACCAGCGCGGCGAACCCGCACAGCACCTTCGCGCGGCGCTGCCACCACGGCGCGAGCAGGGCCAGCTGCCGGGCCGTCTGCCGTGCCGGGTCGATGGTGCTCGGCTCGGTCGTCTCGCCGTACCAGGCCCGGGTCAGCTCGGCCATGCTCAGCACGCTCAGCTCGGACAGTTGCACGGTCAGCGCGCCGGCGTGCACGAGTCGCAGCTGGGTGAGCACCGCGTTGCTGTCGGCGTGCAGGAACTCGACGGCCAACTCCACCGCCGCCGAGCCGCCGTAGTCCAGGAAGTCGGTCCGGCTGTGCCCGAGCGTCATGCGTTTGGCGGCGCCGGCGTCGAGCACCTGCGCACCCCACCGCAGCAGGTGCGGCCGCAGCGCATCGCAGGCGCCGCGGAAGCGCAGCTCAACCGAGTCGGGACCGCGCTCGAAGAACCAGCGGTCCACACCTTCGGGCAGCGTCTCCAGCAGTCGTGGCAGGTGCTCGGCGAGCAAGGTGTCGTGCCAGGACGGCGACGCGTGCAGTGTGGCGGCCGACCAGGTCGTCCCCATGAGTGGCTCCAGGTCTCGCGGCGCGGTTGTGGGTGGCCAGCTCAGGCGGCGACCGGCAGCGTGCCGGAGACCGTGCCCGCCTCGGCCGGGCTGAACCGGGCGCCCCGGAACAGCCGCAGCAGCCGGGTGTTGTTGGCCAGTGCGGTCAGCTCAAGGGTGGTGACGCCTTCGGCGTCCGCGTGGGTGCGCAGCGCCTCGACCAGCAGCCGGCCGATCCCCCGGCCCTGGAAGGCGTCCTCGACCAGCAGCGCGATCTCGGCGAGCCCGTCGCCGTAGAGGAACAGCGAGCCCACCGCGACGATGCCGGTGCCCCGGACCCGGACCACGACCGTGCGACTGCGAGCGTCCTGGAACAGGGTGTCGACGTGGTTGGTGGCCGCACCGGCCGACCAGGTGAGGAAGCGGGAGTGGCGGCTGTCCGGCGAGCAGCGTCCGACCATGGCGATCAGGTCGGCGCGGTCGCGTGCGGCAAGGTCGGTGAGCAGGTACATGTCTTTCTCCTTGCGATGCGGTGTCGGCGTCAGGCCGAGAGGGTGTGGGTGACTGGTGGGGTGCGGGTGAGGTCGGCCAGCAGGGCGTTCACCCAGCTGCCCATGTCGTTGATGAAGAAGTGGTCGCCGTCGAACTGGCGCAGCTCGAAGCGGTGCCCGGCGAAGTGCCGCCATTGGCGCACCAGCCACGGCGAGGCGTACCAGTCCGACCGGCCGGCCCAGGCGGTGATCGGCACGTCGATGCTGCTGTCCGCGCCGAGCGGGGCCCGATAGGTCTCGCAAGTGGCCAGGTCGGCACGGATCCTCGGCCGGAACCGGGCCATGAAGTCCTTGTCGGCCAGCCGCTCTGGCGACATGCCGCCCATCCGGGCGAGCCCGTCGTCCAGCTCCTCGTCCGGCAGCTCGTGCAGCGTGACCGGCGGCGGGGTGGCGGGCGATCGGCTGGCCGAGAGGATCAGCTGTTCGGGCTTGACGGGCAGCCGCCGGGCGACCGCGTAGGCCATCAGGGCACCGAGGCTGTGTCCGAAGAAGGCGAACCGGCCAGTACCCGGGTCGTCGATCGTCTCGGCCAACGTCTCGGCCAACGAGTCGGCGATTGCGTCGAGGCCGGACTCGGCGGGCGGTTGCACGCTCACGATCTGCACTGCTGACGGCATCGCCTCGGCCAGCGGTCGGTACGCCGACTTTCCGGCGCCGGACCACGGGAAGCAGAACAGCTTCAGGTCGGCTCCGTCGTGCTGGCCTCGGTCGTCGCCTCGGTCGCGGTGCAGGAGGTGGACGCTCACGGCTGGTCGGTGACGCAAGTGCACATGGCGGTGTTTCTCTCGGTGCATTTGGGACTACTGGGGCTCATGTGAAAGAGCATCCCGCCCCGCACGACTCAGAACATCAGGGTTAGCCGCAGGCGTTACGGCGTTACGGTCACCGCGTTACAACGTGCTTCGCGGCCCACACCGCGACCTGCGCGCGGGACTGCAGATCCAGCTTGGTGCGGATCTGGTCCAGGTGCGTCTCCACCGTGCGCTCCGAGATGCGCAACCGGCCGGCGATCTGCCGGTTCGTCAGGCCATCGACCAACAGCGTCGCCACCCCGAGCTGCCGCCCGGTCAGCGGCGCATCGACGCAGGCATCTCGCCCGGTGTGCCATTCACCGCCCATCGCGTAACGCAAGCCTTCCTCCACCGGCGCCGCCTTGCCCTGGGTGCGCAGCGCCGTTGCCCTGCGGTTGGGCAGCTTGTCCACCGCGCCCGCCACCGCGCGCGCCACGAAGTCGCGCCACCAAGGGTCACCGCCCCCGGTGCGGATGGCCTCGGCCAGCCCGACCAACCGCAGACCCCGGTCGAGGTCGCCACCACGCAGCGCGCTGACCGCCAGGCCTTCGACGGCGTACGGCCGGATCACCGAGGAGCCCTGTTCGAGCAACCGCAACGCCGAGGTGAAATGTCCGGCGGCCGCGGCCGAGTCGTCGCGCAGCAGCGCCAGTACCCCGCTGGTGTGCAGCAGCGCGGCACGCCTCGCCGGTTCCGCGTGCCGTTGGTAGATCGGCGACGCCTCGGCGAGCGAGCCCTGCGCCCCTTCCAGGTTGTTGTCCAGGATCTGCGCCCAGGCGAGGTTGTTCAGGCACAAAGCGACGCTCATCGGCTCGTCCAGCGCGCGGACATGGCGCAGGCAGTCCGTGAAGCTTTGCTGCGCGGCGTGGTAGTCGCCGCTCACCTGGCGAGCAAAGGCCAGCGCCTGCAGCGCCCGGCCGAGCAGCGCCGTGCCACCGTGCCTCGGCCCGAGCGTGACGGCCTGCTGGGCGAAGTTCAGCGCGGCCTGGTTGTCGTGGTGCCAGGCGGCCAGCCAGGACGCCTGCTCCAGCGCGAACGCCCGGTAGGCCGGCGAGCTGTCCGGAGTCCACAGGGTGTCCGCAAGGCGGGCCCGGCTGTCACCGGCGATGCCGAGCCGCTGGCGGCACCGCACCAGCGCACTCACCAGAAGCAACTGGCGCTCATCGGTGCCCTCCCGCAGGAAGTCGACGCCGGCCAGCAGGTTCGGCAGCTCGGCGGTCAAACGGTCGAGGACGACACCGCTGGTGGCGAACGTGGTGAGCAGCGGCGCGGCCAGGTTGGCCAGCCAACCGACCAGTCGCTCGGTGGTCTCGGCGCGCTCGCCCGCCTCGTCGAGCTTTCCGCGCGCGTAGTACTGGATGGACTCGAGCTGGCGGAAGCGTCCGTGCCGCTCGGCGATGGGCGCGATGACCGACTTCGACTCCAGGGTGGACATCAGCGGCACGGTCGAGGCGGTCTGTGCGCCGCCGACCGCCGCGGCGAGGTCGATGCCGAAGCCGCCGGGCAGCACGGACAACCGGCGGAACAGCGCCTGCTCGGCCGGCTCCAGCAGCTCGTAGCTCCACTCGATGGCGCCCAGCAGGTCGCGGTGCCGGGCGTCGATCACCTTGGTGGTGGAGGACAGCATGGCGAACCGGTCGTCGAGGCCGGCGATGATGTCGGACAGCGGCAGCAGCCGGACCAGCCGGGCAGCCAGCTCGACGGCCAGCGGCATGCAGTCCAGCCGGGCGCAGATCAGCTCGACCTCGTCGTCGTCCGCCTCGGTGACCGCGAAACCGGGCGCGACGGCCCTGGCCCGCTCCACGAACAGCCGCGTTGCGTCGGCCACCGGCAGCTCACCGATCGGGAAGATCATCTCGCCGGGGAGGTGCAGGATTTCTCGGCTGGTGGTCAGCACGCGCAGTCCACCGCACCGGCGCAGCAACGCAACGACCAGCTGGCCACACGGCTCCACCAGGTGCTCGCAGTTGTCCAGCACCAGCAGCAGTTCCTTGTCCCGCAGCTGCGCGGTCAGCGTATCCAGCAACGGCGTGCCGGGCTGTTCGCCGGCCCCGGTCGCGGCGACGATCGCCTGGCCGACCAGGTCAGGTTGGTTCAGCTCACCGAGATCGACCAGCCGGACGCCGCCGGCAAAGCGCCGCCGCACCCGCCCGGCGAGCTCGGCAGCCAGCCGGGACTTGCCGGCGCCGGCCGGGCCGAGCAGCGTGATCAGCCTGCCGTGCCGCAGCAGCCGGGTCACCGCGCCGAGCTCGTCCTCGCGGCCGACGAAGCAGTCGAGCGGATGCGGCAGCTCGGGCACCGGCTGCATCGGCACGGTCTCGACTACCCCGGACTCGGCCGCGACCGAGCGGTTCCGGCGCCGGTAGGCACGCTGCCGGCACGCATTGGAGCAGTAGCGCGTCCCGGCGTTCGCCACCGGCTCGCCGCAGCTCTCGCACGCGGTCATTCCGCTGTTGACCTCCCCCGCACGCAACTTTCCCCCTGCCTCATCTCCTGAGGCGCAACACAACTTGTGCTCGAAACTATCTGGGTATGGATTTTCGTGCGCGTGCGCCGCTTGTGACACCAAGGGTTTCGCCGACCGGGCGTGCCAGGGAGCCGACCGGTCCACTTACTCGGACGACCGAGTAGCGATGACCACGACGAACGAGACCGCCCGGGTCGGCACCTCGTCGGCCGCGGTCCTCGCGGGAGCATCCAGGTTCGGCTCGGTGGTCACAGGGTTCCTGCCTCCGGGAGCGCGGCCAGCGCGCCACCGTCCGCGGTGGTCGTGGTGCCATGCAGGTAGGACGAGGAGTCGATCACGAACGCAGCAGGTCGGCGCACTTCTCGCCGATCATCATGCAGGTGATGTTCGGGTTGATCGCGGGCAGCCACGGCAGCACGGACGCATCGGCCACCCGCAGCCCGGCCACTCCGCGCACCCGCAGCTGTGGGTCCACCACAGCCATCGGGTCCCAGGCCGGGCCCATCTTTGCGGTGCATGCCGGGTGGTAGACCGTGTTGTGCGTCTTGGCGATGTAGTCGGCCAGCTCGTCGTCGGTGACCGCGTCCGGGCCCGGTGCCAGCTCGCGGGCCGCCCACTCCTCGAGCGCCGGTTGCCCGGCGATCCGTCGGGCCAGCCGGATGCCGGCGGTCATCACTCGCATGTCGTGGCCGTCCGGGTCGGTGAAGTACCGGGGGTCGACCCTGGCCCGGTCCCGGAAGTCCCGCGAGCGCAGCCGCACGGTGCCCCGGGACCGGCCCCTGGTCACGTTCGGCGTCAGGCAGAAACCGTTGTCCGTTGTCGGGTATCCCCAGCGGACCGTCTGCAGGTCGAATGGCACCGAGCCGTAGTGCATCATCAGGTCCGGCCGGTCCAGGCCGGGCTCGGTCCGGCTGAACAGCCCGATCTCCCACCACTGCGTGGAGGTGGTGACCATCGGCAGGGCCGCCTGCCACATCACCAGGCCCTCGACGTGGTCGTCCAGGTTCTCCCCCACTCCCGGCGAGTCGACCAGCACGTCCAGCCCGAACTCGCGCAACTGCCGCGCCGGGCCGACACCGGACAGCATCAGCAGCTTCGGGGTGTCGATCGCGCCGCTGGACACGATCACCTCGCGGCGCGCCGCGACGACCCGGCGACCGGGCCCGATGCCCTGCTGGTACTGCACGCCGGTCGCCCGGCCGCCGTCGATGAGGATCTTCGACGCCCAGGCAGCGGTCCGGACCTCCAGGTTGGGCCGGGAACCCATGATCGGGTGCAGGTAGCTGTGCGAGGACGAGGCGCGGGTGCCGTCCGGGAACTGGTTGATCTGGAAGAACCCGGCCCCCTCGGTGACCGTGACGCCTTCGTTGAACCGCACTGTCGGCAGGCCGACCTCGGCGGCCGCCGCGAGCATCGCTACGCCGCACGGGTCCCTCGGCGGTACCTGCATGATGTGCACCGGGCCGGCGCGACCGTGCCCCTGCCACGCCCCGTCGTTGGTCTCCAGCCGCCGGATCAGCGGCCAGCACTCGTCCGCGCTCCACCCGGCGCAGCCGGACGCCGCCCACTCGTCCAGGTCTTCGCGCGGCGTCCAGAACGCGATGCACGAGTTGTGCGAGGAGCAGCCGCCCAGCACCTTGGCCCTGGCATGGCGCATGAAGCTGTTGCCGTTGGACTGCGGCTCGATCGGGTAGTCCCAGTCGTACCCGGAGTCCAGCAGCGCCATCCAGTCGGTGAGCCGCAGGATGTTCGGGTCGTCCACGTCGGAGGGCCCGGCCTCCAGCAGGCACACCCGCAGGCTCGGGTCCTCGGAAAGCCGGGCGGCCAGCGCGCAGCCGGACGAACCGCCGCCGACGACCACGTAGTCGAACTCCTCGGTCACGCCCGCTCTCCAGGGGTGGTCGGGTCGGCGTCGAGCTGCTTGGCCATGTGCTCGGGAAGGCAACCGAGCTGGTGGCGGCCGCGCAGCAGGAACCAGGCCAGCCCGATCACGGACAGGGCGCCGATGAAGAGGAACGCGATCCAGCGCAGCACGCCGGCGCCGTACACCGCCTCCCTCGGCCAGGCCAGGTTGAGCGCCATGCCGGCACCCCACAGGGTGGCCAGGATGTTCACCGGCAGGCCGAACCGGCCGAGGGAGAAGTAACCGGGCGCCGCGCCGGGGTCCGGCCACTGCCCGCGCAACCGCCTGACCAGCAACGGCGCGGTGACCAGCAGATATGCCAGATAGATCATGATCACCGCGACGCTGGTGACCGCGGTGAAGATCTCCGGGGTGCCGATGTTGACCACCAGGATCAGCACCGCGACGACACCGATGAGGATGGCCGGCACCACCGGCGTCTTGCGCTTCGGGTCGATTCTGGCCAACACCGCGCCGGCCGGCAGGGCGTTGTCCCTTGCCATCGCGAACATCAGCCGGATCGCCGCGGTGTGCACCGCCAGCGCGCACACGGTGACCGCCACGATGGCACAGACGAGGAACACCGTGCCGACCCCGCCGCCCAGCGCCTGCAGCACGATCAGCTGCAACCCGCCGGCGCTGGTGCCCAGCCTCGGGTCGTCCAGGTTCGGCGCGGCAAGGATGCCGAACAGCAGGATCAGCCCGCCGATGACGAACGAGGCGATGACCGCGCGCAGGATGGCCAGCGGCGCGGTCCGCCTCGGGTCCACCGTCTCCTCGCCGAGCGAACTGGCGGTGTCGAAGCCGTACATCACGTAGGCGGAGGCCAGCGCGCCGACCAGGAAGGCGCCAAGGTAGCCGGCCGGGTGGGTGGCGCCGAGGCCGTGGGTGTCGAACAGCACGCTCGGCGGATGCACGATGTTCACCCCGAGCAGCACCACCAGCAGCACGGCCGCGATCAGCTCGATGAACACCCCGGTACTGTTGATCCTGGTCATCAGCTTGACGCCGAACGCGTTCACCAAGGTGGTGAACAGAATCAGGATGACGCCCCAGACGACCGCGCTGAGCCCGAAGCTGGCGCCGGTGCCGTCGCCGACCAGCTGGAACCCTGGCCAGATCTGCGGCAGCGTGAGCTGGTAGGCCAGTGCGACCGCGGCCAGCGTCACCACTGATGCGGTGAACATCATCCAGCCGGCCAGCCACGAGGTCGCGGGGCCGGCGAGGCGCTTCGACCAGTTGTAGACCGAACCGGCCACCGGGTAGCGGCCGGCGAGCTCGGCGAAGCACAGCGCGATCATCAGCTGCCCGACGAACACCATCGGCCACGACCACCAGTAGGCGGGCCCACCGAAGCCGAGTCCGAAGTAGAAGAGCTGGAACGTCCCGGTGAGGATCGAGATGTAGCTGACACCGGCAGCGAAGCTGGCGAACTTCCCGATCGAGCGGTCCAGCGACTGGCTGTAGCCGAACTCGGCGAGCCCATGATCGGCGCCGGCCGCGGCACGCTCCGACCCTTGTTGCGCCGCACCCGAGCCGTCCTGTGTCGCGGTCATAGTTGCACCTCTCTGCGGGTCAGCCCTTGAACCACCTCAGTGGCTCCGGCGCGGTGTTGTGCCAGATGTGCTTGGCCTCGCGGTACTCGGCCAGCCCGGTGGGGCCAAGCTCCCTGCCGTTGCCGGAGCGCTTGAACCCTCCCCACTCGGCTCCTGGCACGTACGGGTGGAAGTCGTTGATCCACACGGTGCCGTGCCGCAATGCACCTGCCACCCGCGCCGCGCGACCCATGTCGCTGGTCCACACCGCGCCGGCCAGGCCGTAGTCGGTGTCGTTGCCAAGCTCGATGGCGCCGGGCTCGTCGGCGAACCGCTCCACGGTGAGAATCGGCCCGAAGGTCTCCTCGCGGATCACCCGCATGTCGCGGCGGCAGTCCGCGAATACCGTCGGCCGGTAGAAGAACCCCTTGGCCAGGTCCGGCTCGTCCGGCCGGCGCCCGCCGGCCACCAGGCGGGCGCCCTGCTCCAGCGCCGATGCCACGAACGTCTCCACCTTGGCCAGCTGCGCGGCCGAGACCAGCGGCCCGGACTCGGTCGCCGGATCCAGCCCGTTGCCCAGCCGGATCCGCTCGGCCCGCCGGCCGACCTCGGCCACGAACTCGTCGTGGATGGAGTCGGCCACGATCAACCGGGCCCCCGCCGAGCAGACCTGCCCGGCGTGCAGGAACGCCGCGGTCAGCGCGTAGTCCACCGAGGTCTCGAAGTCCGCGTCCGCGAACACGATGTTCGGGTTCTTGCCGCCCAGCTCGACGGCCAGCTTCTTCACCGTCTCCGCGCTGGCCCGGATGATCGACTGCCCGGTGGCGAGCCCGCCGGTGAACGACACCATGTCCACGTCCGGGTGCTCCACCAGCGGCGCGCCGACCCGTGCGCCGTCGCCGAGCAGCAGGTTCACCACCCCGCGCGGCGCGCCGGCCTCCTCGAGCAGCTGCACGAGCTTGATCGAGGTCAGCGGGGTGACCTCGCTCGGCTTGATCACCACGGTGTTGCCGGCGGCCAGCGCGGGCGCGACCTTCCAGGACAGCTGCAGCAGCGGGTAGTTCCACGGCGTGATCAGCACGCAGACCCCGACCGGCTCGTAGACCACCCTGCTGAGCACGTTCTGCATGCCGGTGTGCACCACCCGGCCGGCATCCTTGTCGGCCAGCCCGGCGTAGTAGCGGAACACCGCGGTCACGTCGTCGACATCGGCCCGGCTCTCGGTGAGTGTCTTGCCGGTATCCAGTGTCTCGGTGTTGGCGATCTGTTCGGAGTCCCTGACCAGCAGCTCGGCCACCCGGTACAGCAGCGCGCCGCGCTCGCCGGCCGGGGTCGCCGCCCAGTCGCCCCGGTCGAACGCACCTTTCGCGGCGGCCACCGCGGCGGCCACCTCATCGGCGCCGGCCCACTCGACGGTGCGGACGACGCTCTGGTCACAGGGGTTGACCACGTCGCTGCGCTGCCCGCCGCTACCGCTGACCCACGCACCATCGATGAACAGCTCGGGCACCTGGCTCCCTTCCGCCGGGGTGCCTTGATTTTGCCCATCCGACAATGCGCTCGGCAACCGGCCGGCGGGCTAATAAACCTTTACCTGCTGCTCGTCCGCCCCGGGTGACCCGAGGCCGGCCTCAGCAAGCTAGGTCCGCTCCGAACGCAACCCCGGGAAGAACCCCATCCGGGCACTGATCTCGGCCGCGCCCGCGCACAGCTTCGCCGCGGCCGCCTCGAAGTCCTCGGTGCCGAACCGGTACGTCGGACCGGACACGCTGACCGCCGCAACCACCTCGCCGCCGGCGCCATGGATCGGAGCGGCCACCGAGTTCAGCCCGACCTCCAACTCCTCGCTGCAGCTGGCCCAACCGCGCACCCGGACCTGTTCCAACTCCGCCCGCAGCCGGCCCGGCTCGGTCACGGTGCGGTCGGTGAACACCGGAACGCCTTCGGCGAGCAACTCGCGCAGCACATCGCCCTCGGTCCAGGCCAACAGCACCTTGCCGCTGGAGGTGGCGTGCAGCGGGGTGCGCTTGCCCACCCAGTTCCGGGTGGCGACCATGGTGCTGCCGTGCTCCTGGGTGATGTTGGTGGCTGACGCCGAGTCCAGTACCGCGATGTTCACCGTCTCGCCGAACGCCCCGGCCAGCCGCACGCACACCGGCCGGCCTTCCTTGGTCAGGTCCAGCTGCGCGCTGGTCGCGCCGGCCAGCCTGATCAGCCCGAAGCCGAGGCGGTACTTGCCGCGCTCCTCCACCTGCTCGACCAGCTGCCGCTGCTCCAGCGCGACCACCAGGCGGAACGCGGTGGACTTGTGCACGCCCAGCCACTTCGCGATCTCTGTGACACCGGCGGTGCCGTACTCGGCGAGGTACTCGAGGATGCTCAGCGCCCGGTCCACCGACTGGACCTGGCTGACCACTCCGTCCGCGCTCGCACCATGCCGCCTGTTGTTCATTGCGCAACGGTACGCACATTGCGCAGAACTTCGCCGAATGGCATTGACGACCATCACACTACCTGGGCATGCTCGTTTCGTAATACACGTTCTGTTTCTTAGTACGCAACAACGGGAGCAGTCATGATTCCTGTGGCGGCCCTTGCCGACCTGCCGGTCGGCGAGGGAGTCCGCGTGGCGGCCGATGTCCCGATAGCGGTCTTCCGGACCGGCGAGGGGGACGAGGGCTCGGTCTACGCGATCGACGACATCTGCACCCACCAGCGCGCCTCGCTGTCCGACGGATGGGTCGAGGACGCCATGGTGGAGTGCCCCCTGCACTCGGTCTGCTTCGATCTGCGCACCGGGCAGCCCGACAGCCTGCTCACCCGGATCCCGGTCCGCACCCACCAGGTCGTGGTACTCGACGGTTTCGTCTATGTCTGCCCCTCGGTAGAGTTCGCCACCGCCACCGTGAGCCCATCCGGCGGGGGGACCTCGGGGATCGAGGTCGCGTGACCACGACCGCCGCCGACCCGAACCGGGCGCAGGACCGTGACAGCGGCACGGGGCGCACCTTGTCCGGGCGTTTCTACGCCGACCCGGCGCTCTTCGCCGCCGAGCAGGAGAAGATCTTCGAGGCCTGCTGGTTCGCCGCGGCACGCAGCCGGGAGCTGGCCGGCCCCGGCTCGTTCCGCACCGCGACTGTCGGCAGAGAGAGCGTGCTGCTCGTCCGGGACCGGCACGGCACCCTCGGCGCGTTCCTCAACGTCTGCCGGCACCGAGGCGCGCGGTTGTGCCTCGAGTCGAGCGGACAGCTGCACAGGGCGCTGCGGTGCGGCTACCACGCCTGGACCTACGGTCTGGGCGGTGAGCTGATCGCGGCACCGAACATGGACGCGGCCTCCGGCATGGACCGAGCCGACTACGGGCTGCGCCGGGTACACCTGCGCGAGTGGCTCGGCACCGCCTGGGTCTGCCTGGCGGACGAGCCGCCGTCCTTCGAGGCCACCGTGGTCGACGTGGTCACCGGGCGGCTCGGCGACCGCACCGCCATCGACGGCTGGCGGATCGACGAGCTCGAACTGGGCAGGCGGCTCGTCTACCAGGTGGCGGCGAACTGGAAGCTCATCGTGGAGAACTTCATGGAGTGCTACCACTGCGCGACCATCCACCCCGAGCTCACCGAGGTGCTACCCGAGTTCGCCGACGGTTACGCGGCGCAGGCCTACGTCGGACACGGCGCCGAGTTCGGCTCCGAGGTGCACGGGTTCACCGTCGGCGGCGGCGCGAGCTTCCCGAAGCTGGCCGACCTGCGCGACGAGCACGACCGGCGCTACTACGCCATCACGGTTAACCCGCAGGCGTTCCTGAACCTGGTGCCGGACCATGTCATCCTCCACCGGATGTACCCGGTCTCGGTGGACCGCACGATCGTGGAGTGCGACTGGCTGTTCTCCCCGTCAGTCGTCGTGGCCGGCGCGGACCTGAGCCGCTCGGTGGAGCTGTTCCACCGGGTCAACCAGCAAGACTTCGAGGCCTGTGAGAGGTGCCAGCCGGCTATGTCCTCGCGGGCCTACCGCGGCGGCGGCGTGCTGGTGCCCAGCGAACGGCACATCGCCGAGTTCCATCGGTGGGTTACCGAACGCCTCGAGCAGTAGCGGAAGGTCCCACCGTCTGCTGATCGCGCGATGGCTATCCTGCATGCCGCGACCAAGCCGACAGGATGGGCCATGAGCGAATACCAGTACTACGAGTTCGTTGCGCTCGACCGGCCGCTTGACGATCGCCAGCAGGCCGAGGTGCGTGAGCTGTCCACTCGCGCAACGGTCACCCCCACCAGCTTCATCAACGAGTACCACTGGGGCAACTTCCGGGGCGATCCCGACCAGATGATGGAGCACTACTACGACGCTCACCTGTATCTGGCCAACTGGGGAACTCGCCGGATCATGTTCCGGCTGCCGTGCGAGCTGCTGGACCTCGACACCGCCGGGGACTACTGCGTCGGCGACCAGTCGCAGGCATGGACAAACGGTGACCACCTGGTACTGGACCTGACCAGCGAGGACGAGTCCGGTGAGGGGGAGTTCGACGCCAAATGGGCGCTCTCGGCCGTCATCGGAGTCCGCGCCGAACTCGCCCTCGGCGACCTGCGGCCGCTCTACCTCGCCTGGCTGGCCGGCTACGGCAGTTGGGAGCGCGACGAGGACGCGTTTCACCGCGACGCCGACCACGAGCTAGAGCCGCCGGTGCCGGCCGGACTGGACACGCTTTCCGCCGCCCAACGGGCTCTGGCCGACTTCCTCCGGCTCGACGCGGCCCTGCTCCGGGTGGCGGCACAGGCAAGCCCGCCGCTGAACACTGTCGCGCACGATCCCGCCCAACTCGCCGCCTGGGTGGCGGACCTGTCTGACACCGACAAGGACCGGTGGCTGCTGCGAGTCATCGACGACCATGCCGCGCCAGTGCGGATGGAAATGCTCCGCCGGCTCAGCGACGAGAACATCACGACTGCCGCTGCCCCACCCAGGCGCACGGTGGGCGATCTCCTCGACGGCGCCGCGCGCCTTCGGACCTGACGTGCCAGCGACGCAGCCGGCCGACAGTTCGCGTGTGCGAGAAGGACGGGCCTATGCCGACGGTGCACAGCTCGAAGGCGCTGATCATCCCGGGCCGTCCCGGTACTCGGCGGCCGCGTCGGCCAGCCAGGCCGCCAGATAGCCGGCGGAAGAGGCCCGGACCAGCAGGCGGTACGCCTCGTCCCCGGCCTGCCACACCAGCACCTGCGCCCGGCCAACCAGGGTCTGCGCGCACCGGCCGGCCCGAAACGCCCGGGGGTGCAGGTCCAGCGGGCAGCCCTTCGCCAGCACCGCGCGGGCCCTCGGTCCGGTCAGCTCGATGGTGGTCCGCTGGGCCGATACGTCCACCGCCGAGCCGGGCCCGCCGGCCAGCGCGCCGCGCAATGACTCGACCAGCGCCGCCACCGGCTGGTCCGGGCCGAGCACCAGCCACTCATCCGGCCCCAACCACAGCACGCAGCGCCGCCCCGCGGCGGCCACGGTCGTCGGCTCGGTCGGCAGCGCCGCGCCGAGCAGCTCGCCGATCCGCCGCGCCGCCGGGCCGGCCGGGTCGACCCGCAGGTTCACCTCGGTCAGGAACGCCAGCTCCCGCATCGCCACGCCGCGCAGGCCACCGGGTGACCAACCGGCCAGCGGGCTGTGTCGCTGCTGGTCAACCGTCACGTCGCGCTCCCTGCGGGTCGTAGAACACCGGCTCGGTCACGGTGGCAGGGATGACCCGGTCGCCCAGCGGCGCAAGGACGGTCTCCCCGATCCGGCCCCGCCCGCCTTTCAGCAGTGCCAGCGCGAAGGTGCGCCGCAAGGCCGCGCTGCGGTAGCTGGACGTGACATGGCCGAGCATCGGCACCGGACCCCGCCTCGGGGTGATCGGCACGCCGAGGCCGACCAGCTGCGCGCCCTCCGGGAGCAGCACGCTCGGGTCCTCCGGCAGCAACCCGACCAGCTGCCCCCGGTCCGGCCGGGTGCTGTCCGGCCGGGCCAGTGACCGGCGCCCGATGAAGTCCTTGCGGGTGGACAGCAGCCGCCCCATGCCCAGGTCGCGCGGGGTCACCGTGCCGTCGGTGTCCTGCCCGATGATCGGGAAGCCTTTCTCCGCGCGCAGCACGTGCATGGCCTCGGTGCCGTACGGGGTAATGCCGTGCTCGGCGCCGGCCGCCAGCACGGCCTCCCAGGTGGCCAGCCCGTACCAGCTGGCCACGTTGATCTCGTAGGCCAGCTCCCCGGAGAACGAGACCCTTGCGATGCGAGCGGAAACCCCGGTGCTCAGGGTGGTCTCCCGGACGGTCATGAATCCGAAGGCCGTCGCCGAGCAGTCCAGCTGGGGCGCCAGCCGGGACATCACCAGCCGGGAGCGCGGGCCGACCACGGCGACGGTGGCCCACTGCTCGGTGACCGAGGTGAGCGTGACATCCAGCTCCGGCCATTCGAGCTGGGACCATTCCTCCAGCCAGTCCAGCACGGCGGCGGCGTTGCCGGTGGTCGTGGTGAGGTAGTAGTGCCCCTGCCCCAGCCGGATCGCCACACCGTCGTCGAGGACCATGCCGTCGGCCCGGCACATCATCCCGTAGCGGGCCGAGCCGACCGGCAGGCCGGCCATGCCGTTGGTGTAGACCCGGTCCAGGAACTCCCCCGCGTCCGGCCCGATGACGTCGATCTTGCCGAGGGTGGAGGCGTCCAGCACCGCGACGCCGGTCCGGGCGGCACGGCACTCGCGGCGCACGGCGGCATCGGAGTCCTCGCCGTCCTTCGGGTAGCACCAGGGGCGTTTCCACTGGCCGACGTCCTCGAACTCGGCTCCGCGCGCCGCGTGCCATGGGTGCATCGGCGTGGTGCGCACCGGGTCGTGCAGCTCACCCCGGTGCCGCCCGGCCAGCACCGCGAACGAGACCGGCAGGTAGGGCGCCCGGAACGTGGTGGTACCGACCTCGCCCGGCGAGCCGAGGCCCAGCGCGGCCGCGATCACACCCAGCGTCGGCACCCCGGAGGTGCGGCCCTGGTCAGCTCCGGTGCCGGCGGTCGTATAGCGCTTGACGTGCTCCGGCGAGCGCAGCCCCGCGCCCACCGCCCGCCAGACGTCGGCCACCGTCGAGTCCCGCTGCAGGTCAACGAAGTGGTCGTGCCAGCTCGACGGCGCACCGTCGCGGCCGGGCACCAGCCACACCGGGTGGTCCGGGGTGGACCGGCGCCGGTCCGGCGCCGGCAGAGTGGGCATGGCGCCGGGGTAGCCGACGGCATCGGCCGCGGCGCCGCCGGCCCTGGCGCCCTCGGCCAGGCAGTCGGCCAGCTGGGCCGAACCGTTCGCGGAGCCGGCCACCAGCACGCCGGCCACCGCGCCGTCCGGTACGAACGCCGCGCTCGCCTTTTCCCAGCGCAGGCTGCCGCTGGCCTGGCTGAACAGCTGCACCTGCGGGCTCCACCCGCCGGACACGGCGAGCAGGTCGCACGCCAGCAGGCGTCCGTCCGCCAGCCGTACCGCGCTGACCCGCTGGGGGCCCTCGGTGCCCACCACCACCGCGCCGGCCAGCAACGGGACACCGGCCGACTCGACCAGCGCGGCCAGGTCGGCGGGTGGCTCGGCGCGGGTGTCCACCAGCGCGACCACCTCGGCGCCGGCCTCGACCAGCTCCGCCGCGGCAGGGTAGGCGCTGTCGTTGGTCGTCAGCAGCACCACCCGCCGGCCGGGCAGCACCGCGTAGCGGTGCAGGTACCGACGCAGCGCGCCGGCCAGCATGATGCCGGGCCGGTCGTTGTCCGCGAACACCACCGGCCGCTCGACCGCCCCGGTCGCCAGCACCACCTGCCGGGCGCGGATGCGCCACAGCCGCTGGCGGGCCAGTTGGCTGGGGGCAGCCAACCCCAGGTGCTCGGTGCGGCGCTGCGCGACCAGCACGTAGCTGCCGCCGCCGTGCTCCACGGAGAACGCGCAGCCGCGCGCGAGGACCTGTACCTCCGGGCGGCGGGCCAGCTCAGCCGCGGCCGCGCCGGCCCAGTCCAACCAGTCGGCGTGCACCCCGTCGAGCAGCGCGCCGCCCGGCTCCGGCGCCTCGTCGGCCAGGATCACCCTGGCGCCGCCGCTGGAGGCAGCCAGTGCCGCCGCCAGCCCGGCCGGCCCGGCGCCCACCACCAGCACGTCGACGTGCTGGTGGCACTCGTCGTGGATGGTGGGATCGGGTGACGGGTCCAGCCGGCCCACCCCGGACAAGGTGTCCGCGACCAGTCCGTCGTACAGCTCGACGGTGGTGGCCGGCAGCATCGGCTCCGCGCACGGGCCGTCCAGCTGCAGCAGGGCGTTCGGCTCCTCCGGCCCGGCGGCGAAGATGCCTCTGGGACGGCCCCGGTAGATCGACGGCGCGACCTCCAGCATTCCGTTGGCGAGCATCGCCGAGGCCACCGTGTCGCCGGGGAAACCGGTGATCGGGGTGCCGTCCACCGAGGCATGCAGCAGCCGGTCGCGATCCAACCGGCCGCCGGTCGGTAGCCGGTTGGGCTGCGCGCTCACCGGTGCACCGGGCCGTCGAACCGGTGGACGTCGGTGATCTCGTTGGTCACCGTGTCGCGCAGCACGGCGAACCAGCGCCGGCACCCCGCACTGTGCGACCAGCGCTCCGCGAACATGCCCTTGGGGTTCGCCCGGACGAACAGATACTCGCTCCAGGTCACGTCGTCGGTGTCCAGCGACGCGACCGGGCGCGGTACGTCCGCCTGGCCGCCGTAGTCGAACTCGACCTCCTCGCGCGGCCCGCACCACGGGCAGTGGATCAGCAGCACCTTGTCTCCCCGCTCTAGTGCGCCACGCCGGCGGCGCCGTGCTCGTCGATCAACGCCCCGGTGCGGAACCGCGCCAGCCCGAACGGTTCGGCAAGCGGGTGCACCACGCCGGTGGCCAGGGTGTGCGCGAACACCTGGCCGGCGGCCGGGGTGGCCTTGAAGCCCCCGGTCCCCCAGCCGCAGTTGAGGAACAGGTTCTCCAGCGGGGTCGCGCCGATGATCGGCGAGGCGTCCGGGGTGACGTCCACGATGCCGGCCCAGCCACGGATCATGTGCGCCCTTGCGAAGATCGGGAACAGCTCCAGCGCGGCGGCCATCTGCTCACCGATGACGTGCGACGAGCCGCGCTGCCCGTAGCCGTTGTAGGAGTCGATGCCGGCACCCATCACCAGCTCGCCCTTGTGTGCCTGGCTCAGGTACACGTGCACGTGGTTGGACATCACCACGGTCGGCTGCACCGGCTCCAACAGCTCGGACACCAGTGCCTGCAGCGGGTGGCTCTGCAGCGGCAGCCGCAGCCCGAGGGCCTCGGCAAGCACACTGGAGTGCCCCGCGACGGCCAGCCCGACCCGCCCCGCGGCGATGGTGCCCAGGTTGGTGCGCACCCCGGTCACCCGGTCGCCGTGGCGGGTGAAACCGGTGACCTCGCAGCCCTGGATCAGGTCCACCCCGAGCTCGTCCGCCCGCCGGGCGTAGGCCCAGGCCACCTGGTCGTGCTTGGCGATGCCGGCCCTGGCCTGCCAGGTGGCCCCGAGCACCGGGTAGCGCACCCGGGGCGAGATGTTCAGCACCGGGCAGACCTTCCGCGCCTCGGCAGGGTCCAGCCATTCGCTGGCCACCCCGTTCAGCCGGTTGGCGTAGACCCGGCGCATGCTGTCCCGCACGTCCTGCTGGGTGTGTGCCAGGTTCAGCACGCCGCGCTGGCTGAACAGGATGTCGTGGTCCAGCTCGGCGGCGAGGCCCTCCCAGAGTTTGAGCGAGTGCTCGTAGAGCGCGGTGCTCTCGTCCAGCAGGTAGTTGGACCGGATGATCGCGGTGTTGCGAGCCATGTTCCCGCCGGCCAGCCAGCCCTTCTCCAACACCGCAACGCTGCGCACCCCGTGCTCACGCGCCAGGTAGTACGCGGTGGCAAGGCCGTGCCCGCCGCCCCCGACGACCACGACGTCGTAGCCACCCCTCGGCTCGGGGTTGCGCCACAGCCGATCCGGTAGCTCGGGCAGCTTCATGCGTGTCCTCAACTGGAGTACGTCTGATACATCAGATGTCGGCTAGGCTAGGAAACCATGGCCGCCGACGTCAACCTTTCGGTACCGGGCTCGAAATCGGGCAGAGCCCCGCTGCTGTCCGAGCGAGCCTACATCGCACTGCGCGACATGATCGTGACGCTCCGTCTGCCGCCCAGCTCCCCCCTCAACGAGGAACGATTGTCCGCCGAGCTGCGCGTCGGCCGCACCCCGCTGCGCGACGCGATCAAGCGGCTGGAAGCCGAGAGCCTGGTGCTGATATACCCCCGGCAGGGCACCTTCGTCAGCGATGTCAACATCACCGACCACGGGCTCATCGCCGATGTACGCCGCCAGCTCGAAGGCCACGCGGCACACCGCGCCGCCGAGCGACTCACCGACACCGACCGGCAAGCCCTTTCCGAGCTGCTTGACCAGGCCCGAGGACTCAGCGGCGGCCGGGAGGCTGGCATGCGGCTGGACGCCGACATTCACCGCGCCGTCTACCACTGCGCGCGCAACCGGTACCTCGAGTCGACCCTCGACCACTACTACAACCTGTCGCTGCGCATCTGGTACCTGTTCCTGGACCGGTTGCCCCAGGTGGACCACGCCACCCACCACCTGCCGATGATCGAGGCCATCCTGGCCGGCGACGGTGCACGCGCCCGCGAACTCGCCGAGCACCATGTCGAAGCATTCGAACGCTCGGTCCGGGACGCGCTCTAACCGCCGCGGTCGGCGGATCGACAGTTTCGCCCAGAGGGAAACTTGTTGCGGGGGACGGTTATGACCAATGAGACGCCACACGGACGCCTGCGCCGAATCTGCCGCCTCGCAGCTCGCGGGTGAGATTCGACGATTGCGGAAGGCGGCCGGTCTGAGCCACACACAAGTCGCGGCCGCGATCGGATACAGCCGGCAGTACATCTCCCTGGCCGAACGACCAGGCCATAATCTGCCCTCCGATGAACTCGTTCGTGCACTCGAGAGCCTGTTGCAGGCTGGCGGCGTCCTACTAGCGCTGCGGGAGCGAGCCAAGAAGGAGCAGTTGGCGTTACGCCGAGGGCCTCGGGCGGGCGGTAGGCGCGCCGAGCAGCGCACTGACGCCGCGATCGCGCAACGCGGCCAGCAAGAGTGGTCGCGAGTGCGGAAAGCTCCGGGAGCGCGAGGTCGGGAGCTCAGCGATTTGGCCGCGTGGCTGTATCCGCAGCGGCTGCGCGCACCCGGTGGTCACGTTTTGACCGCGCCTGGTTGGTTACTGGACGAGCCGGTCGAGTTGGGCAGGTGTGCCTCGTGTGGTCCGACGAGCAGCCACCAACCTGGAGAATGTCACCGCGGGATCACGTGCTGCCGCTGACCGATCGGGGCGAACGCTACGCGAGCTACAGCCGCGCGGTGCGTGACCTGGTGCGACCACGACTGTTGGAGAATCGACTGAGCTACCGCTTGGTGGGCATCCGTTCAAACCCGGGGCTGGAGCTGACGTTCGGTTCGACCACTTTCTTCGAGGCGTTTGACGTCAAACAGT
>DASYBQ010000043.1:0-9876 GCA_036500625.1 Pseudonocardia sp. | reverse complement strand
TGCTGCGCCTGGCCCTCGGTGCGGAGTGAGTCACTGCCGGTCACGCTGCCAGCGGCTTCCTTGGCCTTGCCCTTTACCTCTTCGAGTCCCACAGTTGCCTCTCCTCACAGTCTTCGTGCTCGATGCGTCTCAAGACGATGTACCCGGCTTGCATACCCACCCCCCGGCGGCATCACGCGCGGTGGCAGTACCCGGTCGTGTCGTTTGACTGCCCGCCGAGCGGGCTATCGGGCCGGACACCCCGGCTCAGCCCTGCGAGCCGTTGTCGGACACGTCACTCGGTGTCCTCCCCGAGGACGTCCTCTTTCGTCGAGGTTCCGGTAGGACGGGCCGCTGGGCCCTTCTCCCCGGTGTCCTTGCGGCCGGGTTCCGAGCTCTCCTTTGCGAGCTCCTCGCCGCCCTTGGTCAGCGACTCACCGACGCCGAGTGGTGTCGCCGCGGTGGTGTCGGTGGCGGAGACTCCTTCGCGTTCCTCCTTCGACTCCGGTGCCGCCTCGCCGGGAGCGGGGGCATTTTCCTCGGCCCGGAACGACTTGCGCACACCGTCGGACGCCGCGGCCTTGTCCTGCTCCGAGGCGTCGATGTCGTAAGGCGGGACCGCTCCTCCTGGCTCGACCTCGCCACCTGGGTTGATGTCGGGTCCTCGGCTGGACCCTCCTCCGGCGGCCTGGCCCTGGGTCATGGCTTTGCGCTCGTCGTCGAGATCGTGCTCGGTCGTGTCCATCTCAACCTCCATGTTGATGGGACCGGGGCGTACCCCAGTCAGGGCAGCGCAAACCGGATGCCGTGTTCTCGGGGAAGCAAGGCACCCTCGAAGGCATCCGCCGGCTGAGATGACATCGGCCAAGTGAGTGCGCCGCGCCCCGCACGGCAGTACGCTCTGGCATTCCCCGGCGACGACGTTGTCGGCGCGGGCGCTCGGGGGTGGTCAGCGTGAGCCAGCACGAGCTGGGCCCGACGAGCGAGGCCATGGAACCGGGTCGAGGGCCGCCCTGCCCGGACCGGCGCGGTATCCCCGAAGACGAGTACGAGTATCTGCAGCCGCTGCTGGACGTGTACGCCGCGACCGCGCTGGCCGACCCGTGTCGCGCCGAGCTGAGAAGTCGCCTGGTCACCGGCTATCTCCCGGTCGCGCGGCACATCGCCCGTCGCTACAGCCACAAAGGTGAGCCCCTCGATGACCTGGAACAAGTCGCCTGCATCGGTCTCATCAAAGCGGTCGACCGGTTCGAGCCCGACCAGGGCCGCGCATTCCTGCCCTTTGCGGTACCGACCATCACCGGCGAGGTCCGACGCCACTTCCGCGACAAGACCTGGTCGATGCGGGTGCCCCGGCGGCTCAAGGATCTGCACGTCGCCATCCACAACGTGACGGTCGAGCTGTCCCAACAACTAGGTAGGGCACCACGCCCCAGCGATATCGCCGGCCGGCTGCAGATATCTCTCGAGGAGGTGCTGAGCGCCCTGCAGGCCGGCGAGGCCTACCATGCCGGCTCGCTGGACGAACCGCTGACCTCGAGCGGAACGGCCACATTGCAGACGACCCTCGGTGAGCCGGACCCCGCGCTGGATCGGTTCGTCCGCGACTACTCGCTCAATCCGCACCTGGCCGCGTTATCGACCCTGGAACGCCAAATCCTGGTCATGCGGTTTTTCGAGGACATGACCCAAACCCAGATTGCCGCGCGGATCGGCGTCTCCCAGATGCAGGTCTCCCGGCTGCTCTCGACAATCCTCACCGCGCTCCGCACAGCCATTGGCATGGACGGAGCCTCCGCCGGAGCGCCAGCCGGCACACCGGACAGCGGCCTTACCCGCCGGCAGGGAGATTCCCCGAGCAGCGGTCTGACCTCTGGCAACTAGCTCCGGTCCGCGAGCGGCACCGGAGCCGGCGGCGGGAACAGCCGCCGGACCTTCTCCACCACGTCCCGGCTTCCAAGCAGCCGAAGCTCACCACTGGCCAGCGCCTCGTCGAGCGGACGGTCAGTGCGCAGCAATGCGAGCAGGGTGGCCTGGTCGGTGTCGAGCAGCGCGTCCGGCTGGTGGGGCTCCCCCCTGGCAATCGCGAGCTGGCCATCGGCGATACGCAGCACGAACTGGTCGTCGCCGAGCCGCAGTGCCAGCGCGGCCCGCAGATCCGCCGCGGCCGTCCCGTCGAACAGCGCCTTGAGCGAGAGCACCAGCGAGTCGGTGCTGAGCGGGGCGTCGGGGCGCATGCCCGGTGAGCGGCTGCTCCAGCGGGCCAGCCGCAGCACGATCGGCTCCAGCTCGGCGCCCCAACGGGTCAGCTCGTAGACCCAGGCCGCGGCGGGTGGGCCGAGCCGGCGACGGCGCAGCACGCCGGCATCGGTGAGCTCGCGCAGCCGCTGGGTCAGCATGTCCGGACTGATACCCGGCAGCCCCGCGATCAGGTCGGTGAAACGCTTCGGGCCCAGCAACAGCTCCCGAACGACCAGCAACGCCCAGCGCTCGCCGACCAGGTCGAGCCCGTGCGCCACCGCGCAGCCGTCGTCGTACTTACGCCTACCCACCACGCGGCCAACCTACCATCACCGATACAAGAAACCAACTAACTACTTGTTTTTTCCAAGTAATAAGTAGTACGGTCCGATCTACGCTGCTGGACGATGAGTTGGAGAGGTACAGCGATGCCCGTTTTCACCGTCGACGCGCCCTCGGGGGCGCGGCCGGAAGCCAAACAGAAGATGCTGAAGGAGATCACCGAGGCCCTCGACGAGGCATACCACTTCCCGGACACCCGGGGCTGGCTAAGGGAGTACGCCGCCGAGAACGTGTCCCAGGACGGGCGGGTCCAGGCCGAGCCGGTTCGGCCGGTGTGCACGCTCGAGGTGCCGGAGCTGGCCAGTCTGGACGCCAAGCGCAAGCTCGTGCGGAAGATCGAGGCGGCCATCGGCGCCGGCTACCCGGGCGTCGCGAACACCGGCGAGGTACTCGTCCTGATCAACCACTACCCGCTGGAGAACGTCGGGTGGCGCCAAAACCTGCAGTCCGACAAGCCGGAGATCGTCGCCGCCCTCTCCCGGCTGAACACCTGACAGCCGCCCCTCGCCGGACGGCCGGGGGGTGCGTGGGCGCCGCACACATGTCCGGACGTGTGTGCGGCGCCGGCTCGCTGTGCCGGACCCGCCATGCCGGACCGCTGTGCCAGGGCGCGGGAGGGTTATGCCGCGACCGGGGTACGGGTGCGCTGGAGTTGGTCGCTAACGATCTTGCCGTCGTGCAGCCTGATGGTCCGCTTGGCGAACGCGGCGATGTCTTCCTCGTGCGTGATCAGCACAACCGTCCGCCCCTGGTCGTTCAGCCCGACCAGGATTCTCATGATTTCCAGGCTGGACGCGGAGTCCAGGTTGCCGGTGGGCTCGTCCGCGAGCAGCATCACCGGGTCGGTCACCAGCGCCCTGGCGATCGCGACCCGCTGCTGCTGGCCGCCGGAGAGCTCAGTGGGCAGGTGCTTGTGCCGGTCACCGAGCCCGACCTGGTCCAGCGCGTGCCGCGCCTTGCGACCCCGGTCCTTGGCGCCGGCGTAGACCAGCGGCAGCTCGACGTTGCGGATCGCGGTGGTGCGGGGAATGAGGTTGAACGACTGGAACACGAACCCGATCTTGCGGTTGCGAATGTCGGCCAGCTCTTTCTCGCTGCGCTCGGCGACGTCGACCCCGTCGAGCTGGTACCGCCCGTCGGTGGGCACATCCAGACAGCCCAGAATGTTCATCATGGTGCTCTTGCCGGACCCGGACGGGCCCATGATCGCCACCATCTCACCCTCGAGGATGGACAGCGTGACGTCGTCAAGGGCGCGGACCTCGTTCTCGCCCATGATATAGACCTTGGTGACCCCTACCAGCTGAATCATCGCTCGTGGTGTCTCCGGCCTTCGCGCGGCGATGCCGCCCGACCTGGGGTTTCCTCGAGGACGACGTGGGATTGGCGGCCCACGCACGACAAGTCTCCGAGGGCAACGAGAGTACACCCGAATTCCGTCGCCGGGGTGGGCTCGGCGGTGACCGCCGCGCCGGGATCGGTACTGGATCGATTGCGGCCGGGCGGGCATAGTCGCGCCGTGCAGTGGACCGCGTGCCGCGAAGGCGACGTGACAATGGCGCGGCATGGCGAGCTCGGCGTGCTGCTGCGCGGCGCGTACTCCCACCAGCCCCAGCTGTTCGGCGGCCTGCGGACCTGGTCGTACCTGCGTCCGGAGGCGCGGGTGATCGGCACGGACGCCTCAGGGGCCGCCGCGATGGCCGGTGTGCTACGCCGGTTCCTGCAGGTCGGCGAGGCCGAGCAGCTGGTTGCCGTGGTCGGGTTGGTCTCGGTCCGACCCGATCTGCAGGGCCGGGGAGTCGGCGCGGAGCTGATGCGCCGTGTCGGCCAGTTCCTCGGCGAGCTGGCTGTCCCGTTCGGCCTGCTGATGTGCGCCGAACAACGCGTCCGCTTCTACCAGCGTGCCGGGTGGCACCAGCTCACGCCCCGACGCATGGTGTACTCCCTCGACGACACCCGGGAGGCGGAGCCGTTCGCCGACGAGATCGTCGGCACCGCGATGATCCTGCCGGTCACCGAGGGGCTCGACGAGTGGCCGCCCGGTGAGCTGCGCTGGCACTGCGCAACGGTCTGACCGGGCGTATTACCTGGTCGAAAGCTGTTGATCAAGCTGGTCGCCAGCTTAAAGCGTTGCGACCCTGGAGCCCGTTAGATCAGGGTAACGGTGTGCAACGTGACGACGGACGAGTCGGCGGAAACGCCGATGACGCCGCGAGACGCCGAGCCAAAACGGCCGCGCCGGCACTCGCGGCGCTCGCCTTGGGCGTCCTGCTGGTTCTGGTCGTCACCCTCGCGGAGTGGACGATCGGCCGACCGATCGTCAACTCCGGTGTCGGCGGGGTACTCGTCGTGCTGCTCGGCGTCGCTACCTGTCTGGGGATGGCGGGGCTGGTGTCTCGGGCACTGCGGTAATACCCCGGCGCCCGGTGCGCGAGCGGGCCGCGCCGACGGCGGCGGCCACCAGCCAGGCCGCGAGGACGGCGACCAGGTCGGGCAGCAGGTCGACCAGGGCCGCATGGTGACCGACCACGGTGGTCTCGGCGACCTCCCAACCGACACCGACGGCCACGGTCAGCACGGCGGCAAGCCCGGCACGGGCCATCCCCACCGCGAGCAGCGCCAGCAGGAACAACACCACCATCCACTTCATGTGCGGCACCTTGCTCAGCGCCCGGGTCGCCACCGCGAGATCGAGCGTCCAGTCGAACCGAGGTGATCGGCGGCCCGCCGACGCCCGCCCCGCCTGCCAGATGCTGGCCGCCGCGAGCACCACGAACGGGACCGCTCGCGCGAACGCCAACGCGGTCCGCCGGCGCCCCTCCGACCCCGGTGGCGCCTCAGGCGCATTCCACGGGCGTGCCGTCCCAACCGCTTCGCTCCCCCGCTGCCGCATGGCGGCCGACGTTCCCACCCACCTCGGCGGTGGGCCGAGGTGGGTGGGGGTTCTCAGCGGATGGGGCGGTGCAGGTTGGGCTTGCTGGAGTCCGGGTCGGCGTCCTGGGCGATCCACGGGCCTTCGATGGACGGGTCGAGCACGCCGTCCTCCAGCCAGGTGTAGCGGTCCTCGAGCACCCGGGCCGCCAGCCGGCGGTCCACGTCGTCAGAGTTGTCCCACAGCAGGCTGAACAGCGCCTCCACCCGGGTGCGGGCCTGCTGGCAGAACGCGTCGGCCAGCTCGACCGCGGTGCCGCCCTCCGGGTCCCGCTCTGCGCGCACGCAGGCCGCGCTCATCGCGAACAGCTCCGCGCCGATGTCCACGATCCGGCCGAGGAACCGCTGCTTGTACTCCATCTTGCCCTGCCAGCGCGACATTCCGTAGAACGTGCTGCGCGCCATCCGGCGGCTGGCCCGCTCCACGAACCGCAGGTGCGCGGCGAGCGGGCCGAACTCGGAGAACGAGGTGGGCATCTGCCCCTTGCCCGCGACGAGCTTGGGCAGCCACCGGGCGTAGAACCCGCCGGCCTTCGCGGCGGCCTTCGCCTTGTCCTTGATCTCGACCTCGGGGTCGATGATGTCGCCGGCCACCGCCAGGTGCGCGTCCACCGCCTCCCTGGCGATCAGCAGGTGCATGATCTCGGTGGATCCCTCGAAGACCCGGTTGATCCGCATGTCGCGCAGCATCTGCTCGGCGGGCACCCCGCGCTCGCCGCGCGCGGCCTGCGACTCGGCGGTCTCGAAGCCGCGGCCCCCTCGGACCTGCACCAGCTCGTCGGCGACCAGCCAGGCCATCTCCGAGGCGTAGAGCTTGGCCAGCGCCGCCTCGATCCGGATGTCGTTGCGGTCCTCGTCGGCCATCTCACTGGACAGGTCCACCATGGCCTCGAGGCCGTACGCGGTGGCCGCGATGAACGCGATCTTGCCGGACACCGCCTCGTGCTCGCCGACCGGCTTGCCCCACTGCACCCGCTCCCGGGACCACTCGCGGGCGATCTTCAGGCACCACTTCGCGGTGCCGGCGCACACCGCGGGCACGGACAACCGGCCGACGTTGAGTGTGGCCAGCGCGACCTTGAGGCCCTGGCCCTCCTTGCCGATCCGGTTCGCGGCGGGCACCCGCACCTTGGTGAACCGGGTGACACCGTTCTCGATGCCGCGCAGCCCCATGAACTCGTTGCGGTTCTCCACCACGATGCCGGGGCTGTCGGCTTCCACGACAAACGCGGTGATGCCGCCGCGGTGGTCCTCGCTCTTGGGCACCTGGGCCATCACCACGAGCAGGTCGGCGACCACCCCGTTCGTGGTCCACAGCTTGACGCCGTCCAGCACGTAGTCGTCGCCGTCGGGGGTGGCGGTGGCATGCAGCCGGGCCGGGTCGCTGCCCACGTCGGGCTCGGTGAGCAGGAACGCGCTGATCTCCTTGGTGCAGCGGGGCAGCCAGGTCTGCTTCTGCTCCTTGGTGCCGAACATCTTCACCGGCTGCGGCACACCGATGGACTGGTGCGCGGACAACAGCGTGCCCAGCGTCGGGTGCAGCGAGCCCAGCAGCATGCACGCCTTGTTGTAGTACACCTGCGACAACCCGAGCCCGCCGTACTCGGTGTCGATCTTCATGCCGAACGCGCCCAGTTCCTTCAGGCCGCGCACCACCTCGTCCGGGATCTGGTTGTCCCGCTCGATCACCCGGGGATCGACGCTGGTCTCGCAGAACTCCCGCATCTTGGCCAGGAACGCCTCGCCACGGTCGACCGACTCGGGCTCGCCGGTCGGGTGCGGGTGGACGAGGTCCAGCCGGAACCGGCCGAGGAACAGCTCCTTGCCGAAGCTGGGCTTGCGCCAGTCGGCCTCCCGCGCCTGCTCGGCGACCTTGCGTGCTTCCTGCTCACTGACGCTTGCCTGCTGGCTACTGCTGGTGACAGTCATCGCCGACTCTCCACGGTGGCTGGATAATTCGATGCCTACTTAGAAAGCCACCGTAACGCGCGGAGGCACCAAGCGCGCCTCAGCGCGGCTTCGGACCTGACCGGGTGAACGTCAGCGACCTACCGCAAATCCCGCCCGGGGGCTGGCAGCCGTACCCGGCCGACCATGACCTCAAGCTGGCGTCGAGCCGCGGAATTGTGACGCGCATCATAGGCCGCATTCGCGCTCGGCCGCCGATAGCGTCGGGCCAGCCAACGATCAGCAAATGGCCTGGTCCGGGAGGAGACATTTCATTGACCGCTGTTGACGGTATTCGCGAACGTTGCCGTTGGTATGCACTGGTGTTGCTGTGTGCCGCACAGTTCATGGTTGTGCTGGACGGCTCGGTGGTGAACGTGGCCCTGCCCGCGATTGGAGATGCGCTCGACGTCGACCAGCTGGCTCTCGCCTGGGTGGTCAGCGCCTACGTTCTGACATTCGGCGGCTTCCTACTTCTGGGCGGCCGGCTGGCCGACCTACTGGGTCGACGGCGCATGTTCATCGTCGGACTGGTTCTGTTCGGCTGCGCGTCGCTGGCGGGCGGTTTCGCGGACTCCGTCGGAGTGTTGACCGCTGCTCGGGTCATACAGGATATCGGGGCCGCTGTCCTATCACCGTCGGCAATGTCGACCATCGCCGTTACCTTTGACGACGGCACGGAGCGCAACAAAGCGTACGCGGCGTGGGCGGCCGTCGGAGGTGCCGGCGGCGCGGCCGGCGTCGTCCTCAGCGGGATACTGACCGAGTATGCCGGTTGGCCGTGGGTCCTCTGGATCAACGTTCCGGTCGTTGCCATCTGCCTGCCGCTCGCCGTTGCGCTGCTCACCGAGACGCGGGACCGTTCGCCTAACCAGGTGTTCGACTTTGCCGGGGCAGCCACCAGCACCGTCGGACTCGCACTACTGGTCTATGCGCTGATCAAGGCTCCCGAGGCGGGTTGGGGATCGGGTGCGAGGATCGCCTCAGGTCTCGCCGCGATCGCGCTGATCGGCGCATTTGTCCTCATCGAGCGGCATTCACGCGGGCCACTGGTCGACATGACAATCTTCCGGATTCGCACGCTGACCGGCGCCAACGTTGCCGGCATCATCGTCGGCGGTGTCCTGATGCCGATGTTCTTCTTTCTCTCGCTCTATCTGCAGAATGTGTTGCACTACGACGCGGTGACCACGGGCCTGTGCCTGGTACCGATGTGCCTGACGACCTTCGGCACCTCGCTCGGACTCGGCTCGAAATTGGTGACCAAGCAGGGATACAAGCCGGTGTTGGCGATTGGCATGGGATTGCTCGTCGTGGGACTCGCCTGGTTGGGTCAGGCGTCGCCGAGGGGCAGCTTTCTGGTCGACATCCTCGGCCCGGGGCTTGTTGCCGGCGCCGGGCTCGGCTTGACGTTCGTACCACTATTCGTCGCCGCGGCGACCGGAGTCGATTGGCAACAGGCCGGGCTGGCCAGCGGACTGATCAACACCAGCCAGCAGCTCGGCGGAGCCCTCGGGCTGGCTGTTCTCTCCGGTGTCGCGTTCGCGCGCACAAACCGGCACCCCGCGACATCCGAGACCCTCACCGCCGGCTACACCGCCGCCTTCCTCGGCGACGCCCTGATCGCCGCCCTCGGGTTGTTGGCGACCATCACGCTGATCCGGACCAGCGACAGCCGAGCTCACAGAAATTAACAGGAGGAAGAAGCAATGAGTCACGCTCAGAAAATCGTTACCGTGGTTGACGGACTCGTACCAGTTCTCGACTTGTCCTCCGCCGGCACCGCAGGTGGACGCAGCGCCATAGCAAGGGCGATCGGCGGAGCGTGTGAGAGTTCGGGTTTCTTCGCCATAGTAGGCCATGGTGTGCCACAGGAACTTGTCCATCGCATGTGCACCACGACCAATAAGTTCTTCAAGTTGCCCGATGCGCAGAAGGATTTGATCGCACATCGTCCCGGCGTATCCGGGTTTCGTCGTTTGGGTGGGACAACCGCCCGAAGCCTTGACCAAGAAACCCCTCCCGACCTCTGTGAGGCATTTGGGGTGCACGTGACGGGCGAGCTGAGCGAGCAAGAGCGTGCAACCCTCGGCGATTACTGGGCCTCGTGGAAGTTGGCCAACATCTGGCCGAGAGTCCCTAGCGATTTCAAGAAGACGTGGCAGAAGTACATGATCGCTATGACGCGGCTCTGCAGGGACCTCATGCGACTGTGTGCTCTCGCACTCCAGTTGGACGAGGGCTTCTTCGATGCGAAGTTCGACAATCATGTCTCGTCGCTCGTCGCCAACTACTACTACCCGCAGCTCAAGCCGCCGAAGCTGGGACAGTTACGGAGGGGAGAGCACACTGACTGGGGTGGCTTGACTGTCCTCTACCAGGAGGACGGTCCCGGTGGTCTTCAAGTTCGTCAGGGAAACACCGGTTGGCGTGACG